>JABDEK010000194.1 GCA_013287135.1 Acidobacteriota bacterium | reverse complement strand
AAAGATTGGGATAGCTCATAGTTTGGATTTGCGCGAGCGGAAATTTCGCCGAATGGCGTTTCCTGATTTAAAAAGATCGCTTTCAAACGGGTCAACTCCAACAACGCCAGAAATGCTGTGATCAAGCCACGTTTGTTGTTCAGCGCAGGCAAAACGTCGGTCAGTGTGATCGCACTTCGAGCGCCGAGGATCCGGTCGAAAAGGTATCCCATCATCTGTTCGATCGAGAATTCTTCGCGATCGACTTCCATGAACGGCCGAACTTCGGCGCGTTTGATGACTTCGCGAAACGCAAGAAGCAGGTCGTAGAGTCCGACCGTGACCTGCGGTTCCAACTCCCCGTCCTCAAACGGCACAATTCCCGGATTATTCCACGCCGCATTTTCGACCATCTCGCGCTGGTAGAGCATCTGCGCGGCGTCCTTGAATTTTTCGTATTCCAGAAGCCGCCGAACCAGATCGGCCCGCGGATCCTCGGCTTCCTCGCCGACGGCATCGGGATCGGGCGGCAGCAACATTCGCGACTTGATATAGATCAACTGCGCCGCGATCAGGAGAAATTCCGATGCGAGGTCCACATTCATCTCCTGCAGCAGGTGCAGATAGTCCAGATACTGGTGCGTGACGGTCGCAATCGGGATGTCGTAAATGTCGAGCTTCTGCTTGCGGATCATGTCCAGTAGAAGATCGAGCGGTCCTTCGTAGAGCGGTAACGTGATTTTGAGTTCTTCGGTCATGTTAGATCTTCATGGCATCGCGGACCTGGACCATTGTTTCGGCTGCCACGATCCTTGCCTTCGCCGCGCCCTGGTCCAATATGTCGGCAACGTCGCCCTTTCGGGTTTCAATCTCCTGCCGCCGCTCGTAAATTGGACCGATGGTTTTCTGAAGGCTATCGAACAGCCACATTTTGCATTCGATACAGCCTATCCCGGCGGAGCGACAACCTTGGTCCACCTCGGTATTTCTTTTTTCGTCGGAAAATATCTTGTGATAGTCGCCGACGGGGCACAATTCCGGGTTGCCCGGATCCTGGCGGCGTATCCGGGCAGGATCGGTGACCATGGTTTTAAGGGTCTGCTTGACGATTTCCGGCTTTTCGGTCAGCGCGATGGCGTTGCCGTAGCTTTTGCTCATCTTGCGCCCATCGGTACCGGGGAGTTTAGGCACCTTCGTCAGCAGGGATTGCGGCTCGGGAAGGACGGCTCCATAGAGATTATTGAATCGCCGGGCTATCTCCCGCGTCAGTTCAATATGCGACACCTGATCTTCGCCGACCGGCACCACATTCGCTCGATATATAAGGATATCGGCGCCTTGAAGCAGCGGGTAACCCAAAAAACCATAGGTATGGAGGTCTCGCCCCGTAAGTTCATTCATTTGTTCCTTATACGTGGGAACCCGTTCCAGCCAACCCAGTGGCGTGATCATGGACAACAGCAGATGCAACTCGGCATGCTCCTTCACCTGGGATTGAACGAAGATGGTCGAGCGGTTTGGGTCCAGGCCGGCGGCCAGCCAGTCCATCGCATTGTCCAGGATCGACGCCCGGATATCCCCGGTATTCTCGTAGTTGGTGGTCAGGGCGTGCCAATCGACAATGCAGAAGAACGAGTCGTATTCGTCCTGCAGGCGCACCCAGTTTTCCAGCGCTCCGACGAGATGACCCAGATGAAGGCGTCCCGTAGGGCGCATGCCGCTCAAGATTCTCGGTTTACTCATAATCCCATTAATAGGCGATCAGGTAGGTTTGGACGAAAAAAATAGGAGGTCCGAATAACTGTTCCGGGATGCCGAGATACAACAGCACGAGCAGGATCACAAAACCGTAGCGTTGGATGGAATCCAGCATGGCGCCAACGGCTCTGGGCAGGAGTCCTGACAGGATTGCAGCGCCATCCAACGGCGCAACGGGAATCAGGTTGAACATGGCGAGAATGATATTTATCACCACGCCCTGATAGGCAACCATGACCAGCGGCGTCAGAATCGAATTCCCTTCCGGCAATCTCCCGATGGCCACTGCGCGAACAACCTCGGCCGCGCCGGCAGAACTTGCTTTCAAGAGGACCAGCGCAATAAACAATCCTGTGGCCATAGCCATGTTGCTGACCGGACCGGCAGCCGCGACCAGCATGTGATCGCGTTTGGGATGCCGAAGACGGTTCACATTCACAGGTACGGGTTTTGCCCATCCAAACATGAAGCCGGTGAAAATTCCCACGATCGGGAGAATGATGGTGCCGACAAGATCCGCATGCACGATGGGATTCAACGACACGCGGCCAAGGAATCGTGCGGTCGGATCTCCCAATCGGTCCGCGGTCCACGCGTGGCAGGATTCGTGGACGCTAAGCGACAGCAGCAACACAATAAATTCGATGACAGCGACAAAGATCCAGCTATCCATAGATAATCGGCATGTTAGCACACGCGGCGGGAGTAATTCGGGGACGCCCCCCCGGAATTCCGAAGTACGAATTATGAATTCCGGGGGGGCGTCCCCGAATT
>JABDEK010000193.1 GCA_013287135.1 Acidobacteriota bacterium | reverse complement strand
AAGATACTGCAGGGCCACGGTACGTAGTTGAAGCGCATGTAGGATGACAGCACATTGCGGTCAATGTCGAACTTAAAGCCGGGATGCGGCGTGACCGCCTTCAGTTCGGAGCCAAAAATAAACATCCCGTTCTGCCAGGAATAATATAGCGGCTTCTCTCCAAATCGATCGCGTGCAAGCCACAGTTTTCGAGCAAGGTTGTCCCACAACGCAAAAGCGAACATACCATTCAGCCGCTGTAGCGTCGGCTCGACTCCCCAGGTGGCCAGCGCCTGAAGCAGAACCTCGGTGTCGGACGTGCCGGCAAAGCGGCAGCCCGCTGTTTCAAGATCCTCTTTCAATTCTTCGAAATTGTAGATTTCCCCGTTGAAGCTCAATACAAACCGGCCGTCCGGCGTTAGCATTGGCTGATGACCGGAAGGCGTAAGGTCGATAATGGCGAGGCGGCGGTGCCCCAGGTTAACGCGTCCGTCTGCACTCTGCCAATAGCCTTCACTATCCGGACCGCGATGAATCAACCGGCGCGTCATTTTCTCCAGAATATCGCGCGCAGGTTCTCGTGGTTGACCTTCCCTGCCGATAAATCCAGCTATTCCGCACATACTGTATCGTTTCCCTGAGAAACGTCATTTAATAAGTGCAAAATCTGCTGCGTGCAATTTTCCGCCGCAAAATTCCGTTCGCACCACAGGCGGCCTCGACCGGCCATCTCCACAGCGGCAGGCCAGTCGGACAGAATATCCACCAAACATCGCTTCACTGCCGCCACATCCTCGATTGGCACCAAGTACATTTCCTCTTTGGTCTCAACCAATTGCCCAAGGTCTCCAACAACTGTTGTGATGGCCGGCAAGCCAATACTAGTTGCCTCCAATAGTGAGTTGGGCATTCCCTCATAGCGGCTGACCAGCAGGAAACAATCACCCGATTTTAAAAACTCGTGCGGAGCGTCAACCTCGCCGTGGTAGATCAGGACGGTCTCCAATTCTCTTTCTGCAATTTGTTTGGCGAAAAGGCCAATCCGATCGGGACGCCCACCCACATGAATCTTTATAGGTAAACACTCTTTCTTGATCAGTTCTGCAAGCTGGATAACGATATCGTAGCCTTTCTTGGGATGTTCAATGTTGCCCGGCATAACGACATGCAATGGTCGGGGAAGGACAGCAGGCAATGTCTTGACGGCGCTGGCAGATTCCGGGACGAAATTATAGATTACATGGCAGCGCAATTTGGATCCGGGATGCACGATTCCCAGAAATTCTCTCGCTGCGTAGGTGTTGGATGCATAATACGCGTTCTGTTCAATGCAAGCGTGGACCAACCAGTCCAGTGAACGAAAGGCTTCCATATTGGCTGTCCGAAGAGAGCAAATCCAGCGCCGCTTGAAGCCCAGCCAATGCATCAGAAGGATCGACAGATCGCTTCGAAACCCCCAGGTCCAGACAATGGCGGTCGAGTGTGCCCGAACAAAATCATGTAACCGAATCCATGTCGTGAAATAGGTTTCTTTTAGCGCGGCCCGTCGAAACTCCACTCCAGCCTCTGTCGCCGCTGTAATTAACTCTGCAATGCGGTGGTTGGATGACCTCGCCTGCATCTCAAAGATGGCGCAAGGAATGCCTTTCGTGACCAATGTCCGCGCAATCCACAACATCTGTTTCTCTGCGCCTCCACTGCTGAGGCTGTTGGTAATGATGATAACCCTCATGGTATTCAAAAAACTGCAGTAGTAGGCAAGTACTGCTACACGCGTGCTCTTCAGTCGATGTAGAGATACTTAACCGCCCAACAGTGTACCCCATGTTATATGCATGAAAGTTATGGGGACATTTTTCAAATCAAAACATTTCGACCGCGGGGGAAAGGCTCAAATAGTTTTCGAATCGTGCTATTCTGTTCGACTGAAAAAACGGTTGGATACTTTGGCTTAATCCGCGTGGAGCGATGCGTGATTCGACAATATCTCGATGAAGTGAAACGGATGGTAGACGCCCTGGAAGGACAGGCTGATCCACTTGTGAATCGGCTTTTTCAGGCCTATGTTGACGAGAAGACCGTCTTTCTTATCGGCAACGGTGGCAGTGCTTCCAATGCTTCGCATCTGGGACAGGATCTGAGCAAGGCCACATGCATGGGCAACAATGGTGGTAAGAAATTTCGAGCTCTTTCTCTAACCGACAATACTTCCTATATCACGGCGCTTGCCAACGACGACGGCTACGAAACTGTCTTTGCGACACAGCTTGCGAATTTTGCTCAGCCTGACGATGTGCTGGTTGCGATCAGTGGTTCGGGTAACAGCCCCAACATTTTACGAGCTGTGGAATATGCCAATGGCCGACAGCTCCATACTATTGGTATCACGGGATTTGCCGGTGGCAAGCTTGCCGGAATGGTGCACACGCACGTGAATGTGCCATCCAATGACATCGGCCTTGCCGAAGCCGTGCACTCCGTGCTGTTCCATCTCCTTGTAGCGCAACTGCGGGAACGGATTGCTCGGATTCC
>JABDEK010000192.1 GCA_013287135.1 Acidobacteriota bacterium | reverse complement strand
TCTGCGCCATCACGCCGTAACCGAACTGGCCGAGTCCCAGGCAAGCGATCAAACCATTATGTCCATCGCCGGTCATGTGTCGCGTAAAATGTTGGAGCTTTATTCACACATCCGGCTCGACGCGAAGCGCCGTGCTTTGGACGCTCTTGGTGGTGCCGGGCAGGAAGGTTACGTCACAAATCATGTCACAAATCGTCGTCATGACGGAACGGCGGATGCGGAAGTGATTGATAAATATGGTAGGCCCGTGCGGGCTCGAACCGCAGACCTCCACCGTGTCAAGGTGGCGCTCTAGCCAACTGAGCTACGGGCCTACTGACTTATTCATATTCTAACACAGCTGAATGGGGCGTCGGGCTGCGCTCACCGTTCGATCAAAGGTTTTTTGACTAAGAAACCCATGAGCAGCAGAGACCGCTGGGAGAATGGCAAATACAGAAGTGCGGCAGTCGCAGCTAACGCCAAGCCGAAACCTATGCGGTGAATAATTAAGAAGGGAGCAAGAGCCCAGAGTTCGTCGAGAGGAAGCACAAACGGAAAAAGTTTCTTGAATTTGGTGTTCAACCCGCCATAGTGGAACGCCGTCGCTGCGAGCAGATAAAGTCGAATCGGTATGCCCACAGCTGCCGTAACAATTAGCGCGATCAAGATCGAAAGAGATGGAATTTGTGGATGCGAAAGGATTGACTCGACTTGGTAAACTCGCGTTAGCGCAACGATGTAGAAGGTGAGATACATTACTTGGATCAGGGAGAATAGAATCAGCACTAACCTTCTAGAGACAGAAGGTAGTTCACAAGCATCGCTCAATATTGATGAGCTAGAATCCCGCGACGCTGTTCCTTCTGATTGATCCGAACTTACGATGTTGGCAGCCGTCGAGTCATGCGCACTTCGTGGGCTCAAGTTCGGCATGAGTTCAACCGGAGCAATAAAACGGTAGCCACGGCGAGGCAAGGTTTGTATGAAGCGAGGATTCGCCGCCGAATCTCCTAAGGCGCTACGTAACTGATTTATCGCAGTATTCAAACCATGATCAAAATCGACGAAAGTATCAGACGACCAAAGGCGATCGCGCAGTTCCTCCCGCGTTACAAGGACCCTTGGGCGTTCCAAAAGCATTAGCAATATTTGAAGCGCTTGCTCTCGAATCCGAGGCTGGACTTTCCCATCCCTATACAACTCGCCGCTGGCGTTGTCGAACTCAAACACGCCGAAACGAAGCTTTTGTGATTCACGCCCAGGCTCAGTCAAGGCAAGTCTCTCAGCGGTTCCATTCTAACGGAGAATACTCATCAACCAACTGATTTCAAGAGCTTTACGAAATGATGTTCTGGCCATCTGAATTGAGGTCCAGGTCATTGAGTTTGTGTCTGGCGGCGACGCATAGTGGCGCTTACGTCGGTCGTTTTCAAAGGAAAACATAATGAAGCTAACAGAAACGGCTGTCGAAACTGGACTTTCTTCCGAAAATCCCACTGAGAGCCCAATTGCAGAGGGAACGCAAGAGACTATGAAGAGCTTTGTTAATGCGACGCGTATTCAAGAGAGCATGACATCAGGATTGGAACGGAAAGCGTTGCTTTGGATGGCCTGCCGCATGCCTTCGTGGGTTAGCTCTGACCAACTGACTCTTCTCGGCTTCGCAGCTATGTTTCTGGCAGGCTGCAGTTATTTGTTAGCGCGCTGGCGTCCCATCGGACTGCTACTAGCTACAGTTTGCCTGGTGGTGAACTGGTTTGGAGATAGTCTTGATGGAACTTTGGCGCGCGTAAGAAACCGTCAGCGCCCTCGCTACGGTTTTTACGTTGACCATATACTTGACTCGTTTGGAGCATTATTTTTGATGACTGGTCTCGGACTCTCCGGTTATGTCGATTGGAGGATTGCCATGGGTATGCTCATCGCTTTCCTACTTCTTTCAATTGAGACTTACTTAGCGTCTTATACGCTCGGAGTTTTCCGGCTTTCTTTCGCCAAGTTCGGGCCAACGGAAATCCGAGTTTTGCTGGCGCTTGCTAACTTCGTCTTGTGGTTTCGTCCAAATATGAGAGTGCCCGGAGTGCCCTGGAGACTCCTCGATTTCGCCGGCGTAATTGCGATAACCGTTATGGGCCTTATGGTTGTGGTTGCAACGGTGTGGCACACAGCGGAACTCTATCGTCGGGAGACTCTGCAATAAGTTGCACTGGCAAGACGGGTTTTTTATCTCAGGGCTTTCTTGAGGAAGGCAACCGTGCGGGCCCAGGCGTCCGCGGCGTCTTGGGGTCGATAGCCGGTCTGGTTATTTGGGTTTTCGAAGGCGTGACCTGCGTCGTCATAGATCTTGATGTCCACGTAACGGCCTATGCCCGTCATACTTTTCTGGAAAGCTTTGACGTCTGCTGGAGTTATTCCGTGATCTTGTGCACCAAAATTCCCGAGAATCGGCGCAGCAATTTGTTGGAGATCGTTGGGATCCGTGGGTAGCGCGCCGTAATTAACCACGCAAGCTGCCAGGTGCGGCTGATGTATC
>JABDEK010000191.1:2430-2516 GCA_013287135.1 Acidobacteriota bacterium | reverse complement strand
CCGGTTCCGTCGGAAATTCACAAGCAGTTGGTTGAGAAGTACGGCACCGGCCTGGTTGCCGATGACGACGAATAGACGAGGAATAG
>JABDEK010000191.1:0-2420 GCA_013287135.1 Acidobacteriota bacterium | reverse complement strand
TGTACAGCAAAGAACTTAACGAACGCAACCCGCTGCGGTTGTTCGAACATTCGATCCATGGCGGCGTCGGCCCGGGCAATATCGGGGTTGTCGTTGCCCGGCACGGCATTGGAAAGACCGCATTTCTGGTGGGAATCGCCCTCGATGACGCCATTCGCGGGCGCAAGGTGCTGCACGTCTCACTGGACAAGACGGTCGATCACATGCGGGAGTTTTACGACGAGATTTTCATGGATCTCGCCCACTCCGCGGGCCTGGAAGACCTCGCCACTGCGCGGCTCGAAATGGAACGCCACCGCATGATCCACACCTATGCGGGTGGAACCTTTACAACTGAAAAGCTGCGCCATTCGATCCAATTCCTGAAGGAGGTCGCCCACTTCGAGCCGGCCTGTCTGATCCTCGAGGGATTGAACTTCGAACAGGCAACCTTTGCCGACATTGAAGCGCTCCGCCAACTCGCCGCAGACTTCAAGGTCGAGTTGTGGATGTCTGCATTAACTCACCGCGGCGCCGCATCGGACGATCGCGGCATCCCCGAACCCCTCGCGAAGCTCGCTCCCGCGATAGCTGTCATCGTTCAAATGACGGACGATGACGGCATTGTGAAACTTTCGCTCCTGAAGGATCACGACAATCCGAATGTCGCGAAGCTCACGCTCGTCCTCGATCCGTCGACAATGCTGCTCGTGAAGAAATAGAAGGAGCGATCATGCCAAACACAGTCCGTCTTCACCGAGTCCTTCGGGCAACGCCAGAGAGAATTTATCGGGCGTTCCTCGACCCCGATGCCATGGCTAAGTGGCTTCCGCCGAATGGCTTCACCGGCAAAGTTCATCATCTGGATGCAAAAGTCGGCGGCACCTACAAGATGTCGTTTGCGAACTTCACGAATGGCCAAAGCCATTCTTTCGGAGGGGAATATCTGGAACTGGTTCCAAACGAACGGATCCGTCATACGGACAAATTCGATGACCCAAACCTGCCAGGTGTGATGCAGGTCACAATTTCCTTAAAGAAAGTTAGCGTCGGTACAGAGCTAAGCGTCATCCAGGAAGGAATACCCGACGCAATTCCGGTCGAGGCTTGCTATCTCGGGTGGCAAGAGTCGCTTGCTCTTCTCGCGATGCTGGTAGAGGCCGAAATCCAGTAGCGGCGGGCGTCCTCTTCTGAAATTGGATTTCCTCAAGCCGCAGCCGAAAAATTCAAAACCAGGTTTTCGCTTTGTAGCTTTGATATTCTGCGCCGAATTTTTCAGCGAGAACGCCTTCTTCCCTGCGCGCACGCTTGATTTGAATTGGAATCAGCACAAGAAACCCCAGCAAAAGGATCGGTTTGAAATACAGTGCAATGCCCATAAGCATCAGCGCGCCAAAAACATAAATAGGATTGCGAATGCGCGAGTACACGCCCGTAGTCACAAGATTCTGCGCTTTTGCCTGAACCGAAAAATTGTTCCCGAGCTGAATCCGCGCCAGCAAAAACAAAATAAATGACGGCACCAGGATCGCAACGCCGATGATCCTCAGTGGAGTCCACGGTTGGTGTGTCGTCACCACCCAGTACGCGCCGCTGCTGAGAAATGCGACACCAATCAGCAGCGTAACAATATTCAATTTCATATTGTGTTCTGGGACCGCGGTTGCCCCGTTTCGGGAGACTTGCGAGCTATGAAACAGGTGGCCTGTCCCGGCAAGGATTCGTTCCTCTCACTGTGCGTTCGCGGGAATGACTTTCAGTTGAACGGTGGCGGAACCGCTCTTCTCGAGATGGACAACCTGTCCGCGATCTTCAAATCGGGAAACAAACGACGGGTCCTGATAGGCGCCGGTTGAAATGGTCTCCCATGCGAAAACCTTGTAGTCGCCGGGCGCCATGTTGGGGAACGAGAACTGGCCGTACTGGTCGGTTGAAGCCGTCTTGTAGAGGTCGATTCGATTGCGGGCGGATGGAATCAGCACACACGTCGCTCCCGCGAATGGCTGACCGCCGGCGTCGGTGAGCGTTCCTGTAATTTGCCCGGGTACGAAACCGATCTGCAGGGAAAGCTGCACGCCTTCGCCGCCAACTTGAAGCAGATCTCCCAGTGCATCCCCGCTTCCGTACCTTCCGGCTTCCAGATACCCGCCGGTCGGCACTCCCGTCAAGTTCACGCGATACGTGATGGCTGCGACATTATTAAGGACGAACGTACCGTCGGCCTGGACCTGGGCGCTGGCATTTCCTACCGAATCGTCATCCACGGGATTCAGCGCGACCCGCAACCGCGCCATCTGGAAAGTTGGCGGAGGCATCCCGTCCGGATAGATCTGTCCCGAAATGGAGATTGCCGGCCTCAGCGCCAGGTTGATGGAGTCGATATCGGAACCGGAAACATCCACTCGCGCACGCGCCGACAGCACCTGACTCTGGGATTGCTC
>JABDEK010000190.1 GCA_013287135.1 Acidobacteriota bacterium | reverse complement strand
CTTGGCGTTCAGCGCGAGCACATTGAGTTGCTTCATGAAACCGATCAGTTGCACACGACTGAAGTTGCGGAAGGTGTAGCTGGCCAGGGATACGCGAGCCAGGGCCGAAACAATTGGTGACGATCTGGGAAGCTACCCACCACAAGGGCGGCGAAAACCCTTTTATCGGTACGGAAGATTCGACACCGAATTTGATGCTGCTTTCTACGGGAGTGACTTCATACACGGGAACCTGCGCACGGTTTGCTGACGGAAACGCGCAAAACACAACCAGGCACAGAACGGCCATCGGCAACGAGCGAGTCCCGACTCTGGCGAGATCGCGATGGCCGCGGATACAGGACCAGTTTTTCTCTTGCTGCAAGCGTATTTTGACTCATGCGTCGAGCGCCCCCGATTCACTCTGTTCCGCCGCCCGAAGGGATGGGTGATCCTGTGAAGGGATGAATCTCTTTGACCATGGCTCGGATATCGCGGTTGTCGAAAACGCGGCTTCCGCGCTCAGTTCCTCGGACAGTGGCGTGCACCATAGCCTACGCCAACTCGTCAGCTCGAACCACGAGATTGGGGAAAAGCACGCGAAACGCAGCGTAGATCGCGCGCAAAAGGCGGTAGGTGAAATTCGGTTCCTTGCGTGGCTCGACTGGATAGATATAGGCGGGCGGAAAAGGTAAACGCTCGGGAACCCGGCAGCGATCAGTGCGTTCTCGGCCTCTCCTTTGTATCGCGCGAAAGCGATCCGACTTTTTCCCGTCGGGTCAGCGCCGTTTCTGCTCAAGAATGAGAAAGCCGCTTCGGGACTGGCGCCGCGTAGAACTCGCGCGAACTCGATGGTGTAGTCCACGGTAATCTTGCGGAGTTCGGCATGGGACACCGCTCCAGTATAAGTGCCCAGACAAAAGACTACCGCGTCCTGCCTTGAAAGCGCCGACGAGAGTGTTGAGCAGTTGCCGAAGTCACCGTGGAGAACTTCCCGCAGCTTCGGATGTGAAATGCCGAGCCTCCGCCGCTCGATAGCAGTGACAGCTTTGACAGAGTCATCGTCGAGTGCGCAGCGAAGCGCGTATCCACCAACCACTCCAGTCGCACCTACAAGAACAAGGCTCTTCTGACTCGTGGGTGTCACGACAGTGCTCGCTCTTCCGTCCAGTCGACGTAGAGGAGGCGCTCAGAAAATAGCCATGCGCCGTTCAGCTTGACGAACGTGTCCAGGTAACGCAGCGAGGCGAGCATCAAGCGCCGCTTTTCACCCTCCACCGTAACGGGATGCGCCAAGCAGTAAGCTTCCCCAGTGGCCCGATCGGATGTGAGTTTGAAGATCGTGCTTTGCCCGACGAAGTGCGTGGTGGCGTTGTACTTGTTCAGGTCTGCGAAGACGGGAGCGAGCGCCTCGCGTGAGTGCAACTCCATCGAGGGCTTCGGATCTTTGGCGTTCATGAAGACCACAAAGCGCGTGTCTGTGGTAAAGAGAGACATCTGACCTTTCGCATCGCGCCGGTACCGGATGTCCTACCTTTGAAGCATAGCGACGTGACGTCTTTGCAGGGTTCTGCCGAACCGAATCCGAACGACCTAATGCCGCAACTGGACGGGCAGAAGGGAGAAAATGCCGTTTACCACCTCAAGGTGGGACCTCACTTGGACCTGCCATCCGCATGGGCGTCCTTCTCATTGACCGTACGAGCGCACTGCACTGGCTCGACAGAAAGTCAGGAATCCCCTGCATTAATTGTAAGGAGATTCGACATGCGAATCACGAAAGTCTGTTTAGCTTGTGGGCCAGCAGGAGGAGACCCTTGGACTGAGCTTGGCGTTGGAGCCGAGTCAACTCTTGACGGTCCAGGGGCAGGGATCGCGCCTTCCTGGCTTCGGCGATGAACAGCTGAGCCCGGCACTCCTGCAGCAGGAACTGCTGACGGCGCGCCTCGGATGCGATGCTGGAGAGAACGGCAATGCCTTGCATGGACGCAGAGCTGAGGACGGTGACGCGAGCAATCGCAATCCGAGCGGAAATACGAGTTTCCTCCTGAATGGCCTGCTGACCGTCGTTCTTGGCGGTGGAGTGATCTAGAAGCGTCTGGAGGCTATGCGCTTCCCTGGCGGCTTCCTCATTCTTTCCCTGAGCGAGAAGAGCTTGCACGAGCTGGTCGTGTGCTGACGCTTGGTCGTCTGGATCAGACTTATCTGCAAACCAAGCGGCGGCGGTACGGACCAGGGACTCCGCTTGGGCGGAGTCTCCTTTTTCCAGCAAGGCTTGAGAGACGAAGATCTTTGTGGTGGCGGCGTCCTGCGACTCTTTGAGGTTTTCCTGAATCTGCTGGGCGCGTTGATAGGAAACGAGCGCACCATCGACATCGGCTTGGGCGAGTTGAGCATCGCCGAGAGCGAGGAGGGTTAGACCAAGCAAATCAATAAGGCCCAGCTGCTCGCGACGCGCGGCAGCGTCTTTGAGGAGGGGGATTGCCGCGGCAGGGTCACCCTGACGCGAGAGAAGATCGCCGGTGTTGCTTTCGATGCGGGCGGCGTCAGCTGTCATCTGGAG
>JABDEK010000189.1 GCA_013287135.1 Acidobacteriota bacterium | reverse complement strand
CTGAGGTGCGGCACCTTCGCGCCTTCATGTACCAAAGACTTCTTAATCTCGACGAATCCTCCTACATGTGCGCCCTTACGGATATCTGAACCGGGACGCAAACGGGAGAATGGCCCAATTTTAGCTTCTGGCCACACGCGGCAAGAATCCAGAACGGAGTGCGCGGCGATCAGAACATCATCATCCACGCGAGAATCGAGCAGAATGCTTCCGTTTTGGATTTTGCAGCGTGCGCCGATGCGCGTCTTGCCTAGAAGTTGAACTCCCGGTTCGACAATCGTGTCGGGGCCGGCAGTGACTTCAGGATCGATGACAACAGTTTCCGGCAAGTAAATCGTAACGCCGGATTCCATCAGTTCCGCAGCTTTGCGAGTACGGAAAATGCGGTCCACGTCAGCCAAAGCGGCGCGCGTGTTGCAGCCGAGAATTTCCTGCGAATCAGGGGCAATGTAAGCCAGGACACGTTCATTTTGTTGGCGAAGAAGACCGATCACGTCGGTTAGATACAGTTCGCGATGAGCATTTTCCGGACGCAGAGCATTCAAACAAGGCCACAACTTTGCCAGAGTAAAACAATAAATGCTGGAATTCACCTCGCGAATGGCGCGCTGTTCTGGGCTGGCGCTTTGTTCTTCGACGATCGCTTGCACACGGCCTTCTGAATCGCGAAGAACACGGCCATAATCGGTGGGATCGTTAAGCTCGGCTGTAAGAATCGTGGCGGCAGCTTCGCCGCGGCGATGCGTGTCGAGAAGCGCCGCAAGGGTTTCAGTTCGAAGCAGCGGAGCATCCCCGGGAACAACAATTGCAAATTTCGCGCTTTTGCGAAGAGCACGCCGCGCGACTTGCATCGCGTGGCCTGTCCCGCGCTGTGGTTTTTTGGAGGACGGTTTGCGCGCTGAGGGCAGTTACCATCGCGCTAACTTCCTCCGCTTGGTGCCCTACGACGACCAGCAGTTGCGCTGGCTTGAGCGGCTGGCAAGCGCGCACGACGTGTTCAATTAGAGAAAGTCCCCCCGGCTCGATGCAAAACCTTCGCGAGTTCGGAACGCATGCGCGTTCCTTTACCGGCGGCCAATAATACGATTGCAGTGTCTTTGGCTTTCATCTCACGGTGGGGACTGAACTAGATAGAACTACGCTTTCGGACTCAGAAACTAGGACATGTGCTTCCGTGGTCTCGGTCCACAAAGTGCGGTCGGCTAGAAGGCGGGTAACCAATTGCGTGTGTGATGCGTGGCCGGCTTTATGCGCCACTACTCGCGCTTTCAGCGGACGACCGACCAGAGCTAAATCTCCGATAAGGTCCAGCGCTTTATGGCGGCCAAATTCATCCGGAAAACGCAACGGACCATTCAATACGCTGTCGTTGTCGAGGACGATGGCGTTTTCCACCGAGCCGCCGCGGATCAAACCCATCGCCTGCATTCCCGGGAAGTCCTTCATGAAGCCGAATGTGCGTGCCGGGGCCAGTTCGCGGCTGAAAGACTCGCGATCCACGATCATTTTCACTTCCTGCGGGCCGACCACGGGGTGGTGATAATCCACAAAGCAGTGAACCTGGAATTCTTCGGCTGGATAAATTCCGATGCGGCGTTCTCCGTCAGAGAATTCCAGAGGCCTGGTGACCCGTATGTAGCGCCGGCGCCGGCGAAGAGTACGTGTCCCAGCGCGAGCCAGGAGATCGATGTAAGGCTGCGAAGAACCGTCCAGAATCGGCAGCTCCAGCGCGTCGAGTTCTACGTACACATTATCAATGCCGCAGGAATACAAAGCCGCCAAGACATGCTCGACGGTGGAAAGCAGCACGCCCTGTTTCATCAAACTGGTGGCGTAGCTGACGCGAGCTACGTTGCGAACGTGAGCTTCGATCTCAAAACCATCGAGATCCACGCGGCGAAATACGATGCCAGTGTCGGCTGGAGCGGGGATTAGTCGCACGTGGCTGCGAACAGCAGTGTGGAGACCGAGGCCGTCAATTTCCACCGGCCGCTGGATAGTGAGTTGATAAGGCATGCGCTGGGCGTGATTATACTAGCATTTCGGTAACCGCCCGGAGGTCATTTTACACGTTTGTAATCAATACGTTACGAAGTCCTCGGTCGGAAATTATTTTCCTGTGTTGTAGATATACAACATATGGCCTCTATCCTATGTGCTGTAACGGAACAAATCTCACGATACGGATGTATCGCTTTGCCTTCGCTAGATGCGAGTCCACATGACAAAAAACATAATGAGGGCGAAGTTCCTTGGGGCCTTATCGGTTCAGACGCGCGCCGCTTCTTCTTGTTCGAAGGCGTGATACGAAGATCATAATGAGGTGAAGTACAAACTGCAGCGCCGGTAGTGTCGAAGTCAACGCAGCGAACGAAGCGGCACAAGGTTGTTTCGTGAGGTAGCCGAGCGTAGAATTGTTTTGAACCTTGCCCAAATGGCAACTCCTTTCACCATATTGTCGAACAACGTCACTCCGCCGCCTTCGGCCCATCCGCGCCCGTCTTGGCTGCGTGTGAAGTATTTCGGAGGACCGAATTACCAGGAACTGAAGCGGATCATGCGCACGCTGGACTTGCACACCGTGTGCG
>JABDEK010000188.1 GCA_013287135.1 Acidobacteriota bacterium | reverse complement strand
CGCATTGAGGCGCTCGGGCGACGCGACAGGGCCTTCGAGTTCCTGAATCTGATGATTTACTGCGTTCTGAATTACGTCTTGTCTAAGAGGCGCGTTCGGGATGCCCATGACTCATTCCTCCTGGGGATAGATACCAGCAAACCCCCGGCGTAACGTAGAAGGTGTATACATATAGCACCCTGACTGTGATTTATGTCAAGAGGTTTCTGCTGAGCAGGCTTATCGGTCGTCGGCTATACTTAGCGGTTAGAGCGGAAGGAGGGCTATGGCCGTGACTTACGAAGCCACTGAGCCACAACGCGTGATGGAGAAATTCGAGGAGTGCCGTTATCGCCTCGTTGAGATGGCTGACTGCGAGCGGAAATTGGACGCGGTGAAATTCACGTATGCCTTGAGCGGGTTCCTGTACGCTTTTCGAACCACTGTATATCGTTTGATCGGAGTCGTCAGAAAGAAAAAGGGGCCGCAGGCTGCCAGAGACCTTCGAAATAAATTGCTCGCGCATCAAGGTATTGCGTTTCTAAAAGACAGGTCGGATTTGGAGACCCACGGTGACGGCCCTGTGATTTGGCGGCGATATTTGGTGAATGTGTCAAGCTCGATGTGCAGTCGGTGGGAGCGGAAGGCTGACCGATTTGCCGACCGCTACAGTCAGTCGCGGTTCGAATCTCCACAGACGGATGTGAGGCGGAGGATCCAAGCAGTTGATTGGCAATTCGCGAATCGACCGGGAAACCTGATCGCACTTTGCCATGACGCACTTGCGGCGCTGGAGGACTTCTTTCGGCAATCCCTAGCGCCTGATCCGACAGCTGCCCAAATCTTCGCACACGGCGTTGGGGCCAATCAAACGTCGCCTCTACCTCCCAATTCCGCCACCGGTGCGAGCTAGGAGCGGGGCGTGTATGCGGGGCAACCCGAAACGCAGAAGCAAAAGAGTGGTCAGCTTCAAACTTCGACCCGAATTGGTGCCACAACCTCTTTGGGGTGTTAGCGCCTGCAAACTGCTGAATGGACGGGCGCCGTGGAAAGCGATTCGGATTGCTGAACTCAGTCGCGCGGGCCATCGTTGCGAGACGTGCACGAGCAGCTCGGTTCCGCTCTTTTGTCATGAGCAATGGACGTACGATGATCGTAAGGCAATTACCACACTGACTGGCTTTCACATCGCATGCAGTGACTGTAACCTTGCGCTTCACATGGGGCTCGCGCATTTACGAGGCGAGTTCGACAAAGCGCTCACGCAGCTCTGCCAGGTGAACAAGATCACAGAGGAAGAAGCGAATAGGCTTTTCAACAACGCGCGAGCCGTCTGGAAGAGGCGAAGCGAGAAGCATTGGCGAGTTGGCGTCGTTCCGCGACTTCTCGTTAGTTATCCACAACTTAAGGTTCTCGTAGGTCTCGACACGCGACGGACGGGCCCAGCACGGGATTTAAGATTCGTAGTCACGGGCAAAGAAATTGTTCGAGCGGGGTGACCGTTGCGATTGTGAAGTTAGACAAATCTATCCCGTCGCGTTGCGGCGGAATCGAAGGTGATCGCTCCGTTGCAGACCGGTAATGGCGTTAAACTCCCAAGGTCTACAGTCGAGAGAATAGACTCGCGGCCGTAAGCTAGCGCTGGTGGGGAGCTTTCCGTGCCCTTGCAGCAGGTCGTGTCATTTCAATCGAGGTGCGCAAGCCCGCGTAGTATTCACCGAGCCAGCCTCCCCAAGTATTGGGATTTTCGGGTGTCCCACGTCCCCAGCGCGATTCCGCTTGTTCTTTGCGGAACGTGGGGCTCTTCAAGAGTGCGTTGGCATCCCCATAGTCAGAAACGTCGATACGTGGGACGCGTTCAACGAAGCCCTTTTCCAGTCGAACGAAATTATTGACCGCAAGTTTACCGGCGCGGCGCGCCGTTTCGATGCTGTCCGTGTGGTATATCAAATGAACCTTGGCGTCGGTGCCTTCCAGCAAGAGGTAACGGCGTCCGCTTGTTTCGTCCTCTGCGTGCAAGAGAACACGCCCCTCGACTATTTTCAGCTTTCGAACGTCAGTGATTTCGACTGGCAGACGGGGATCTGATAACAAAGCGCCGTGGGCGGCCAGCATCTTTTGGCGGTCGCTGCTGCGCTGCAGCGTACGAAGAATCGTTTCGAAGTCACTGCGCACAGTCCACTTCTGCGGACCGACTGACGTCGCGAGGCCCAGGTTCTCTAGGTGCGCAAGCCTCGCGCTGAGATTGTGCTGTAGAATCCGCTGTCGTTCAGAAAGCTGCGGACGAGAAACGTCTGTAGCTACCGCGAAAGAAGACGACTGGGCATGGTTCGACCGCTGGATAATTCGATCCAGACTGGTAAAGCGGGTTTGCGTGATTTCCCGACGTTGGGCCTCATGCGCATCGCGTTCCGTCCGGAAGCCTAGTGCCTCCGTCGCGATGTTTTCCGCATGGAATCGAATGCCGGAACGAATGTAATCGCGCGACAGCCGGAGGGAGGATCCAGTTTGGTCTCTCCCGCGAAGGGCAATGTGCACGTGAGGGTGCTCTGTGTTGAAGTGCGCAGCGGCCACCCACTCGAGGGGAGTCGCGAGGTCTTTCTCCATGCGTG
>JABDEK010000187.1:1857-2635 GCA_013287135.1 Acidobacteriota bacterium | reverse complement strand
GCGAGAATGATGTCCGCGTGCCAAAAGAAGAGGCGGAACAGGTCGTGGACATTTACAAGAGCCTGCACTTGCAGGTCGAAGAGAAAATCTATGCGCAGGAAGGTCATGGATACTCTCGTCGTGAAAATCAACTCGACGCTCTCGAGCGCATGGTCACCTGGTTCGACCGTTACCTGAAGCAGGGCGTTGCAGACAATGCCGCACGCAACGGAACGAGCGAGAAAAACTAGCCGTTTCGCGATAAAGATTCACAAGTGCGCGTGATCAGCCGGCCAATTCGCCAAAAACTCTGGTCAAAACACCGACGATTTCTCGCGGTTCCAGAAATCAGGACCGCTATAATCCCTTGCCAAGGAAGCGCAAATCCGGCGCGGCTCTCGGGTTGACGCGGCTCTGATTTATTTTCCATTTCGGAGCTGCGGACGATTGATCGTTTCTTAGTGTCCGTAAGTTTGCATGACAGGAAGACCAACGGAGGAGATTTATCCAAGAGCCTGTCGCAGGAAACGGACTGATTCGAGGACTGGGGACGTCGGCAGCCGCAGCCATCATCCTAGGTACCATGATCGGCACCGGAATCTTCCTGAAGCCGAGCGAAATGGCGGCAGAAGCTGGCTCGATCAGCACGGTATTCGCTGCTTGGATTGTTGCCGGAATTCTTTCTATGTTCGGCGCGCTGTGCTACGCGGAACTAGGTTCTTCGATTCCGGAAGCCGGCGGCGAGTATGCCTATTTGCGCCGAGGATTTGGGAGAGTGTGGGGATTTCTTTTTGGCTGG
>JABDEK010000187.1:0-1847 GCA_013287135.1 Acidobacteriota bacterium | reverse complement strand
ACGTATGTGAAGTGCCGGTTGTCCGATGAGAAGGAACCGCCGGATGCACTCCGTGGTGGCCCGGCCTGCTTCGAACGCGGCAATCGCAGCGGGGTTTCTACGGTTCTGCAGTTTTCTTTTTCCTCTACTGGCAAAGCCGCTTTGCACCATTCATTTTTCCAGACTTTTTGGTTTAACGAGCGGTTCCGATTTTGTGTTTACGCGGGCCCAGCCTCTGGCTGTCGCGGCCCTCCTTTTGATAACTGGCATAAACTGTCTCGGAGTGCGGCTTGGCGGACAAGTCCAAGTGGGCCTCACGATTCTAAAAGTGGGAGCGGTGTTAGCAATCATCGCCGGCGGGTTTTTTCTGGTGCGTGAGACGCCTCATCGGCTCAGTCCACTTTGGCCCGTGTCGCCGGGATGGGGCACGCTGACTGGATTCCTGGCAGCCATGGGTGCGGCCGTTTGGGCCTACGACGGTTGGAACGATTTGAATTTGGTCGGGTCAGAAGTGGAGAATCCGGAACGCAATTTTCCACGAGTGCTCGTGGGCGCGACCATTTTTGTAATCGTGACGTTTTTGTTATTCACGGCAGTTTGTTTTTACGCGTTGCCATTCAACGCGATCGCTTCATCACAGCACGTGGCGTCCGATGTGTTTGCGAGCTTTGCCGGGCATCACGCGGCGCTGTGGATTACCTTGATTATGGCCATCTCCGCACTAGGAACTCTGAATTCATCGGTTCTGAGCGGTGCGCGCGTGGATTACGCTATGGCGCGTGACGGACTTTTTTTCAGGAGCATCGCGAAAGTTCACCCCAGATTTCGCACCCCGGAAAATGCCCTGATATTTCAGTGTTGCTTGGCCTGTCTGCTGGTGTTGAGTGGGACGTTTGAGGACCTTACGTCACTCGTGATGTTCGGAAGCTGGACATTTTATGGGTTGGCCGTGCTGGCGATGATGCGTATGCGCCACACGGAACCGAATATGCCCCGTCCCTATCGAACGTGGGGCTACCCGGTCGTCCCAATAATTTTTGTCCTTGGCGCAGGATCTGTCGCTGTCGGGCTTTGGATCGCGCGACCTGTGAGGTCTTCGATCGGGATGGCGCTTGTAATAGCGGGACTTCTCTTCTACAGGATGTGGGAAAAAAGACTGGGCGGGTGATTACCTTCTTCTTTGCCCTAGATTTCGCCACGCTAACGCGGCAACTGCATGAACTTGTCCGTGGCTTCCAGAGTTCTGTGAGACCGATTTCATCGCCCGCAAAATAGGGGCCGTCCGTTGGGACCGTTATTGCAACGCGAGGACCGGGCAGGTCGTAAGTTTCCTTAGTCGCAAGAAACAGACCGACCAAGCCTAACCCTATGCTAATGGCTTCCGCTTGGAGGCGAGCTTCTTCTCGGCACTTTGGAGGAAGAACGGAAAGCCTACCTTCCATTATACTTTGACATATTATAACAGTTTGTGTTATAAGAGACCATGAGTTCTGAACAACTAAAGAGAGCTCGACTAGAGCATGGCTGGAGCCAGCAGGAAGCTGCGGATCGCCTGGGCGTCACTCAAGCGTATCTTTCGATGTTAGAGAGTGGCCGAAGAGACATGACCCATCTTTCTCGCAAGCTGATGCAGGTTTATGGTCTGTCGCCTACCGTACTTCCCGTGCAAGATGTCAGAGAAAATGCTACTCCTGATTTCTTGGCCCATGAGCTTGCTTCGTTGGGATACCCCGGTTTCGCCCATCTGCGTGGAAAAGCGAGGAAGACAAATCCCGCTGATTTCTTGCTTGCGGCTTTGGTTCAGCGCAACCTGGAGGCTCGCGTCGCTGAAGGTCTTCCTTGGCTGGTTCTGCGATATCCGGACATGC
>JABDEK010000186.1:2124-2640 GCA_013287135.1 Acidobacteriota bacterium | reverse complement strand
CTCTTTTTCGCATTTTTGTGGATTTCTTGCCGAATTATCTGCTCGAACAGCGAAAGGTCGTAGTTGCTCACGGCATACAAGCGCCCGGAGACCCTGTCTTCCACGCGTTTACGGACAGCTTCAGCAAATTATCTGAAGAAGAATTTATTAGCTTTTGGTGTATCTATCTTGTCTCGCTAGCTCATGAGCACTTCATAAAAGGTCCGCGGTATCGCAAGCTTCTAAGCGGTGCAGGTATGGAGATAAGGAGGTTTCAACTGGCATGCGCTCGCGCAAAAGTTCCTGAGATTCAGGCTAAGAAATCCTTGAGGGACATCCTTGAGTGGTCTTTGCACGTGCTCACATCATGGAGGCCCAAGCTTAAGTATCAGATTCCTGGCGACGGCGGCGAATTGGAAGTAGACCTATTTGGAAGACTACGCACAGAGGAAAAAAGGAGCGAATCGTTTGCTGAGCACTCGCTCCCGCAGTATGTAAATGACATCAAGGAGACACTGGAAACGATCTTAGCCACAA
>JABDEK010000186.1:0-2114 GCA_013287135.1 Acidobacteriota bacterium | reverse complement strand
CGCTGTGGCTTATGGTTGATCGCCTTGATGAAATCTTCCCGCGTAGATCAGATGTGGAAAAGATGGCCCTGCGCGGTCTTCTGCGAGCGATGCGATATTTCGCTTCAGCGAACATAAGGGTGAAGGTATTTCTACGTGACGACATGCTGGAGCAGGTCGTCGGAACCAGCGATGGATTCACGGCGCTGACTCATGTGACGGCACGTCAGGCCGACACCCTTCGCTGGACTGAAGACCAAATCCTGACGATGGTTGTGAAGCGCCTCGTTGCGAACGATGCCTTGGTCGCCTATCTCGAATTGAATCGTGAGCAGATAGATGCCAGCGCCTCATATCGTACGCAGTGTTTTGACAGAGTGTTTCCTCCCAATGTCTTTAAGGGTACTCGACAAAGTTCAACGATTCGTTGGATTTGCAATCGTTGTGCCGATGGGCGAGGAGTCATAACCCCTCGTGATGTTCTGGACCTCCTGATTCGTGCCAAGCAAAAGCAGCAGGATATCTGCGGCGCTGATCCTGAAGGCAAGTCCGAATGGGTTATTGATACGGCAGCAATTCAATATGGGTTTGAGGAGCTATCAAAGCGCAAGCGCGATACCTACCTTCGAGCCGAATTTCCACATCTTTGGAAAGACATTGAAAAATTCTCAGGCGGCAAGACCGAATACAACGCAAGCGCCCTGCAGACCTTGCTTGGCAAGAAGTGGCAATCCACGAGTGAACACCTCTTAGCTGTGGGTTTCTTTTCTAAAAATGAAAAGCATGGCGAGGCCGTGTTTTCGATTCCGTTTCTATACAGGCATGGAATGCAACTCACCCAGGGAAGAGCCTAATAGCGTCGGCGAGGTTCGGTGATGTTCGACAGCAGATGCCAGGTGCCCACGCTGCCACGACAGAGTTAGCGCCTAAAACGGAACCGACGACAGCCAAATCACCTGACCCTGTCCTCCATCCGTCTGAGAAGCAATCGAGACGTAAGCAATACCAAGTGCAACCGAAATGTCGAATCGTCCTCGTCGGAAAGGCCAGGGTGCGCACCCTGAGGATGGAGCCGACGGAAAAAGCCCTCGAGAAACCCCGTCCCTTGGCCAGTCCACTCGTTTAGCTGGCCAGACATGAACGGAGGGTTCGACTGAGCGAGCCAGATTCGACTCTGATTTCCGGTCTGGGGAACCGGCTCGCCCAGGTGATTAGCAATGGCTTGCGCGATGCTGTCAAAAAGCCCCTCAATAAAAGCCCTCAACTGTGCGTTTGCCGCGGCCCAGTCACCACGAGCGTGCGCCGCTATAGCCTGATTCAGGTGCCCCCTGGGTACCTCGAAGCCGAACTGGTCCAAAAGGGCATGTACTTCATCGTCCGCCCTCGGGAGATCGATTTGTTGTGGAAGAGTTCTGCGAAGCCTCCCACCTTCGACCGTGAACCCGTCCCGCGCCAAACCTCGGTTGAGCGCTCCATTGTGTGCGGAGAATCCCTCATAATCGAACTCACCATAGCGGGTATACCTTTGAATAAGCTCGCCAATCAGGTCGTTTACGACCGCGTCCGTCAGGTTTTCTCCATCCTCATTTAGTCGGTCGGGATCTTCCAGCAGATACCTCGCTACTCCAGTCGCTCGATCCCGCATGGATGGTCCGTGGACATGCCCCTCCAGGCCGTGCTCCAAGAGAAACCTGGTTATTCGCGAGTGCCCCGCGTTTTCTAGCAGATCGGTCGCAGCAAGGATCGTCTTCCTGGAGTATTGAACCATTCGCTACGCCACCCACCTCATCGTCAGTTTCTTCCGCTTCTTCGCGCAGTCCAGAAGATAAAGATCGATCAACTTCTGGTACGGCAGCCCCGTCTCCTCCGCCAGCCCCTTGAAGTAGTCCACCACTTCAGGACTCAAATTAATCCCCACCGCCTTCTTCTTCCCGGCGTTCGGATTCTTCAACTCCTTCAGTTTGGAGAAATCATATTCCTTCTTCATGTCTAGATAATATCTAGATAAATGCAAGATGGCAATGCGAAAGAAAGTATTGCTGCCATCTCGGTCTCTCGTCGCATACGACTAAGACGCCAATACTTGCTCGGGTTTTTCTACCGCCTCGGATCGCGCCGGCGTCGTTGTTTGCGTC
>JABDEK010000185.1 GCA_013287135.1 Acidobacteriota bacterium | reverse complement strand
CACCATAGACAAAATTGGGCGGGCGGGCCGGACGTCTTTGGGACTCTTTCTCGCGACAATCGATCCATAAGCATGGAACCGTCTCGTCAGCACGACTCATAGCCACGACGGAGGGTGGGGCATGCTGCGCCCCTCTCTACTTCCCCTGAATTTGTCGAAATGGTATCCTCCCCCTCGACCGCGCATGTCAAGAAAAAACAGAATGAGCCTCGACCACCCGCCTTCGTCCCCGAGTTTCGGAACTGTTAAAATGGTGTCGAGATGAACCACCGCGAACGACGCAAAGACCAATGAAGATCATCGGACTATCTCTACGGAACGAGTTCGAGAGGCGTAAGCCTGCGTATCAACGATTGATGGACGAATCCCTCTATATCGTCGGGCAGGCCTTGGCAACAGCGGGGATAAAAACCCACTCCGTTCTCGCAC
Source organism: Acidobacteriota bacterium (assembly GCA_013287135.1). Taxonomy (GTDB): domain Bacteria; phylum Acidobacteriota; class Terriglobia; order Acidiferrales; family UBA7541; genus Palsa-295. Next base: position 2,224 of record JABDEK010000185.1, on the reverse strand, counting down.
GAATTAAGGACTACGATTCGTTCAAGGCCAAGGTCGACAGAAAGACCGAAGGAAGGAGGAAAGCGAAGTTCGACCCCTATGCGGAGATTACTGATATCGCGGGAATCCGGATAGTGTGCCTTTTCCTTTCCGACCTAGAGAAAATCCAGAGAGTGATAAGAACCGAATTTGACGTGCTCAGTGAGGACGACAAAGTAGACAGCGTGGACATCACCTCTTTCGGTTATATGTCCATACATTATATTGTTCATATGAAAGCCACTCACTCAGGACCCCGGTATCAGGGGCTTGCTGGAATACCTTTGGAAATTCAAGTCAGAACAATTGCAATGGATGCATGGTCTACGATCTCTCATTACCTTAACTATAAACGCAGCTCCGATGTGCCACGTGAACTTCAGCGCGATTTTCATGCCCTTAGTGGGTTGTTTTACGTGGCTGACACTCACTTCGAGATGTTTTTCAAGGGACGAGAACTCAGCCGAAACCATATCGCTGCTGACTTGAGGCGCGGAATTGGCTTGGACGAAGAGATCAATTTCGACAGCCTAGCTGAGTACCTTGCCATTCGATTTCCGGACCGGGATACGAACACGCCCGAACACATTTCTGAACTCGTGTCAGAGTTGCGAGCCTGTGGTTACGCCAGTTTGGGGCAGCTAGACCGTGCAGTGGACCATGGGCTCGATGCTTTCTTAGCTTACGAGGGGGCAGAGAGGGCAAGGAAATTTGCGAGAGTAGGAGCCTTAAGAATATTGATGAGTATCTATGACGATAAAGTTTTCAAATGTCAAGGCTATCCTGATGATGACGATATGTTGCGCTTTAGAAGTAGGATTAAGAAGTAACAACCAACGGGCAAGTCGGGATTATCCGTCGGACCTTATCGCCGGGAGCCATTACGCAATCCAATTGTGGTCCCTTGGAATCCATACCTTACGCTGGTCATGTAACAGGCCGTTGATTGCCTACGCATAGGGCGAATCACTCTCTCCTAAATCCGTTGTTCACCTGATTGCCGTGACGGTGCTGGCGGGACCAGACTTTAATTGTTGAGCCGGGATGAAGAACTGGAGGTTCCCTTAGTCCCTCCGTTCGCGGTATTACAGTATGTCTAACAAGCACAGCAACGACTCCGGCGAACACAGTGGCGAAGCGGAGCATGTCCTTTCTCCCGCTCTGGAGAAAAATTACCGGCAAAGCGATCGGGTGGTTGTGACCCTACGCATTCGCGTCTCAGGCGTTCGCGGAAACGGCAAACAGTAGATATTAGCCGGCAAGGCGCTACCATCAAGGTGGGCAGGGAGCTATTCGCTGGCGAGATCATCAAAGTCCAGCGAATTGATGGAGTTGGAGAAGAGGCGACGGCTCAGGTGGTAGGCCGTGTTGAAGGGGGATCCGAGGGGTATGTGTTTGGGGTGACGATGCTCGACCCTGCCGGTGTGAACCCCTGGAGTGTGGTATTTCCTGCCGCTGCCGATACCGACAAGCCGGTGCTGCGGGCCTTTCTGAGATGTGTGGACTGCGACCGGACGGAGGTAGCTTACCTCGACGAATTTGAAGCTGATCTCTTCCTGTACCACCACTGCATCTCGCGGATGTGCAAGCATTGCGGTGGCTTCACCATTTGGAACCGCCCGCATGGCCGCTCCTTCGCGGGGTCTATTGCCACCATGTCCCACGGTCGTATTCAATTGGAGGCGGTTGGATGCGTGCGGCGTCCCGGTCGCGGAAACGAAGTTGTGGTCGTGAAGGACTTGGCGCGCGGAGGCTTAAGCTTTTACAGTGTTGTCGAGTACCCGGAGGAATCACGGGTAGAAATAGCGGTTCCCTACACTTCCAAGTCTCCGAACATTTACACGTCCGCAAGGATCGTAAGTGCGCGGAAGACAGCGGTCAAGGGTCTGCTGGAATATGAATATAGGGCCACCTATCTGGAGTGATTGGCGATTGATCGGCACACTGCGAGATTGCGTGTGCGGGTCCAAAACAAGCTGCAGCGGCCGGTCCAACAGCATACGAAACAACGATTTCCACTGGCGGGATAGCGTTGTCAAACCGGAAACCGCGCAAAATTCGCACGACTCGTTCGCGGGCTGAGCCCTCTTCTTGGCTGTCGTTGAAAATCCCTACGTTTGAATTGCGGCTGACTGGACCTATATCTTTGATAAGGTGAAGACCTGAGTCTCAATGCCAACTTTTGCCGGATTGGCAACACCGCGCT
>JABDEK010000184.1 GCA_013287135.1 Acidobacteriota bacterium | reverse complement strand
TCTGCTACCACAGGAAAAAATTGACGCGATCGTCACTCGAACCCGTAAAGGCGGCGCGGAAATTGTGAACCTGCTGAAGACCGGTTCGGCCTATTACGCTCCATCAGCCGCCGTTTTCGAAATGGTGGATGCAATTCTCAAGGACAAGAAGAAAATCCTGCCCTGCGCCGCCTACCTTGAAGGCGAGTACGGAATGAAAGATCTCTTCGTGGGCGTCCCGGTAAAGCTCGGCGCAAAAGGTATCGAGCAAATCATCGAAATTAAGCTCGAGCCAGATGAAACAGCGGCGCTGCGCAAATCTTCTGAATCCGTGCGCGAGCTATGCGCGGTCCTGGGTCTTTAGCAGAACGCGAAAACAACGATGGCTCTCTTCCCTAAAGATCGCAAAGCCCGGAAATCTCCGGCAGATGACAGCAGTAAAACCCTGGGAACCGATGGCGCTGTAATCTCTCATCGCGTTACAAAAGACCTCGAGCGCTCTGAGACGCTTGCCAGCATGCTGGCCCACAGTCGGGCGTCGCGCACCGTGGAAGTGGCCGACCTGCTAGCGGGCATGTATATCTACGAATGGGAGAACCTCTCGAAATTCTGGGAGCAGCAGCACGAGGTCGAAACTTTCCTTCAGCAGATTTGCCGCATCAGCCCGCAGCGCTGGCACCATTGGATTGAGTTTTACGACCAGCAACGGCTGAAAGATGAACCGCGAAGAATGTGGCAATTGCCGAAAGGTCTTAAACCCGCAAAAGGAAAAACCGGCCAGCCTGAGGGAAATCCCCTGGTAAGATCAGCAGAGCTGCAAAACGTTCTAAAGACTGCCGAGGAACTTTCGCCGGCGCGAGATTTCGTGGATGGCCGAGCAATTCCGATCCTGACTTGCGAATGCGTCCTACTAGCCATCGCTAAAAAAACCGAGTCAGAAATTGGCCATCGTCTGGTAGCCACCGGATTGAATGTCACCAGCCTCGAAGAATCCGCGCGAAATCCCAAACACGCCCCCAAACATTAGCGGTTTCAAGCCGGCGCGTCAGATCATCATTTTGAAATTTGGCCACAGAATCGCGAGCGACGCGCGGGGCTGGCGGCAAACATACACGTGAACGCCTTGCTCCGACGGCATTGCGTATTGTTCAGTGATGGTCGCGACTCGCTGTGCTTCGCCGAAAAGATTCGCGTAGCGATCCGCGTTCTCGCCAAAAAGAATTACGCATTCCCCGGAATATCCGCGCGGTCCCCACAGATAATAATTATTGTGTCCGCTAATCGCCTTCGGCAGTCCCAGCGCAGGGCCGTAGTAGTCAATCGCGCCAGCCTCGCCGTAGTTTCCAGCTAGGATTGCGCAACTTCGCTGCTCCGCCTCCGGAAGCGTGTGATAAACGCGGCCAACCGTCGCGGCCAGATTGTCCCAGCCAAACATGTCCGCATAAAGTTGTGGCAACGCGACGGTAGCGTCGCGCTCCATTTTCACCGTGCGAGAATACGGAAGTATTTGCGAGTAGCGAACAAAAGTATCCACTGGCAGCAGCGGAACACCGAATGGCAACGAAACTACTCCGGCCATCACGATAATCGCACCATAGGCCCAGGCCACCCAACGCCGTCGTTGCGCAGCGAAAAGGAATCTCTCCAGCGGCACGCTTCCGGCGCCGATCAAGATTGGATAGATCGGCAGCGGGTAATAAGTCTTCCCATGAAGCACGATGAAAATCGCCATCACGATGAAATATGCCCATCCGAAAAATCGAAATCGCTTCCCTTCCGGCGCGGCAAAAAACCAGACAAGTCCAGCAACCCATACCGGCAACTGAACTGGCTGCAAAAATAAAATCTGCTCAAAAAAGAATCGCAGTGGCCCAACCGGATAGTTTTTGTATTCCTGGCCAGCGCGCACCACCTGGATTTGCGGCCAGCCATGTCTCGCTTCCCAAATTAAATTCGGCAGAAACAGAGCCAGCGCCAGAGCACCGCCCAACCAAATCCATTTCGAATACAACAAACGTCTGTGGTCCGAAAGTAAAAGACCGGCAGCAACGGCAAACCCAAAAACCAGCATGGTGTGTTTGTTTTCCAGCCCGATGCCGGCAACCGCACCAAACAGAAGCCACAAGGCAGGAGATCCGCCCTTCGCTATGTGAATCACAATCAGCGCGCATAAGGCCCAAATCAAAGGCTCAAACGCGTTCATGGATAAAAAACTGTCAAACGCCAGATAGGCCGGCGCAAACAGCGTCGCCAGCGCAGCGAACATTTGCGCCCAGAGCCCACCTCCAAATTCGCGTGCGATCCAACCCGCAAGAAAAACTACCGCCGCACCGGCAAGCGCAGGCAGCAACCGCACGTCAAACATCGAATTGCCGAAGACATGCCGCGCGAACCACGAGATCAGCGCAATCAGCGGCGGTTGGTCAACGTAACCCCAGGCGAGATGTTCGCCGCAGGCCATGTAATAGAGCTCGTCGCGGAACCAGCCGTAATGGTTGATTCCCGCAAATTGAATCAGCAATCTGAGGAGAGAAAGAGAAGAAAAAAGCACCACGCTCGCACGCACAGGCCCGCGCGGCGTCGCCCAATCGATTCCAGAGCGTGGCCCTCGCGGTGAAGTCATTTGTCCGTGCGAAACGTATTCCAGCGATTATTTTGCAGGAGTCGAAATAGTGGCAGACTTGATGCTGTCAAGCTTCGGGAAA
>JABDEK010000183.1 GCA_013287135.1 Acidobacteriota bacterium | reverse complement strand
GCTTGGTATTGCTCGATCGCGGGCATGACTTTGCCGGAAAGTTCTAGCGCGGAGCCAAGAAGGAATTTAGCGCGCGCATCGTCCGGCAATAATTCCGTTGCCTTTTGCAAAGGCGCAACTGCAGCTGCGGGATCGCTGGCCAGCAGCGTCAATCCGAGGTTCTGATAGGCGGAGGCCATCTTGGGATCAAGCGAAATGGCTTTTTCGTATTCCGCCTTTGCATCCGCGGGTTCTTGCAGCGCGGTGTAGGCGTACCCCAGATCGTAATGCACGGTGGCATCGTCTGGTTTTTTGGCGAGATATTGCTGATAGGCCTGCAGGGCAGCTTCGTAATCCTTGCGGTCCATCGCGGCCTGCGCCTGCGTTAATAAGTTATTCAGCGCCACAGCTTCGGGGTCTTGCGGGATTCGTTTTCTAGAGGTGCTTGTGTTTTGCGCGGAGCTAACCGTGGCTGCAGCTAGAAAAATAAACAGCACGCCACAGCCAGCTAGAAATTTCTTAGAAAATTTCATGCGTTCGGTGGCGGAGTCTGCGCCGAACCGTTGGTGTTGGCCGGCGGATGGCCGTTCACGTGATTCGAATTATCGCGAGGCTTCAGAACCCGCGCCAGATATTTTCCGGTATGAGACTGCGAATTTCGCGCCACTTGCTCGGGCGTTCCGGATGCGATCACGCGGCCGCCCTGGTCGCCGCCTTCCGGCCCCAGATCGATCACCCAATCGGAGGACTTGATCACGTCAAGATTGTGCTCGATGATCAGCACCGAGGCGCCGCCTTCAATTAATTTGCGAAACGCAGTCAGAAGCTTCTGAATATCGTCGAAATGCAGCCCGGTGGTGGGCTCATCGAAAATATACAGGATGCCGGTATTTTCCTGGCGTGTGAGATGCGCGGCAAGTTTCAAGCGTTGCGCTTCGCCGCCGGAAAGTGTGGTGCCTGACTGGCCGAGGCGAAGATAGCCGAGGCCAACTTCTTCCAGCACGCGCAAGCGCGCTGTAACTTTCGGATGCGCCGCGAAAAAAGTTAGAGCTTCACGAACTGTCATCTGCAGAACGTCGTGAATGTTTTTCTCTTTGTAGCGCACATTCAGGACGGCGCTTTTGTAACGCGTGCCGCGGCATTCTTCGCAAATCAGCTCAACGTCCGCGAGAAAACGCATCTCGACCGTCACGGTGCCATCGCCCTGGCAAGCCTCGCATCGTCCGCCGGGAATATTGAAGGAAAAATGTCCGGGCGTGAATCCGCGCTTTTTCGCTTCCGGCGTGGAAGCAAAAACTTCGCGAATCGGGTCAAACGCCTTTAAATAAGTGGCAGGATTCGAGCGCGGCGTGCGGCCAATAGGAGACTGGTCCACCATCTCAACGGCGGTCACCGCAGCGTCGCCTTCCAGACGGTCGCAGCATTCGCGCCAGTTCCCGCCGGTACGCTTGAGCTGCAGTGCTTTGTAGAGGACGTCATACACCAACGTGGATTTTCCAGAGCCGGACACGCCCGTAACAGCAACGAGCATCCCGAGAGGAATCATCACGTCCACATTTTTCAGATTGTGGCTATGCGCGCCAAATATTTTCAGGAATTTGCCCTGCGTCTTGCGGCGCTTTTGCGGAACTGCAATTTTTAATTCGCCGCGAAGGTAGCGTCCCGTTAACGAATGAGGATCCGCGAGCATGGCATCCCGCGTGCCAGCAAAAATTAACTTGCCGCCGTGCTCTCCGGCGCCTGGGCCGAGGTCGAGGATATAGTCGGCGGCCAAAATCGTGTCGGGATCGTGTTCGACAACCAGCAAAGTGTTGCCGAGATCGCGCAAGCCTTTCAGGATTTCAATCAGCCGGTTTGTATCGCGTGGATGCAGGCCGATGGAAGGCTCGTCCAGCACATAAAGCGCGCCCACCAGATGCGATCCAAGCGAAGTAGCAAGCTGGATGCGTTGCGCCTCGCCTCCGGAAAGCGTCGAGGTAAGACGATCGAGCGTCAGGTAATCCAACCCCACTTCATCGAGAAAGCGCAGCCGCAGCTGAATTTCCTCCAGAACTTTTTCAACGATGGTGGCCTCGCCCGGAGTGAGCACGAGGCTTTCAAAAAATGGACGGGCTTCTTTCACCGTCATTTGGCAGACTTCCGTGATCGAACGTCCGCCAATTCTCACCGCACGAGCCTCCGCGCGAAGCCGCGTGCCTCGGCAATCCGGACAAGTGGCGTAACCGCGATACCGGCTCAGGAAAACGCGCACGTGCAGCTTGTATTTTTTCCGTTCCAGCATGGCGAAAAAGCCCTGCACGCCATCGTATTTTTCTTTGCGATCGCCTTCGATGATTGCGTCGCGTTGCGCGGCGCTAAGCTCACGGAAAGGGATCTCCGTCGGAATCCCTTTGGCCCGGGCGAAGCGGCGCATGTCCAACGCGAGCTGGCGGTAGCGCGGCTTGGTCCACGGATGAATCGCGCCGTCGGAGAGCGATTTGCTTTTATCCGGAATCACACGATCGATGTCGAAGTCGATCGTGTTGCCAAATCCCTGGCAGCGCGGACAAGCGCCGTAAGGGCTATTAAACGAGAAAAGGCGCGGTTCCGGTTCCTGATAGGTCGCGCCGCATTTCTTGCACTCGAAGCGTTCGTTGAATACCAGGCGCTCGGGCGTTGCGCCGGGAGCGTCCGGCACGAATTCCAGAATGGCTTCGCCGCGGCCTTCGCGGTAACAAATTTCAACGGAGTCCATCAGGCGCGAGCGAATTTCAGGCCCAAGTACGAGGCGGTCCACCACTACGTAAACTGGCTGCGTGAAATTGACGTCCAACAATTCTTCCGGTGCGGAAAATTC
>JABDEK010000182.1 GCA_013287135.1 Acidobacteriota bacterium | reverse complement strand
ACACATATCCTTACGCTGGGACAATATTTGCAGCCGACTCCAGAACATTTGCCCATCGAACGCTACCTGCATCCAGATGAATTTGCGGAATATAAGCGGCTCGGCGAAGCGATGGGGTTGAAACACGTGGAAGCTGGGCCGCTGGTCCGATCTTCGTATCACGCCTTCGAACAAGAAGAAGCGGCGCGCGTCTGAACCGATAAGGCCCCAAGGAACTTCGCCCTCGAAGAAATCCTCATGAATCCCTGGCGCGGCCTGCGAGAACTTCCCCGTGAAATTTGGATTCTATTCGCGGCGACGTTGGTGAATCGCTGCGGAACGATGGTCCTGCCGTTCCTGGTGCTGTACCTGACGCGGGAGCTGAAAATTTCCGCGTCGCACGCTGCGCTTGCGCTGACGATCTACGGAATCGCCGCGCTCCTGACTATGCCCGTTTCGGGCTGGCTCACCGACCGTCTGGGTTCGCTGTTCGTAATGCGAGCTTCGCTTCTGTTTTCGGGACTGGCGCTGTTTTTATTTCCGCTGGCGCATCATTTTGCGGCGATCCTTTTCATTACGTTTGCATTCGCCATCCTGAACGAATCCGTGCGGCCACCGAGCCTCGCGTTGGTTTCCGATCTGGTGAAGCCGGAACAACGCAAACAGGCGTTCGCGTTGAGCCGTCTGGCCGTGAATCTGGGCATGAGTGTGGGTCCTGCCATCGGCGGAATTCTGGCGCTTTACTCATTTCGAATTTTGTTTTTCGTTGACGGCGCGACATCGGTTCTTGCCGCACTGGTTCTTATGTTCGCTTGGCCCGGAACGCGGCGCACGAAGAAAAGTGAGCCGCATTGGGATGATCCCGAAGATCTTGGGCGCGAAATCGAGGCGGAAGGACCGGCGCTGCTGGCCGCGCCGCATCCGGCTGCGGACCTGCGTGCGTTCCGAAACGGGCGAATGCTTTATTTTCTCGGGGCGCTGATCCCCACACAGCTTGTGTTCTTTCAATTGACCTCGACCGTACCGCTTTTTCTGGTGCACTACCTGCGTTTGCCGGAGTCGATTTACGGCACTGTGTTCACCTTGAATACGCTCATGATCGTTATGCTGGAACTCCCCTTGAATAACGCAATGACGCACTGCTCACACCGAAGAACTTTAACGCTTGGCGCGCTCCTTTATGCCATCGGTTTCGGGTCCTTCGCACTAGCCAAGGGGCCAGCAGCGGTGTTCTCGGCAGTGGCGGTATGGACCTTCGGTGAAATGATACTGATGCCGGGCAGCGCGGCGTATGCGGCAGAAATTGCACCGGCGGGAAGACGTGGCGAGTACATGGGCTTATACACCATGTCGTTTAGCTTTGCATTTTCGCTAGGGCCCTGGTTAGGTGCGATACTCCTTGAAAGAGACGGGCCGCACGTGCTTTGGGGCGCGGCGTTCGTATCCGGATGTATTTCGACATTGCTGATGAGCCGTATTGGATCAAAGAAGGGTTACTCGCGAGCGAATCCCGCGCTACTGGGGTGAAGCAAGAAGTGAATTAGCTATGTCGCGGGCACGCGCGAAACACGAAGCGCAGTTTGCAGCATCAGCGTCAGCCACGCCGGAAGAAGATGGGCAAGAAGTTTGAATTGTCGGCAGGTTTAGTACGGCATGGAAATATTCGGCTGCCTTATCGCGTTGCGATAATTCTGCATTGAGGTTTCCGAGCAGCAAGAGATACACAGGATTATGCGGATATTGGGCAACGAGAGGTTCAGCGACGGTGATAGCTTCTTCGTACTTGTGATCGTACTTGCGGAGATTATTTGCGAGATAAAAACGCGTGTCGACCGACATTAGCACGCCGCGCTCTATGCCGATCTGCATTTGCCGGATGCCTTCCTGTTTGTTACCGCCCGGAATGCCCATAAAAAAGCCGAGCATCTTTACGATGGAGGAAAACGAGTCCACGTAGTAGTCGTAAAGACCGATACCGGCAGTAGCGTCCGCCATATCGGGATCAAGTTGCAGCGCGCGAAGGAATTCCTTTCGCGCCGACACGCCCGCGTGAGCCACGGCATGATGTTCGCCGCGCAGTCCAAACAGGCGAACTTTCAGCGCGTAACCCGCTCCAGCATAGACATGCATTTCGGCGGATTCAGATTGGGAGAGTTGCGCCTGAGCTAGCTTGATCACTTTGTCGCTCAAGGCCAGGTAGGTTTCATCTTCCGGATTCTTCCCGCGCTTCCAGGCGTCCACCATGCCGTATTTGATTTCTGACGCGGCGCAGTAGGTCTTCCACCATTCAGCTTCGGCCTCCAGTAAAAAACCAAGTGGGTGGTCCGGTTGGGATTGCTGAAGTTTTTTCGCGATTACTATGGCGGCTTCGGGGTCGCCATCGTACATGCGGGCCATAGCTTCGGTGGCTTCGGGAGGTAATGTAAGTCCTCCGGCGCAGATCGGTAGCGCCATGACCAGTACAGCGAAAAATATGGTCACTGGTGTGCGGAGAAATAGTTCGACGTGCGCGTCTCTCACTTTACGCTCTCAGAACTAACGTACATCACGAAGGATGCGGACGCAAACGCAGGAAACTTGCTATGCTTTGCCGTCTTAAGACGCGAGCGGGCTACACGCCGACAATCATAGATCATGACTGAGCCGGAAAAACTTGATCGCGGTCTGGGGCTGGTCGAAGCCACCGCATTGAACATGACGTTTATGGTGGGGATTGGACCCTTTATCGTAATCCCTTTCATCATTCGCGCGATGGGAGGGCCGCAGTGCATCTTCGCATGGGTAGTGGGTGCAGGGCTCGCTGCTGTGGATGGATGTGTTTGGGCGGAGCTGGGTGCAGCGATGCCGCAAGCCGGT
>JABDEK010000181.1:1540-2894 GCA_013287135.1 Acidobacteriota bacterium | reverse complement strand
CGGTAGCCGTCGAACCCGTATTATTTTGGCAGCCTGCTGCGAAAGCCGCGACAAGCGCGCCAGAAATCAGTAGGGCTGATTTTAGAAACCCCGTCGACATTTGAAATGTTCCCCTATTTCAATATTACATTCGATCCAGGGGGCTTATAAGTGAGTCGAACCCGACACACCCACCCGGTGACGAGGTCCTCTATACGCGCGCTCTCGTACTGGCATGTGTTAAGCAATTCTACTTGCTATGAAAAAGACCATGCTTTGGCTCCTTGTTTCCGGCTCGCTCCTCACTCTGGCCGGTTGCGCTTCATCTCCGCAGCTCTACCCCAATCCGAAATACCAGCAAGTCGGTAAAGAGCAGGCTGATCGAGACGTGAACGATTGTCAGTACCAAGCGGATCAGACGGTCGGATCGCACACGGCACAGAATGCTGGAGTTGGCGCCGTCGGCGGGGCGGCGGCAGGAGCGGCGCTGGGTGCGATCAGCGGAAATCCGGGAACTGGCGCAGCCGTTGGCGGTATTTTCGGCGGGGGTGCCGGAGCCGCTTCAAGCGCCTCGAGCACTTCGGACATCAAGCATCGGTTTGTGAATCAATGCTTGGCGGAGCGCGGGTACCAAGTGCTCGGTTGGAGTTAGAGGTTCAATCGAAGAGGTTCGTCAATTCAGTAAAGCTCGCGGCTTTCTGACAAGGTCCTGCTGGATCGCCAAAACCATAAGTGACGTGGATGTAATTCACACCGGCTTGAATCGCGGCTTCGTGATCGCCCTTCGTATCGCCGACATAAATCGGCTTATTGAGCCCATTACGCTGAACGATGGCCCGGATATTTTCGGCTTTGGGCTTCAGCGTGTTGCCGTAGCATTCGATATCTTTGAAATGCTCTGCAAGCCGAGAGAATTCAAGGAACCCCTCGATGTAGCCTTTGCCGCAGTTGCTGACGATATATAAAGGAAATCGTTTCGAGAGTTTCCTGATTCCCTCAGGCATGCCCGGGTACAGGAACGCGCCCTTTTCTTTGAGGAGAATGCTCAGTTCCTGTGCGACCTCGCGCATGAACGAGGTGCGCAGATTCTCGTCGAGGGTAGGATACGTAACCCTGTAAACCATGTCCACCGGAAGCCCTACGGTTTTTGCGACGTCCTCAGGAGTACAGCGGGGAACCGGAATATTTCTTCTCTCAATCACATTGTTACGTGCGAGAGAGACCGTCGGATTCACGTTCCAGAGAGTTCCATCCAAATCAAAAATGATAGAGTCATGCATGAGGTTTATTCTTCGGGTTCTTCGACGACGGGTTTGCTTCGATATCCGTTTGCTCGCATGGTGAGGCAGGCTCGATCTTTCACGTCCGGCGTGGG
>JABDEK010000181.1:0-1483 GCA_013287135.1 Acidobacteriota bacterium | reverse complement strand
GTGGGTGAGAGACCGCAGGTATCATGTTCGGTCGAAGTGACGCGAATGAGATTCGCCCCGGATCCGGCAGCTTGGCTCTTGAGATCGATGATGCACTCATCTTCGGTGAGCATCCCGCGGCTTGTAAAGGTCCCGACCAAATCATATTTGAGTAAGTCGGCCGCTGTCATCGCATACACCACGCCAACTTCGTTGTTTCCGGCAAGGTTTCCAGAAGTATGTGCGCAGCCCGTGAGCACGAATAGGATCAGGACCAGGGGGGCGGTGAAACGCATGTCCTTCTTATATCTCAGATTTCGCGGAAGAATCAGTTTTTTGACACGGGAGTTATTTGCCGCGTTGCACTGGGGTCGGGAGGTCATGTTATTCTTGGGCGATGAGTAACTTCAAACACCGGATCGCATTGTTCTCTTTGGCCGGCATCTTGATGTGCGCGGCGAACACTGCCCGCGCGGATTACACGAATCGCATCAGCGTCGGCCTCGGCGTGGCTGACATGGGCAATCCTTCGCAAACGAGTTTAGAAGCCGCCATCGAGTACGAAAACAAATTTGACCCATTTTTTGGTCTCGGCATATCGGGTAACTATATCTTTTCGAATCCGAACATCCTGCTCCTTGCGGTGCCCGACGTTTTCTTTCATCCGTTCACGGGAGACTTTCTCGTCAGCGCGGCCCCTCTTCTTGAGTTTGGTTCCGGAACGGGGACGAACCTGGGAGTGAGACTCGGAACGCGCATTCCGATTCCGCTCGGGCTCATCTCAATCGTGCCGTCATTCGCGGTCGACTTCATCAATGGCGGCCACGATTACATTATCGGATTAGGCATTTCGTTCTAATTCGAAAACCACGTACGCGAGCGCGCTTCCGATCTTCTCTTGAATTGCCGACTCCACCGGAATCATCTGCGGGAAGTTAGACCAGGGATTCATCCACCCTTCCTGCGTGCGTAGCAGGAAATGACCATGCGGATATTCTGTGCAGGGTTCGTGAAAGACAATGGTTCCCGCCCGGTCGAGTAACAGGCGGTGAGAGTCGGGATGGAATGCCGAAAAAGAATAGTGCAACGTCGCCCGCGCGAGCGCGGTCACGATATCGTCGCAATAGTACCCGCGCGTCCACGCATGCTCCGCGCGGTTGAAGAGCGCGAGTGCTTCCTGATAGGAAATCGCACAGCGGGACGCCACGCACGCGACTGCACAGCCGAGAGCGTGCTCCTGCGTGACGGGACGAAAAAGTGGCAGATAGCGTGATCGCCTTTGCATCATGATAATAGTTTCAATTAGCAAATGGCTTGCCGCGTATCCGAGTTTGGAACTCCGATTGCATCGAAGCCACCAGCATGAAAGGTCGAATTTACATTAGCGGTCGAATTCCTCGACCGAGTCGCAGAAGAGCATATGGAGCCCGATAATCGGCGCCTCGGTCAGGGGCCAGAACTTTCCAGGCCCATTCAAAATGATCTCGTGCGGCTTGAAGCCGAA
>JABDEK010000180.1 GCA_013287135.1 Acidobacteriota bacterium | reverse complement strand
GACCTTACTTTCACGGTCCCCAAGTCCAACGTGGTCATCAGCGTTGGCAAACTGCAGAGCGAATCCACGGAGGCCGGCTTCGCCGTGTCCCATTGGATCACCCCGGTACCCGTGGCCGTGGCTGGATTCAACTACGGCAGGTACATCAAAATGGATTTTCCGGATCCCATCACTCACTACAACATTTCCGGATACTATCTGACCGAATTGCCGGATTCTCTCTCTGCCTATCGCAACGGCCCGCTAGGTGGTATGGCCCCTGGCGCGATGACCAAGTACGCTCTGGATCAGGCCCGCGCCCAGATGCAGGTGTGTACCCTGTTTTTTGGCAGAGCCCCGTACGACAACCTGAACATCACCGAGCAGCCCAACTTCAGGTTTGGCCAGTCCTGGCCGAACCTCGTCTATCTGCCCATTTCTGCTTATATCGATTCCACGCAGCGTTGGATGCTTTTTGGCCGCATCGATGTCAAGTTTAGCGGCTTCGTTCAGGAAGTGACGCCCCACGAGGTCGCCCATCAGTGGTTCGGGCATAGCATCAGCTGGGCTTCTTATCACGACCTGTGGCTCTCCGAAGGTTTCGCGGATTTTGCCGCCGGCTTGTTTCTCCAGCAAGCCGTCGGTCCAAAGTGGCAGAAGGACTACCTCGAATACTGGGAACGCCAGCGCACCCGCATCTTGGACAAGAATAACTTTGGCGTTTCGCCCAACGACGCCGGCCCCCCTGTGGCTCGGCTTGCGCCTCATCTCCCCGCGTTCCGAGGAAGCCTATCAGGGCGTGACCTATTCCAAGGGCGCCTATGTGTTGCAAATGTTGAAGTCTCTGATGTACGCGGACCAGGCTCCCAGTGGCGACAAAAATCAGCCCTTCATCGACATGATGCACGACTTCCTGGAAACCCATCGTGGCGTTCCGGCCTCCACCGAATCCTTCAAAGCTATCGCCGAGAAGCACATGACCAAACAGATGGATGTACAGAAGAACGGCCGGCTCGATTGGTTCTTCAATGAATGGGTGTACGGTATGAAGGTACCCCGCTACGAATTCAAATATGAGGTTCCGCCGGCGGTCAACGGCGTCTTCAAAGTACGCCTGCAGATTACGCAAAGCGAAGTCGACGACCAATTCGCGATGTTCGTTCCAATCTATGGTGATTTTGGCAACGGCATGGTCCGCCTGAACCAGGTTGAAATGTTGGGAAATTCCACACGCACCGTAATCTTCGACATGGATCGCGCCCCCAAAAAGTTGGTCCTCAACGCCATGAAGGACGTCCTCCAGCGCTGATACCTCAGCGTCTTTTTACGGCAGCTGGTACAGCCGTACCTCTGGCATCGGAAAATCTTTTTGGTTGTCGGTAAGCAGTGCGCAACCCCGCTCGATCGCGATTGCAGCGATGACCATGTCCGCGAGTGCCAGGGTGTGACCTTTGCGAGCCCACTTGTTTTTCAATTTGCCGGCCAGACGCGCGCTCGTTCCGTTCAACTCGTACACTTCCAGCCCGCTGAGCAGCGCTTCGGTACCGGCTTCCTCGGAGGGACGCATCCCGGAGTAAATCTCCGCGATATTGAGTGTTGTCGTGGAAAGAGTGTGACCTTCACGCACCAGCTCGGCGAGCCACTCGCTGCGCTGCTTCTTCCGGCGAAGGATATCGATCAGGATCGAGGTGTCCAGCAGCAGCTTCATTTTCCGGCGCGCCGCCGCGTCCCGGTTCGGTTGCTTTCGTTTTCCTGCCGAAGCTCGCGGACGAAAGCCGCTGCGCCGCCGGCCAACTCAGGATGATCCGCGTCGCGCCACGCGGGAGTATCGGTCTCAAGAAATCGGAGCAGCTTCCGCCGACGCACCGCTTCCCGCGCCGTCTCGACCAGGAATGCGCTACGGCCCCGCGGCCCGACAATCGCGTCGATCTCGCGAACCAAATCCTGCGGCAGTAAAATATGTGCGCGTTTAGTTTTCATCACTGCACACCGCCAGTGTGCCTTGAGAGTGTATCATATCTATGTGCATATCGGCAGCAGATTCGCAGTTTGCCCGAGCATCGATCACCTTACTCTGTGCTATTCCTCTTTTTGACGCACAACTTGATGCTCGATTACTCTGGCGGTGGAGGCTGACCTATTCATGGCAAACGGCAACGAAACAACTACTTGGGACCGCGGTGAGTTGGTGGCCACTGTCGGACCCCTGTCGATTTTCCGTACCGCCACCGCTTTTCAGACCGCCTCCGACGATGGATCCGGCACTTCCGATATTCAAATCGAGCATCGCTACACCATCCGAGTGAATCCCGCGTGGATTACCGACGGCAACGTCGTGGCCCTGGAACTGGAGCCGCCCTATTTTGCCGTCACGACCGGGAATCGGCTCGACAACGTGGACTCACTGGTCGAATTCACACGCAACCCGGACAGCGAAGACCCCGAGATCAACGTTCTGGTGCTGGAGCCGGAAACCACCGGCAACGAAGGCACTTTTGATAAGGCTCTGACCGTTCGCTCTGAATAGGACGGCCCGGCACGCCTCAAGGGCAGGGCCAAGACAGTCGAGCTAACCCCTTTAGAATGAACACTTACAAAAGTGTATGAAAACAAAGGACTTGCTGCCAGTCTAAGTCTTTTAGAATCAACACTTACAAGAAATCAGGTAGAGGGCTGGTGCACACCCAGGTCGAAATCCAGAATGTCACCAGCACCCGCGGGAGCATCTTCGGATGGCCACGCCCCGAGCAGTGAGTTCCGCCAGAAGTTCGGCCGCCCCGGGCGACATCTCGCGGTCACCGGGCACCACCACCGCCCATTCCAGGTTTTCGCGAAACTCCTTGGCGCGGATTTCCCAACGATCGAATGCCGTCGGCTTGGTGGCGCCAATCTGAATCACCGACCAGTGCCGCGCCAACGCAAGTGCCTTGGCCTCGCTTGGCGCCTGTCCGCTCAAAATGAAGTGGTTATT
>JABDEK010000179.1:1723-2988 GCA_013287135.1 Acidobacteriota bacterium | reverse complement strand
TTCAAAATCAGCACGGCGGAGGACGAAGCCCAAAAATTCTCGGCTTACATCACAAATGCCGAATTGTCGAAAGCTGCGGCGGCCGTGGAGTCCGTCACTGCGGCTGGCTCCCTCCGGCGCGGTCGCGACACCATCGGGGACGTCGACTTGCTCGTCACCATGCGCCCGGGCCGCGAAAAGCAAAAAGACGTCGACGCCGTCGCCGATCACATTCTGAAATATCCCGGAATCGATCAAACCCTCGCCCACGGAGAAAATAAAGTAAGCGTTCTCCTAGGCAACGGTCTCCAGGTGGACGTCCGCATGCTGGCCAAAGAGAATTTCGGCGCCGCGTTGCTCTATTTCACGGTCTCGAAAGCGCACAACGTCGGCCTTCGCGGCCGCGCCCTCGATATGGGCTGGACGCTGAACGAGTACGCGCTCACCACGGTAAAAGGCGGCAAGGTTGTTGCGGGCAAAACCGAAGAAGAAATTTACGCCAAGCTGGGCCTGCACTACATCGAGCCCGAGCTTCGCGAAATGACCGGCGAAATCGAAGCTGCCGAAGCCCACAGACTGCCCGAGCTAATAAAGCTCGCGGACATTCGCGGCGACCTCCAGATGCACACCACCGCCTCCGACGGCCGCAATTCCATCGAAGAAATGGGCGAAGCCGCTAAGAAATTGGGCTACGAATACATCGCGCTCACCGACCATTCCAAAGCCGTCACCGTCGCCAATGGCATGGACGACAAGCGCACGCTGGCTCAAATCAAGAAAATTCGTGCCGCCCAGGAACGCGTTCCGGGAATTCGGCTGCTTGCCGGCATCGAAGTCGACATTTTGAAAAATGGTTCGCTGGACCTATCGAATGACGTCCTCGCCCAACTTGACGTCGTGGTCGCGTCCATCCATTCCTTCATGAATCTCGACCGCGAAGCCATGACCGACCGCATTCTAGCGGCAATCGAGAATCCCTACACTCAAATACTTGCGCATCCCACTGGTCGCTTGCTCCTGCGCCGCGAATCCTTCTCATACGATATGGAAAAAGTTCTCGACGCGGCAAAGAAAAATGGCGTGGCTGTCGAGTGCAATGCCTACCCCGACCGGCTCGATCTCAACGATGTGCACCTGCGCATGGCCCGCGAACGGGGCGTGAAAGTTGTGATCTCAACCGACGCGCACAGCACTACCCACTTCCGTATGATGAAATACGGCGTGATCACCGCCCGCCGCGGCTGGCTCGAAAAGAAACACGTGCTCAACACTCTGCCGCTGAGTGA
>JABDEK010000179.1:0-1713 GCA_013287135.1 Acidobacteriota bacterium | reverse complement strand
GTCCTCACTCAGGCCCAAGCCTGCCGGAGCGATCCCCAAGAGTGCAAAGAGCAAGTCGGCCTGATTTCGAGCCAGCTTGGACAAACTGACGGAACATTTGGAACGGGCGCTGCGTATCTCATAACGACGCACAAATTCAGTAGCCATTGATCGAATGGAGACGCACATGAACCGAACATTTCTCGCTGGAATCTTTGTCCCGATGGCGTTTGTGGCTGCTGCCTGCACACCCGCGCGCGCTGACGACTGGTCCAAAACCTACCAGGTTAATGGTCGCGCCGACCTGCGTGTCTCCACCGACGACGGCGATGTGACCATCCTCGGCTCCAACCAAAAACAAATTGACGTCCACGTCACCACCGAGGGCTACAAAATCGGCTCGAGCGATGTGCGGATCGAGGAAAGCCAGAATGGCGATCACGTCGTCATCAGCGTCAAAATGCCGCACTTCGGCTTCTCTTTGTTTGGCGGCCGGCACAAATCGGTAAAGGTTGAACTGCATGTCCCGCGCGACTTGGATGTCGACGTCGAAACCAGTGACGGGAACGTGGTGGCGCAAACCCTCTCCGGCCACGCCCACTTCAGCACCGGCGACGGCAACATCAGCGCTAGCGAGACTCATGGCGACGTTCGCCTCCACACCGGCGACGGCCGCATCGAAGGCGCCGGATTCGATGGCGCCCTTGACGCAAACACCGGCGACGGCAACATGCGCATCGCAGGACGTTTCGATTCCCTTTCGCTGAAGACTGGCAACATCGAAGCCCAAGTCGCCAGCGGTTCAAAAGTGGCAAGCACCTGGACCATTCGCTCAGGCGATGGCCACATCAATATGCGCATCGCGACAGATTTAAATGCCAACGTCGAGGCCCGCACCGGCGACGGATCGATCACTCTCGACGTGCCGAATTTCGCCGTGTCTGGCTCGCTGAGCCATTCCTCGGTTCACGGAAAATTGAACGCCGGCGGTGGCACGCTCTCCGTCAGCTCAGGAGACGGATCGATCCATCTCGAAAAGCTGTAGGATTGACTCAGCGGCTCGATCGCTCAGCAGAGGCAAGAACTTTCCACTGTGTTCCGCAAGGAGAAAAGGTTGGGTCGAACCTGACACAACGCGTCCAAGACTGTTTCTGCTTAATAGTTTTAAATCAGTAAGATACTGGCTTACACCGATTGGAGCTTTCCGTGCCTTACCCTACTCTGAGCGCGGTTGTTCAAGCCCAAAGGTAGGTTGAAATGCTCCCGTTCATGATGATGGCGGTTCTGGCTCTCCTGGCATTCCTATGTATTTCGCATGTTATCCCGTCGTTGACGCGTCGCCCGCCTCGGTCGCGTGCGACTCCGCCTTCGAGCAATCCATCCGCTGGCGCTACCACAAAATAATTCGAGCTTTTGAAGATCCGCACACACCTGGGATCCTTTTAGTGCTCAATTCTTTGAACCTTGATTCGGTTTGCAAAAACGCAAGCATTGCCGCATCATAAGATGTTTTATTTCCCGCGTTTACCGCGCCGATATCGTATCCACCTTGAAAGCGATTCGGTTTCGCATCGCGTGAGTTTGCGACGCGGGAAAATTCGCATGGACTGGGGGGGATTTGAATGCGTAGGCCCGTAAATATTGCTTCGCCCAAGGGACGTCTGGGCGTTCTTACGCCGGGAATGGGAGCCGTGAGCACCACTTTCATGGCTGGTGTCGAACTGGTGCGGCGCG
>JABDEK010000178.1 GCA_013287135.1 Acidobacteriota bacterium | reverse complement strand
GGCAACGTCGGCGGTGGCTTCCAGGACCATGGCGTCGGGCATTTGATTTGCGGCGAGGGCGCGGCCGGCATCGTCGGGAGAATCCATGCCGAGAGCGTCGATGTTGATTTCGCGAAGTTCGGCGCGGACGGTGGCGCGAAGTTGCCAGTCGGTGGCGATCACGAAAACGATGGCCATAATTTAGTTTAGCTTATCGCGGCAAGAGAATTGTGAATGTGTGGCAAGGGAAAGGTAGGCACGCCAGGCAAAATTACTTCTGCGCGGGAACGGATTGGCGACGAAGTGTGAGGGAATCAGGCGAAAGCTGCGTTTTTGTGTTTCCGAACGAGAACCGCGATGATCGAAACCAGAAAAACTAGGCCGCTTATTACGAGCGCCACTATACCGCTCTAAAATAGAGTGGTCATCTGACTATCGTCTGCGCACCGGCCGACACCGTCTGTTGCGTAATACAAGACCATAAAGCCGAGAAGACCAGCGCCCAATGCGGCTAGGCTAAATTTTGTTATAGCGTTTGCCCTCTAACATGCAGATTGACGCGCGGGGTCTCTTTCATCCACGAGACATGAAAATAATGCGGAGACTCACTCACGGGTTGCCAGACGGCTCCAGACGAAGCGGACGACGGCGATTATTAAAATGAACGCAGCGGTTGCTTCGGCGGCGTAGAAAAAAGGTAAGAGAATAACGGTTGAACTCAAGAGGCGGACGTCGAACGCTTCGACCATCACGAAAGCTACAGTTGCAATCACGACGCCCCATGAAACCAAAGAACTCAGCCGATCCGCGGTTAGAGCCCAGATCACGCCTCCGAAGAATGCTATGAGCAGACCAATGAGCAGGACGCAGAGGGTAGCCATGCTCCAAGAATCGGAAAAGTTGAAAACATCTCCGAAAAGATAGCCGGCGAACCGGTTTGATACGGCTCCGAGGACTGCAATAAAAACGCCAATCTGAATCACTCGCACAACAAATCGATCAGGCATGGGCCAATCAGTCATGGGGCCATCTTATTCTTGCGAGTGCTGCTGGGGAGCGGCGGACGAAAGTTTGAAGAGGAAGTAGGCAGACGCGAGCAACGCCGACAGCAATGCTATGAAAGGTATGTATCCAACGACATCAGGAGAGATTGAAAAAAGACATTGGATGGGGCCACGAAAGATAGCGGCGAGCCAGCCAACCACGATCAGGAGTTCCGGGCCTTGTGCCGCCCGGTAAAAACTTATTCCTATCCAAAGTAGATAGACATAAAAAAGTAAATTCACTGCCATTGCGACCCGGGGTGGAAGGAACCATCGAGAATCGAAGAGCCAATAAGATCCGTGTTTAGGAGTAGCGATGCCGTGACGCAAATCCGTCAGTATTAGTAAGGTGGTTAAGCAGAATACTCCGATCGCCACTCGTTTGTCTTCGATGAGTCCAGGATTGTGTACTGGTTGTTTCATTGCGCGGATTATACCGTGACACCTCCGACAGAATGCGGGGGAATCTGGGAGATGTAGGTTAGATTTAAACCTAGGGCAAACTGCAGGTCCCTCGTCGGCCAGCAGGCGGCCTCTATCGGGATCACAACGTTAAAAATATCTCTCCCTCTTTTTTGAAACTCGCAACCGAAAAAACAATTGCCATTTAATTTTCAGGATAGAGCAATCGTGCCCCTAGGGCAGGTACATCCAGAGGTCGCCTAGGTCGCCCGGGAGGACGTCTGCACCCTCGACGGATCCCCAGCCGCCGAGGAGCCAGAGGTTTCCGTTTGCATCGACCCAGCCAGTTGATGAAATACGGCCGCCTGGTACGTTCCCGGGATCGAGTTTCCCTCGTGTGCCGTAAACACCGTTTTGATTGACTAGTGGAGAGCCGGACATCCAAGTCCATTCACCGTTGCTGTATTTCCAAAGATCGTTCAGCTGACCGGCAAAGCCGATATTCTGTAATCCGTTTCCGCCGAAGAGCCAGAAATTTCCGGACGAATCGGTCCAACTGAGAGCGCTCTGGCGCGAGCCTGGAACATTGCTTGGAGCGGGAAAGCCCAGTGTTCCGTAGGCGCCCACTTGGTTGGGCAGCGGTGAACCCGACATCCAAGTCCACTGTTCGTTGCTATATTTCCAAAGGTCGTTGAGCGATCCCGATGACCCAAATTCCGGGTAGCCCACGCCACCGAAGAGCCACAGATTTCCCGAAGGATCTACCCAGCTATTTGCAGAAAACCTGCCGCCGGGAACATTGCTAGCGGCCGGCACGCCCAGTGTGCCGTACACGCCATTTTGGTCAACAACGAACGAGCCAGAAATCCAGGTCCATTGTCCATTGCTGTATTTCCAGAGGTCGTTAAACTGGCCTCCGCGAGATCCGATACCACCGAACAGCCAGAAATTTCCGGAGGGATCAACCCAGCTAACCGCTTCTGATCGCGCGGGAGGCACGTTGTCCGGGGCGGGAACGCCCTTGTTGCCATAGTTACCGGGCTGATCTGCAAGGTTCGAGCCGGACATCCAGGTCCATGCGCCGTTGCTATATTTCCAAAGGTCGTTGAGCGAGGCTTCGTTTCCCGCTGCATCAAAACCCATTCCGCCGAAAAGCCAGAAATTTCCAGAGACATCGGTCCAACTGCAAGCCATGAAACGTGCGCCAGGGATGTTAGTGCTTGCCGGAACGCCTTCGGAGCCGTAGATGCCCCGTTGGCCGCCGAAGTCGGGCCCTGCTACCCAGGTCCATTGACCTCCGCTGTATTTCCAAAGATCGCTCATGGGAAGAAGTACTCCAGCGGAATCGTAACCGTATCCGCCGAAAAGCCAGAGATTGCCGGACGCGTCTGTCCAGGAGGCGCCCAGCTGACGGGCGCCAGGATTATTTGTGCTAGCCGCGCCGCCTAAAGTTCCGTACGCACCAAAAGCATTGAGCGAAGTGAAGCCGTTCATAAAGGCCCATTCGCCATGGCCGCAATTCACTTGAACATTTACGGTGGCGTTTACCGTGCCGCTGGCGTTTGTTACGCCGCACGTT
>JABDEK010000177.1 GCA_013287135.1 Acidobacteriota bacterium | reverse complement strand
GCTGCCCTCATCGCTTTCTACCGAGGAACTGTGCTGCGCGATGGCGCGCTCCTCGGCACACGAAATGGGGAAGAGTATCTAATCAAGGACGACCTGTCTGTTCTGGAAGCTTTTGCGAAATTATGGGCCGAGTATGATGCCACTTCTTCAGGCGCAGTCAAGTTGGCCACCGCCGTGCTTGCCAAGTCGGAGTGGTGGGGTAAGGACCTCAATTCCCTGCCCGGCTTTTCCCAAGCAGTCAGCGATCATCTGCACACTATTATGACTAGAGGGGTCCGTGCAGCATTGGCTAGGCTGGAGCCAGCCAATAAATAGGCGCTGCATTCTACGAGGGGGGTACAGCAGATTTCTGCATTTATCGGTCTTTGAATTTATGCGATACTAATTTTATCCATGCCGAGTGCCGGGATGGTGAAACTGGCAGACGCAGCGGACTCAAAATCCGCCGAGGGCAACCTCATGGGGGTTCGACCCCCCCTCCCGGCACCAATAAAATCCAGTATTTACGAAATAAGTACATCCTCGGATGCGTTTTTTTGTGCCCAACGCTAAATTCAATCAACCGAATGACCTTGGATCAATGCGATCTCTCACCTCGAATTTATTTTGGGATGAACGTTGCGAGAAATCTTTACACCTAGGGCTTTATGCCCTATACAATAATAACTCTAGTGAGCCGACACATCTGGAGACGACATGCCCCACACATCTATGCGACTTGCCCTCGCCCTGACCGATCCCACTTTATGTCCTAACGGAGCGCGGCACAACTCTATCCATGCTGCGCTCACTCAAGTGCAAAACGGATGGCAAGGAGCCATAAGAATCACTTGGAATGCTTCCTTTCAAGAGGCGGTGGATGGCTCGGAATTAACGCTAAAGAGCGACAGCGTACTGACGTGGCACGAGAGAAAAGTCGAAAAAGCCGACCTCGATATAGTCAACGCAGCGTGGCAGCTCGGAGCATGGGAGGTCGTCCGTACTTGGAACCATTCTCTCGGGACTCATGCCGATCCGTTCGCTCCACACCACGGACTCGTATCGCTATTCGATCCGTCCGGGACCTATGCAGTGCAAACTGGCCCAATGGGTATTCGGGGTGAACCGATTGATGTCAAGGTACTTATAGAAACAGCAGCACGAGATGGATGGATCTCGTGGAAATTTCGACCGACGCTACGTTCATCTAGGATCGGTGGGCGAGTTGCGGCTCGGGATATTACTCTCGCGCGTGATGGTACACGGGTAGGGGATTGTCTCTATCAACACCAGGCACCCGTACGAGTCGAGCGGTTAGTCGTCCAACTAGGTCGGGAAGAAACATCGTCCAGCGAACCGTGGACGCTTACTAACCAAGGCGCAACGCTCCGCGCTGCGAGGCAAAGGTTAGAGCTTTCCGCCGAAGGCCTCGCCGCCAGATTGCGTCTGGGAAACAATGGCGGTCGCACGGTCAGGCGTTGGGAAGCAGGTGAGGTACCCATCAGCGGTCCCGCCCAAGTGGCAGTTGAGTTTCTACTCAATCGGCCTGCCAGATGACTGCTTACACTTTAAGAGTCTCAGAGTATGAGCAGAACCCAGTCCTATCTCTCGCACAGGCACGAGCACTCACGGGTCTTGATCTGGTTTCAGCAAGAGAAACCAATTCTGACGGGGGCCAGTCTTATCACCAGATGGAGGAAGAGTCGGAAAGTAAGTCTCACCAATCCGCTCGCGAGGAAGGGATCGATTTTTTCTGTTCAATCGGATATCAGGTCTTTCCCGAGGGCATAGGCCTATATGGGACTTATACACTCGCGGATTTTCTTGCGATTCGAGGAAATCGCACCGTCTTTGTTGAGGTACTTTCGGACACGAATGTTAGAGCAGAAGTATTGCAGAGGAAGGCACAACTCCAGCAGCACGGGGAACTATGCTTCATTCTCTTTTCGGGCACCAAGAGTTCAAATGAATCGAATCTCGTCACAACAAAGCACTCGATTGAGTCATGGGCAGATGTCCTTTATTGTCGGCTTAACGGATATAGTGGCAATCGCATCGAACAAACCTACAAGGCTACGGTGGTCTACGACACGATCCGAAAGGATGGCATCAAGATAGCACTTGCGTTCGCGTCATCAGGACGTAAGCTTACCGTCTCGGCCCAATTCCTGACGCACTTATACCAAAATTCGACCGCATTGCCGCGCGCCTGTCCTGCATATCCAGTGAGTCCCCTCAGCTATTGCTACGAACAAATATTCCTTGAGATCTTTCAGGAGTTGCAAAGCCGAACAGGCAGCAAGATAAGATCTACGTCTCGTCACCCACAACTCACGGATTTCCGCGCGATGCGACGAAGATCTGGGCCAAAGATGTTCGATCCTAGTGGACATGTTACGGCACGCCTCAAGTCGGAGTACCGTGGTGCGCCTGTCGAAGAAGACTACATGTGGACATATCATCCCGCTTTTCGGGACTTACCCCCAGACGACTGTTTTGGTATTTTTGTGCTGGAAAGGACGGTGTCGGATGGGCTTCACAACCTGATGAGAACAATGGAGGAGTATGGGATGGTGCTCCAGTACACCCCCGCAGAGCTTGAGCGTAGTCTGCAACAATTGGGCCTCTCAAAAGCGAGAGTCCAAAACTCAGAGCACAATTGAAGCCGTCGAGTGACCAGTTTGACGGGAAATACCGACACAGCCTTTTCTCATGAGACGCTTTCAAGTAAACTTGTTCAGCAGGAGAGTTGGCAGAGCCCGGTTGAATGCACCTGACTCGAAATCAGACGTACGGGCAACCGTACCGGGGGTTCGAATCCCTCACTCTCCGCCACCTTCCATCTTTAATCTCTTAAAAACACTCAGCAATAGCGTGATCGGCTGGCACCCTGTCAGCCGACCCTCCCACTACTGGTTCATAGGCGTAATTGTCTCCGAAACAACATTCCAACCATCAAGCTGAACCATCGGCGCAGCGCCAGCATTCTGTGGCAATAGCGCGGTCAATGTGCGCGACTCGCCTGGAGCCAGCTCAATCCAATTGTCAGACCAAAAAACCGGCGCAATCAGGCCGCCGGAGGGAGTACGAACAGCAG
>JABDEK010000176.1 GCA_013287135.1 Acidobacteriota bacterium | reverse complement strand
CTCCTGGCCCTTCGCTTGCGAGAGGGCCCAATCATATTCATCGCCGATGTGTGCCAATATTTGGCCCGGCGTCCGGCAGGATTCGTTCGCCCGAAATTCCGCGAAGGTTGGGGGAGCTCCCCGCAACGCTTTGCCACCGCGGTAAGCAACGGTCGCGAGAATGTGGCGCAGAAACTGGCGGCTGGTGTGGAGGGGAGTTTTCGAGCTCTTTGCATCCATCAGAAGAACTCCTTGCAAGCGTCAAATGGTATCGATTAGGTGTAGCGCTATATTGTAAACCTATCGGGCACGTTCGGCACGACAGCGAATGGACTATACTGCTTGCGTGAATGCGGAAATGGATCTCCTGCCTGCGCTGCGCCGTTACTGGGGTTACGAGTCGTTTCGCCCGCTGCAAGAGAGAATTGTTCGAAGCTTGTTGCAAAAGCACGATACCTGCGTGGTGATGCCGACGGGCGGCGGCAAATCTCTTTGCTACCAACTTCCGGCTGCACTTCTTTCCGAGCAAACGGTGATCGTGGTTTCGCCTTTGATCGCGTTGATGCAAGACCAAGTGGAGCAACTCACGCAGATGGGGATCCTAGCGGCATTGTTGAACAGTTCGGTGCCCGCAGCGCAGCAGACCGAGATCATGCGCGAAGCGAGCAAAGGGCGATACCGGCTTCTGTATCTTTCGCCGGAGCGGCTAGCGCGCGCAGACACTGTTGAGTGGCTTCGCAACGTGCCTGTTTCTTTTTTTGTGATTGATGAGGCGCACTGCATCTCTGAATGGGGCCACGAATTCCGCCCGGAATACCGGCAGATGAACTCTTTGCGCGCCAATTTTCCGGAGCGGACCATCGCAGCTTTCACCGCCAGCGCCACTCAGCGAGTGCGCCACGATATTATCGACCAGCTTCAACTGCGCGATCCTCACAAATACATCGCGAGTTTTCATCGGCCGAACCTGCGTTACATAATTAAAGAATGCACCGGAGGCGAACAACCGAATCTTCTGCTAAAGGCCCTCCGTGCATACGCGGAGCAAAATGTAATTGTCTATGCTCCGACGATCAACAAGGTGGAAGAAACGGTGGATCTTCTCGAGGAACATGAAATTCCCGCCATTGCCTACCATGGAAAAATGGATAACGACACGCGCAGAGAAAATCAGGAACGATGGATGTCCGATGAAGTGCGCGTTCTGGTCGGTACGGTGGCATTCGGGCTCGGCATCAACAAAGCTGCGGTTCGCGCGGTTATCCATCTTTCTCTTCCAAAATCAATCGAGCAGTTCTATCAGGAAGCAGGTCGCGCAGGCCGCGACGGGCTGCCGGCCGACTGTGTAGTGCTGTGGCAAAAACGCGATGTGGGGCTGCTAACTTATTTCGTTGAGCAGCTCACCGACCCGGAAGAGAAAGCGCGCGCCTGGAAGCGCTACATTCGAAATTTTGTGGAATCGAGGCTGTGCCGTCACCGGCAAATTTGTTCGCATTTCGGGGAAAATTCAAAATTTGAAAAATGCGATGCTTGCGACGCGTGTGGTTCAGGGCTCGATTGGTTGGCCGAAACGGTTGTTGCAAAACAGCCAGCATCAAGGATTCGCGCCCTGTCGGCGACGATTACGCCGCGGTCTGCGCATTCCGGATCATATGCCAAGGCCACCGGTTCTGCTGTAGATCCCGAACTTCGCGAATATCTTCGTGAATGGCGCCGCGCTACTGCGAAGGAGCAGGGCGTTCCGGCATTTGTAGTGATGCATGACACGTCACTCGACGAGTTGTGCCGAAAACGTCCTCGTTCCATGAGCCAGCTTCTAGCGGTGCCCGGATTTGGTGAGCGAAAGTCCGAAATGTACGGTCAGAAGATTTTTGACGCATTTGACAAATTTGTAAATGGCGCCCGCGCCTCCGTCGAATCTGGATTCAAGAACAGGTCCGGCCATAAGAAAAAATTTCGAAAAGCGGCAGGAAGGTGACAGGAGTATTCGCTAGAGCGATGCAAGTCCATAAAACACTTAGTATCATGAGCTTGGTATGCCAGTCCTCAGGCGAGCCGTGCTAGGGGGTTGGCCGTCTAACAGTCTTTGTTTCCAGCCTTGCCACCCTGCCCAGTGCTGAAATACTAACAGCCGTACATATATACAGTAATCCCTGTAGGGGGCTGGCAACGTGTTTGTGGTATTAGATTTGTTTCACATAAGTCGCGATCGAATAGATGAAATTAGAATTTGCGGCCCGTATACCTCACTTGAGCCCTTATTTTAACTTTAGTGGCACCGGTGTGTTTGCTGTAGGCAAAATGTTGCAAGTTGCGTGAAACTGAAGTTGGGAGAGGAAGTATGAAGCGATCCGAGCAAGCCATACCGACTGCGAATACGGAAACCGACAGCAAGTCAAACGCGAAGAGTAACGGTCAAAACAATGTCCACGTGGACGTTTCCTATGCCGATCTGAGCGTGATTCTTTCAAGCTTGCAGACAATGCGCGACGGCGACTTCTCGGTGCGCCTCCCCGGCAACTGGACCGGACTGGCTGGAAAAATTGCGGACACTTTTAATGAAATTGTCACCGCCAACCAGCAAATGGCCAAAGAGCTGAAGCGTGTCGGGCAAGTGGTCGGCAAAGAGGGAAGAACTCGCGAGCGCATGCGTTTTGATTTGCCGAAAGCTGCCTGGGGAGAAGTGGAAGTATCGGTCAACACACTAGTGGACGATCTTCTGCGGCCTACAACGGAAGTCACTCGGGCGATTGCCGCGGTGGCGAAAGGCAATCTGACGCAAACCGTTCAACTCGACGTAGATGGACGTCCTCTGGAAGGCGAGTTCCTGCGGTCCGCAACCATCGTTAACACCATGATTCAGCAGCTTGGTGTGTTCACCTCAGAAGTCACGCGTGTGGCGCGCGAAGTGGGAACTGATGGAAAGTTGGGCGGCCAAGCGCAGGTGCCCGGAGTTGCGGGTACCTGGAAAGACCTTACTGACTCGGTGAACTCGATGGCCAGCAACTTGACCGGCCAGGTCCGAAACATCGCGGAAGTGGCCACGGCCATTGCGAGTGGCGACCTTTCAAAGAAAATCACGGTGAACGTGAGCGGCGAAATTTTGCTTCTCAAAGACACCATCAATACGATGGTGGACC
>JABDEK010000175.1 GCA_013287135.1 Acidobacteriota bacterium | reverse complement strand
ACCAAAATCTTCATGGACCTGGAGAACACTTTGCCAGCCGGCGTTCGCGTGGTGAATATTGCGCCGACCCTGAAAAACGGAAGGGCGGTCGTTCAGATCACCGTGGGCGCCGTAAATGATGAAAGCAAAATCAAGTTCCTGGAAGCACTGGAAAAATCGCGGGCGTTTTCTAACGTCCAGGTGCAGGAGGAGCGGCATTTGGAGCAAGCTTCGGCTTCCGACAAAATCGTGCTGCAACTTACAGCATTGTACGAGACTACATGAACACAACACGCCCTTGGGACGCTTGGAAGAAAATAATTCTTTCGGCGTTCGGGCTTCTGCTGCTGGCGGACTTGGCGCTGGTCTTCGTTCTTTGGCAAGCTTCGCGCGAAGGCGTGGACAGCATGCGCGCGCAGAGGGCCCGTCTGGAGACCCAGGCGAAGCTTTTGAAGGCGGATGTCGCTCGCGGCGATAAAATTCGGGCATCGCTGCCGACAGTAGGCAAAGATTGCGATGCTTTTTATCACGACGCTTTTCTGGATGCGAGCACGGGTTATTCAGATATCGAATCGGACCTGGGAAATATCGCGGTGAAATCAGGCTTGCGGGTAGGCGGCCTAACGTTGAACCAGAAAGAAGTAAAGGGGCGGGGAGTTACTCTGATCACTATCTCGGAGTCTGTGGACGGCGATTACCCCGCGATCATTAAATTTATCAATGGCCTGGAGCGTTCGAAATATTTCTACCTTTTGAATAATCTTCAGCTCGATACGTCTAACCTGGGAGGCATCCGGCTGCGTTTGGAATTGCGCACATATTTTAGGACCTGAGGAATGTCGCGGCGAACACAAATCGGGGTGCTGATAGGGTTAGTGATCCTGCTGGTGGTTGTGTATATCTCCAACCGGCCGCAAATGACCGGCCTTCAGGGTGTAATGGCTTCAGACAGTTCGTTTCAGCCGTTGAGCGTTGAAGAGCCTGAACTACGGCTTGACCTGCTTGCAAAACTTCAGAAGCTCGATTATCCGGCCGGAGCGCATCGCGACATATTTACCAACGTGGCGCTGCCGCCGCAACAGACGGCAGAAGAGAAAAGACGTCAGGAACATCAATACCCGACGGTGCAGCATTGGCCGCCACCTCCTCCTGTGGAGGTTCCGGCGCAATTTTTTGGATACGCTTCGATGCGGAGTAGCCCGCACCGGTTGGCATTTTTCCTGAATGGTGACGAAGTATTGGTGGTGCAGGAAGGATCGGTTTTTCTCTCGCGTTTCCGGCTGGATAAAATTGGAAACGATTCAGCCGACGTAGAGGAAGTTTCCAGCGGACGCCACGCGAGCGTGCCGATGGTGGCGCCGCCGGCCGGAACTCCAACTCCGGGCGGGGATCAGCCCCCGCCAAATCAATGAGATCTCGACGCCATTCCGACGCGGCTCAGGCTCGCACACAGCGCAATCTTTGCCGCCCCGCTTGCGGACGGAATTCGCAAGAATCCGGTTTCGCGTTCCTGATGGCGCTGGGGATGATTTTTATAGCGCTGGCTCTGTCGCTCGTCATCCTGGAGAATTTTGTTACCGATGGCAAGCGTACGCGCGAGGAAGAAACGATTTGGCGCGGTGAACAATACGAGCGCGCAGTGCGACTCTACTACCATAAGATGGGCCGCTACCCGCAAACAATCGACGACCTGAAAAAGGGCGGACTCAATCTTCACTTCTTGCGCCAGGAATACAAAAATCCGATGAATAAAACGGATGGAACCTGGCGGTTCATTTACGTAAATGCTGCCGGCCAAATCATCGGCAGCACGCGGTACAACAATCTGCAGCAAATGGTGCTGATCGACCAGTATGCCGGCCTGATTCCGGGAGCGGCGACGGCCGGGACGATGCCAGGCCAAGGGATGGGAGTTTCGGCCGCAAGCCTCGCGAGTACCAGTGGAATCGCGGGCTTCGGTGGCATCGGTGCTGCTGGCGGCCTGTCTGGCGCAAGCCTGCAACAACAGCAACAGCTTCAGACTGTGTTGGCTGGAATTCTAAACCCGGGGGACACGACTCCAGATCCGGCAAGTAACGGGACCCAACTGCCGCCTCTGTCCGATTCGTCGCAGTACGGGAATTCTCAAACAGGCACTTCGTCG
Source organism: Acidobacteriota bacterium (assembly GCA_013287135.1). GTDB lineage: Bacteria > Acidobacteriota > Terriglobia > Acidiferrales > UBA7541 > Palsa-295. Next base: position 1,033 of record JABDEK010000175.1, on the reverse strand, counting down.
AACACGCCGTCCGCGCAGTCCGACTCATCGCAGTCCGGGGCACCGCCTCAACTGCCCGGTAATTTGGCGGGACAACTTCCGCCGGGTGTGACGCAAGATCAAGTGAACCAGTTTCTGCAGAATGGACAGCTTCCTGCGGGAATTACTCCGGACCAGGTAGCCCAGTACGTTCAAGGCATACAGCTTCCTCCAGGAGTAACCCAGGATCAAATAACTCAGTACATTCAAAATTTGCAGAATTCACAGCAGGGTGGGGGTAGTGCGCCGAATCCGCAAAATCCGACGCAACAAAACGGACAAGCAGGTTTTGGATTAGTCCCCGGCCAAAATAGCCAGTCGGGAATCGGGTTGACGGCGGGGCAGCCTAGTTCATTGAGTTTTGGATCGTCGAGTCAAGGGTCACTTGGCTTGAGCCCTCTTCTGGCGATGAAGCCTACGGGGCCGGTTGACAGCCCTGTGCTTGGCGCTTTTTTTACGGGCGTCGCTTGTACCACGGATGCCAAGGGCGTGAAGGTTTACCGTCGCGCGAAAAAGTACAAAGATTGGGAATTTATATGGAATCCACTGGAAGATGCGCTGGTAGCAGCGCAGCAGCCCGGCGGCGGCCAGCAGGGCGGCTTATTGCCGGGCCAAGCGGGGGCAACACCCGGAGTGGGCGGAACTAGCCTGACCAATAGTTTTGGATCTTCCTCGGGTATATCGATCGGTTCTGGAACGACCGGATCCGGATCGTTCGGTTCTTCACCGCAACAACCGCAACAACCGCAGCCTCAGTAAAATCCATCGATTCTCACGGGTGCGACAAACCGCTTCGTGCGTGCGGCGATTTATGTTTATTTCCACGTTTGGGGGCCAGGAGCGCTGCGGCGAGAAAATTGCGTCTGAATGGGAATTAAGAGTCGAAACAAGGGCGGATTACCTAGTCAGCAAAAGAGCGGGAGACGATGCCAGGCGGGCAGTGATTCGCCTCACGTATTTCTGCGTTTCGGGGAAGGGAGGGATGCCGCCGTATCGCTCCACCATTTCCGGGCCC
>JABDEK010000174.1:1803-3191 GCA_013287135.1 Acidobacteriota bacterium | reverse complement strand
GTGCACACAAATTCTATCGCACAGCAACGCCGCGTGCGGACGGATTTCTTTGTAGTCTCGCTGGATGCAGCGCCAATATGGAAGGCAAAAACGCAGGAACAAACCTCTAACTACGTACCAAGCGCAGCCGCCGGACCAGCTTCCCGCCCCTTCTCCGTCTTCGCCACCAACTGCGCCAGCTTCCGGAAATGCCGCAGCTTTTCCGGCTTGCCCTTGCCTTCGGCTCCGCCAGTCAGTGGCAGCACGTAAACCCGCGCGCCGTACAACAATTCCTTCTGCAATCCGAACTTGCATTTCCGTTGCGCAAACTGTTCGTAAGCCTGCCGCCCGTTGAACGCCACCACATGCGGCGAAAACTCTTCCAGCTTTTGCGACAGTACGATGCGCCCTTCGGCAAAATCCTGCCGCGAAAGCTCATCCGGAGACTTCGTCGGCTTCTTCACCAGATCCGTCAAGCCCACGCCAAACTCAATCACTCGCTTGTCGTCGTGATAATCGAAGGGTTCCGGAATCACTCGCCCGCCGAACAAGATCGGCCAGAACTCATTGCCCCGCCCGGCGTAATAATGGCCCACGCGTACCGCGGACTCCGTGGGATTGCATCCCACGATCACCAGCTTCATCCCTTTGCGCAGCAAATCAGGCAGTGTTTTCACGGGCGTAGTGTCTTCACGAGCAGGGGTCTCGCTCGTCTAGTCAGATTGGCCGAGCGTGCTGGCGGGTTGGCTGGCATGGTCCTGCGTGTCTGGCTGGAAAGACTCTATTTGCAGCGGTCCCCTTAGGTTCTTAAAGTTGAATCGGCCCCTACCGTTGCCTCATCCAAAAGCTGGATGGGATTGCAGCGCCAAATCGTCTGCCTGGGCTGTCCGGGCCGGTTGCCCACGATCGCCGGAGAGCGGTTTTCGCGAGCTGTGCTATGTTAGTTGGCGGGAGATACATCGGGCAGGACCGCATCGGCTATTTCCTGGCCCTCACCTCCATTCCATTGAACGCACCCAATCCACACAAGCTGCCTTCCCGCATTGCCAAGGAAGATGAACACCTGCTGGTCGCCGCCGCCAAGAAGGGCGATACCAGTGCGTTTGAAGAGCTGGTCAGCCGCTACGAAAGAAAAATCTTTCGCGTCACCATGAACATCACTCGCAATCAGGAAGACGCGGAAGATGCCATGCAGGATGCCTTCCTCAAAGCCTACTCCCACTTAAAGGACTTTAGCGGCGATTCGCGTTTCTATACCTGGCTGGTACGCATCGCCGCTAACGAAGCGCTCATGCGTCTGCGCAAGCGTCGCCCCAACGTCGTCTCTCTCGACGAGCCCGTCGAAGGCGAAGACGATTTGATGCCCCGTGAAATCCAGGACTGGGGACCCAACCCGCTGCAACGCTTCG
>JABDEK010000174.1:1057-1793 GCA_013287135.1 Acidobacteriota bacterium | reverse complement strand
AAACCGAAATGAACGAAATTCTCACCGGCGCCATCGATACTCTGTCCCCGGATTTCCGCACGGTCTTCGTCCTGCGCGACATCGAGGAACTTTCTACCGAAGAAACCGCCAAGTCCCTGGGCATTTCCGTTCCCGCGGTAAAGTCTCGTCTGCTCCGCGCGCGCTTGAAATTGCGGCAACAACTCGACCGGTACTTCCGGCAAGGTGGTCAGAATTGAACTGCAAAAACGCAATCAAGGAAATCTCCGACTATCTCGACGGCGAGCTCGATCCAGCCGTCCGCCAACAACTGGCCCAGCACCTCAGCGAATGCAAGGAATGCACCATCATCGTCAGCCAAACCAAGCTAACCGTGGAACTCTTCTGCGACGCGGAAATGGTGCCCTTGCCCGAACAAGTAAGCGCCCGCCTCCACCAAGCCCTCCGCGCCAAACTAACCCAGCCTTCGTAGCGGCGACTTTACGTCGCCATCCTTCTTTGCCCACCGAAAACTCGGCTCGACAAGTCGCTAGTAGTAAGTCCTCAGCAAATCAGATTCTTATCATTACGCCTTGCGTCGTTCGTTTTTTCCGGATGGTATTTCGTCACCTTCGCGCGGTGCCTTTCCCCCGCTCCGCTTCATGATTTTGTCGAATGCCTTGAAATCGGCGCGCGCTTTCCGGCTGGCGAAGAACTCTGCCGTTTGCATCGCGGAAAGCTTTTCCGCCACGGCCGTAGCCACGAATTGGTTTATGCT
>JABDEK010000174.1:0-1047 GCA_013287135.1 Acidobacteriota bacterium | reverse complement strand
GTTTATGCTCGTTCCATCTTCTTTGCTTTGTAGCTCTACCGCCCGTTTCAGCGATCGCGGCAGCCGCAATGGGTAAGTCTTGGCTCGTGTCATCATCTTATCCTTTCCAATAAATCCCGCGGCACCAGAAGTTCAATCCCGAAACGCGCAGGCACGCCGCCAAAGTCCCGCCCAGGATTGTGTCATTCCCCGGGCGGTTTGTGCCCGGGGAATCCGCTTTTTACCGAGGCTCAGATCACGCGGCCGGAATTTCTCCGTTTGCGCCGCTACAGCACCTGTATTGTTCTCCAGCAGCACGACGAGGTCACACAGATACGGTAAATCTCCGTCCTTCGATTCAGGTACTTACAGGATTGACGATTGTTGACTGGGCTTCCATGCTTTGGCGAGCCAGCAACGAAGGATGTTTCCACTAGCCCTCATCAGGACTCAGTGCTGCGACCCTCCGATAGAGGCACTGCCGCAGGAGTCACGGTCATATGTCCCTACCCACCGGCCGATCCGACAGACGAATCCCGAAAAAAGTAGCGGTGGAGCTTGCTCGTCCAGATGGTTCACATCGCAGAGAGTTGGCCATCGTCCAAAACGTGAGCACTCGCGGGATGCGGGTAGCGACGGAACATGTCTGGCACGCAGGGGACCCCGTGCTGCTAAGCTCTCCGGAATCTGGCATCCGCACCCAGGCCCGTGTCGTTTATTGTCAGCGCCTGGAAAACAACAGGTTTGCGGTCGGTTTGGAACTTTTGGCCCCGACAAGAGCAGGTACCAAGCCTCATTAGCTCGCCGCGAGAATCATTCCAGATGTTTGTATGTGCGGGATACCCGCGAGTTCGGGCTACGCCGCGTTTTTCCCGCTGACATCCCGAATTCCCTGCGCCGCCAACCCTATCAGGCCCTCCTCATTCGTTCGCCGCCCATCGCATTGCGGGCATCTCCACAGGCGGAACTCCCTTTTCTCCGGATCGGTTTCAGCGAGATACATGGGCGTCCCATCGCTGAGACATCGGACGCTGGGAACTATGTCCGGCTCATTCATGTTTCCGTTTT
>JABDEK010000173.1 GCA_013287135.1 Acidobacteriota bacterium | reverse complement strand
GGTCTCTTACCTGTCCCACGGGTCAGTTTCTATTTCTTATGCGCTGTGAACTCGTAGTCGAACAATTTAACGTGGGGGGACTAAGGACAAGCGATATTACGCCGCGATAATTTATTTCAAACGTAGCCGCTTCCGAGCCGAACTGTAAACTTGCTTATAGCGTTGCGCGAGAATGTTCCAATCTTTTTCCTGGAGAACCATCTGCCGTCCCTTTTCTCCTAATTCCCGGCGCAAATGGCTGTCGGAAATCAATTCTCTGGCTTTGGCACAAAAATCCTCGGCATCGTCCGCTTTAAACAGGAAACACGGGATCTGTGGTTCAACCAATTCCCGGATTCCACCGACGTCGCTCGCCAACACTGCTTTTCCCTGCGCCATCGCTTCCAGAGGTTTGAGGGGCGTGGTCAATTCTGTTAGCCGAATACTCCGGCGCGGATACACCATTACATCCATCAACGAGTAATAGCGCTGAACTTGGTCGTGTGGGACCTGGCCAACGGCCTTAAAGCGATCCTGCATTCCCAACTCTTGAATAGCCGCTTGCACGTCTTTGAGCTCTTCACCTTGACCAACGACGAGAATCTGAAAAGATACGCCTTCACGTATCAAGTTGGCTGCCGCTCGTAACATCCAGGCGATGCCTTCGTAGCGGTAAAGCGAGCCTATAAACCCTAGCACGGGTTTCTCGTTCAGTCCGAGTTGCGCGGCGAGTTGGGTGTCCCGCGGTAATGCGCCAAATCGGCCTGCATTCACACCGTTGGGAACATGAAATAATTTGTCGCCATCGATTCCCCGCTCTTGCATATCCTGCAAAATGTGTTTCGCTATGCCCACTACGGCATCCGCGCGTCGCGCGACATAGCCTTCGAGTTGTCTGCTGACCTGATAGCGCGGAGACCAGACCTTTGTCTTGTCTTGATCCACTGCTGCATCTTCCCAAAACGCGCGAATTTCGTAGACAAAGGGCAAGTTCCGCGCGCGAGCCGCCTGCGACGCCGCCAAGCCACAAAGCGCGGGGGAATGTGCGTGTATCACGTCAAAAGGCTGACGGTCGAGGATCTGGAGAATCCGCCTGCGAAGAAGTCTCACTACGCTCATTTCACGTAGGACAGGAACACGACCCTCTATAAATCTTTTTTCCAATCCCGGCGCCAGACCTGTGCGGTCGTATCGAATTTCATCAATGAAAGTGTCGCTGGCTCCAACATCTTCCACGTTATGTAGTGGCCCTGTCACTACTTCAGGGAAAAGCCCGATGTGCCTTTGAGCTGTGATCAAGCTGTGGCTTCGCACGCTGTATCCGCTTAGGAGCGGCATAGAATGGTCCAGCACATGCAGAACTCGGCACCTCTCTTTTTCGTCAGGAGAGGATTCCGAAACGGCCGTAACCGGCTCGGAAGGGATTTGGGGCGTAGATGGCATGTTCTTTCTACTTTAATCGATTTCGGAACGCCGCCAGTGTGAAAACCCGGTTGGTTTGTGACCTCTCCTGCAGACCTCTAAGAAAAGCCCGGGCCCGTTCAGGTCGCAAGTAGGCAGAAGAACAGAGCGTCAGGACTACCGGCAGACTAAACAGTTTTGGCAGGCGCCGCACTGTCCACTTGTTCCCCGAGTTTTTCTCCTCGTGGATATAGTTTCCCGAGATCGCTCTCTTGCACTACGCGGTAAATACGGTCGATGTCATCCGCACTGAGATCAGATTGCCAGCGCATTGCCGATTTCAGCGGATTTTTGAACACGGCGTAGTATTTTTTCTTTTCGCTGGCCGTGCTGTTCTTTAAAAAATTGCTGGTTGCGGAAGCCCAGGGCAGGCTGCAGAATCCGAACATTTCCTTGGCGTGTAGCTCCGGCCGCGCACATACATCCTCATACCGTATGCTCATGCAACCTTCCACGCCCTGGATATCCCGGAGAGCCTTTTCGTACATGATTACCCAGCGCCACGCCAGCCGTTCGGCAGGATGAATAGAGGTTAAATAATCCACGGTGAGCTTGCGCTCGCGTGCGGGCCGCGTATTTAACAAAATTTCGAACAGCCGGTAGTCTTCGCTCGGGGGGAATGGAAACTTGTGTTCCGCTTCTCCGCGTAGCAATGATGCCACATGACCGCAAGGGTGTCGCAGCAGAACTATGGCGTGCCGGTTTTTTAGCGCGCGCACAAAGACACCAACACGGCCGATTGAAATGACCGACTTCCAAATCACACGTAGATTCGGGACATTGTCGTAATTGACCATCGGCAAGATCGGCCATTTCCATCCCACGGCCGACGCTGCTTTTGCCGACACCGTGCTAAGTTGATGAAGCGCTGCGGCGATGCCCGTGCGGTATCCCTTGTGAAATTGTGGCTGCGAACCTACCGCGTGTGGGTCTCTGATCTTTAGCAGGTTGTCGGCAAATGTTTGGGCGATGGGCGTCAACGCTTCTGCCTCGGAAATATCAGGAGCCAATGGCATCGATCTTAAAATCACCCCACATCACGCGCCCGCTTTCTTGTTGATCCGTTAACCGCACGCGTCCGGTTAGTGGCGCAGGTAAGTCCGAAAGATCGAGTTCTGAGTCCCGCGTTTTCCAGAAAATGTACTGCACCATCAGGCGGAAAATGGGAGTTTCCTTCCGGCAGTAGTACGTCGTGATGTAAACGGTCGCCGGGAAAGAAAGGGATTGTAGCAGCGGCAGCGCGCAATGGAGGACGCTATAAAACCCGTCGTCGATCGTAATCACCGTAGCGCCCTCCGGCAGGGTGCCAGCCGAAAGCTTGACGATCGCGTCTTGGAGATCAAGCACAGGAAATCGCTTTGCAGACAAGAAACGCAGACGTCTCTCAAATGTCTTGGGCGAAATAAAAAGCTTCGGCCGGAAGTCGGCTTCGTCATCCATAGCAAAGCCGTGGTAACAAAGAATCCTTAGACCTGGCGGACTGAGGAGTCGCGCCAGATAAAATAAGCCGAGACGCTTGCTGACATGCAGTGAAAGTTGCTTAACGTTCATATCGTGTTCTATTCGAATCTCTACCTAAGGAAATCCTTCTACTTACAATTCTAACTTAAGTCAGGTTCTTCAAGTTTAGCCTGATCCTATCGCTGGTCACATAGTGGGTGAACGGAGAAGCCGACAATGTTTCTCCGATAAGCCAAAGAATACTTCCATCAAATGGGAATACTCTCCTAGTAACTCAGAGGCCGCGATTAAATTA
>JABDEK010000172.1 GCA_013287135.1 Acidobacteriota bacterium | reverse complement strand
GCTCGATATGTGCTCCTCAATTGATAAATCTGCGGGGGTGGCTGATATAGCACTGCATCGATGGAACTCGTGCGGTCTCATCGGCAGAACCGCCAACCCACCTCAGGGCCAGCCCGGTTCCTGGAAATTTTCCTGCGATACCACTACAGGCCGGGAACAGTGTTACTGAAGTACCACTCCAACTGGAAGAAAACCCAACAATTGATTCGTTCTGGATTTGGCAAGCTGCGTGCCTTTGGCTCATTTGCAGCAAATCCAGGAGGGAACGGATGCACTACAGGAACAGACGATTTCTACGTGGGTCGTGTTGAAAACAAGCTCGACTGGAACTTATAGCAGCGATCGCAGTCTGGGATTTAGTGTCGGTCATTAATTTCAGTTATTAAGTAAGGAGGACTTACCATGAAAACGAATAAAAACTTGATCGCCGTCCTGACCCTCGTATTGGCGCTTGCAGCGGCTCCCGCGTTTGCACAAGGTCTCGGAGTGGGTCTCGGCGGACAGTCCAAAGTTGGTGCTGGAGTCGGCGCTGGAGTGGGTGCCGCTGCTGGAGCAGCTACCGGAGTCGGCGCACAAGCGGGAGGCGCCAAAGTTGGTGTCGGCGCACGGACCGACGTTGATGCAAGGACGTCCAACGGTGATGTCGGTTCGAATGCGAGCGTCGCTGCCCGAATCGAGAGCAATCCGCAGTTGGCATCCCGTGTACAGGCGATGCTGCCCTCCGGCGAGTCGATGACGACGGCGTCGGCCGGATTCAAGAATCAGGGACAATTCCTTGCAGCGCTTCACGCGTCGCAGAATTTGAACATTCCATATGATCAGCTGAAAGCCAAAATGACGGGTTCTGATGCCATGTCTCTCGGCGCCGCCATCCGGGCATCGAAACCCGGAATGAGCGACCACGAGGCTAAGGACGAAGCGAAGAAAGCTGAAGTGGCAGCGAAGGCGACCGCTTCGGCAAAAGCGACCGCTTCGGCCAAGTAGGGAATTCAGCGGTAAATCGCACTTGGACCAATATTGACAGGCCTTTTTGAGCGCGGAAGAGGCCACGGCTATTCGCCTTCAAGCGATTTGGATTGTTGAATGGCGGACTCAAATGCTGTCGTGAAATCCAGTTCATTTCTCCGAAATTTTCAGGGGATTACGGAAACCGACGGGGAGCCGCCTGGTTCTCGCGGCTTGAGGTAACTCGCATTAGCGGCGTTGATGCCGGTGATGATGTCATTCGCGGCGGCGGCAATGTCGGCATTGGTTCTGGCGCGGAAACCGCCAAGGTCGCCACCGGGGGCTTGGGCGAGCGTGTCGAAGGCAATTTTGAGGTTCTTGAGCGCGACCTCCAGGCCGGCATTGCGATTCGGCGCGGGACGTGCCGGAGGATTGAAGTCGGGCTGGACTGCCGATGGAATTGGAGATGATCCGGCGTCACCAGGGTGAGCGTTATTAAAGATGATGCCGGCGGTGATATCACCGATTGCCAAGCTGATGTCAGAGATGGCTTTTTTGACGTAGTCGCTCTGGTTGGCCGCTCTTTGGAGGGCGCCTGACGCTCCACTGAGGCTACCTCGCGCGTCATTGAGAGTGGGCCAATTGGGTGGCCTCGTCGTTGATGGTCCTTGCGGCCCTGCTGGTCCCGGAGGTCCTTGTGGTCCGGCCGGACCTTGCGGCCCGACGGGTCCAGGCACGCCCGGCGCACTGGACAAGCGAGTGATGGCCGCCGGATCCGGCGGGCCGATTCTCAATGCCATCGGAGTCGCCTGATAGCCATGAGTCTTTCCATCTTTGCCGGTAAACGCGCCGACCATTTGACCGAGATCGTTGATTCCGCGCGCGTCCCAGGAGAACGGGAAATCGGAAAGATCGATGACCGTGTAGTTGCCGCCGCTGAGCCGAAACCCGCGAAACGGAGCCTGCGGGCCATCAATCTGACCAACAATATCGCCCACGTTATTCAGTCCCTGAGCTTCCGTGTAGTTACTGTCCGGGAACTGAATCTGGGAATAGAACCCCGCGCCAAACAGAAAACCCTTTCCGTTTGGTCCGGATCCCCGTAAGCCCGCAATCTGTCCGGAATCGTTGATTCCACCGGCGGCACCTGCGCCGCTACCGGGAAATTCAACAGTCGTGTAGTTCCCCCCACTCAACAGGAAACCGTGCCGCGAGCCGTCCAGCGCAAGATAGTCACCCACAATCTGCCCCAGATTGTTTACGCCGCGCGCCACCGTGTCGGTGCTGCCCGGAAAATCGAAAGAGGAGAAGCTGCCGCCACTCAGCAGAAATCCGTGACGTCCGTTGAATCCGTCTGGACCGTATGCTCCGACGATCTGTCCGGAAGCGTTCACGCCGTAAGCGGCAGTCCAATTGGTTCCGGGGAAGTCGATCGTCGAGAACGCACCGTTATTGAGGAGAAAACCGTGTGTGCCGCCGCCGTCCACGTAGTAACCGACAATGCGCCCGAGCCTATCGATGCCATTGGCAGCCGTGAAACTGCTTGCCGGAACGTCGATAGTCGAGACCGTGTATGCATCGGCGGCGCGAACCGTCAGGCGATAACTTAGAAAACCGATGAAGCCGGCAAGCAGGCATCCGACTGCGGCAGTCTTTTTCAACATGGCGCCTCAATTCCAGTTGTCTGTAATTACAGTTTTAAAATATAGCATTGGATAACCGGGATGTGCAACTCGTGCGGATACTCCACGGCCAGTTGAAAAAAGTGAGCGCAAGACCCTGAAAACCATCATCGAGCTTTGCTTAACAAATGGGGTGACTGGCCGCAGATTACGCAGATGGCGCAGATAAGACTTTTTATCTGCGTAATCTGCGGCCAGTCACCCCATTTGTTAGGCAAAGCTATCTCTCGTCGATTCCAGTATTGTGACGATTTCCATGGTCTATTGTTGCACGAGCTTCGGCAAGCCCTGCAGCCGGACCGATCAGGCCGCACACGTATACGATCGCGAGGGCGAAAAGACAGAGAATGGCAAGCCTGTAGTATCGATCCATCAGGATCTTGATTGGCCAGCCGTACGTTTCCGTCAGAACGCTGGGATCGCTCATGCCGTTTTCGTTTTCGCCGAACGGGATTCTTTCAATGCCTCCCGACCAGGTGTAATACGCATCCATAAATGAAAGCGAGCCGATCGCCAGAAACCCCCATCGCAGGGCATTCTGGTAAAGCTGGCTCTCGCGTCCCGCATAAAACGTGGCCATCAGCACGCTGCCGAGAACGAAACAACCCGCATCTC
>JABDEK010000171.1 GCA_013287135.1 Acidobacteriota bacterium | reverse complement strand
GGCCCGATAAAATTCCACTTCGTGGGAGATGCGGTCCACGATCACGCGATATTCGGCAGGCTCGCCCATGCGGACTCCGCCCAGATGCACGAATTCCGCGGTGATATCGTCGCGCTTACCAAGCTCATTTACCTTTTGAATGAAGGCCGGCGGGAAACTGTACTCGCGGCCGCATAGAAGTCCGACTTTCATGGTGTCAGGTCCTTTCTGGGTGGCCTGGCGTTTTGATCCCGGCCAAGCCTCCCGCTCTTCTGCACTTCGGCTGCTCGGCAAAATTGTCTTTTTCCAGCCCATTTCGCTGCGCTCAACTTGAATCTCTACGCGGAGGACGCGTGCTGCGTCACTCCAGCCCGTGTGTCTGCCACGATATGTTTCACCACTTCTTTCAAATCGCCTGTTTCTTTGAATACGCGCAACTGTCGCTCTGCGCTTGTGCCCTCGCGCAGAATTCTATGAATAGGTTCCAGCGCTGCACGGCTTCCCAGGTCGCCGGCAACCTCGTCGGTGAATTCCAGAAGCTCCTCGCCCAATTCCCGCATGGGCACTTCAGCCTGCTTGCCGAAATCGATGAGCTTTCCTTCCACTCCCCAGCGAGCGGCGCGCCATTTGTTTTCTTCGATGAGCGCGCGGGGATACATGCGAAAGCCCATGTTGCGAGTGTAAAGGCGATGCAATTTTACGACGATGGCTTGTGTCAGGGCCGCGATAGCGATTGCTTCATCGATTCGCGTGGCCACGTCGAATACGCGAAACTCGAGTGTGCCGAACGTGGGGTGCGGACGAACGTCCCACCAAATTTTCTTGGCGTTGTCGATGCAGTGCAAGCGAACCAGCAAGTTAACGTAGTCTTCGTACTCACTCCATGAACTGAAATGATCGGGAATGCCGGTGCGGGGGAAACGACGGAATACAGTAGTGCGAAATGACTTCAAGCCCGTGTTACGCCCCATCCAGAACGGCGAACTGGTAGAAAGCGCCAAAAGGTGCGGGAGAAAGTAGCGCGCCATGTTCATCAAATCGATCATGGTGGTGCGATCGGGCACGGCCACATGTACGTGCATGCCGAAAATAAGCAGCGAACGAGCCAGTTGCTGTAGCTCTTCGACAATATTTTGATAGCGTTCTCCGGGCGATATAACCTGATCGATCCAGCTCGAAAACGGGTGGGTTCCGGCGGCCGCTACTTGCAGTCCGACTTTCTCGGCAGCACGGACGAGTTCGCCGCGAGTGCGCCGCATATCGGCGGCTAGCTCCCCGACGTCACTGCATATCTTCGTGCCGATCTCGACGATGGATTGGTGCATCTCGGGCTTCACCTGCTCGCCCAAACCTGAGGAGCTGGCAGCCACGAGTTCGCTTACATGCGAACGCAGTTCTCCCGTGACGGGATCAACGATTTGAAACTCTTCTTCGACACCTATGGTGAACCGGTGATTCATGAGAGGCCTTTCCGGTCCGAAACACGGGGATTTCGCTAGCCATCATACGCGAAGTTCAATCGAATTACATAATATGGGGCAATTCCTTCAATAAACCGGGTAACCCTTTTGCTTTTGTTTCAGCGGCAAAGGAATGGCGAGGCTTTCTATTTTAGGAAAACAATGTTTCGAGATGGGTTAGAAAGCGATGAACTTCTGCCGGATCGCGCACATAAAAATGGGCTTGGGTCCCGGGCATCCTGCCGACTTTCACGGTGATCTGATCGTTCAGAGCGGCGAAGGCTGTTTCGTCGGTGACGTCGTCGCCCACGTAGATTCCCAAAGTCTTCTCCGGCAATCCGTTCAACAACGCGCGGGATGCTGCGCCCTTTCCCGGAATTTCCTTTGGCATCACTTCCCACACTTTATTGCCGTTGAGAATGTGCAGAGTTCCCAGCTTCGGCGCGAGTATTTGATTCAATGCCAGCTCGGCTGCTCGAACGGTAGCCGGCTTCGCGCGCCAGTAATGCACTGCAAAACTCAAGCCTTTATCTTCGATCCAAATTCCAGGGTATTTCTGAAGCCGCTTTTTGGCCGCGCGCTTGGCGGCAGAAAGAGCGCGCACGCTTTCTCTACTCATATCCACGGATTTATCTTCGCATTCTGCGCCATGCAGGCCGACGTAATGCACCTTATCCATGCCGATGATGCTTCGCAAAACTTTAAGCTGGCGGCCGCTTACGAACGCCAAATGCAAATTGGTATGGCCTTGAAGAAGTTTTAGAATTCTCTTGGTCTGTCGAGAGAGCTGGACATCAGCAGGGCGGGGACGTAGCGGCACAAGCGTGCCGTCGAGGTCTAGGAAGAGCGCGCACGCTTCCGCGGCTATCAGGCGTGATTTCAATTGCCGCCAATTACGGAATAGATAAACAGGGAAATGATTTGCGTTCGTACGACGTTGGCCCGCAGGTGCGGTTCGCTCGGACGGCTGAACGAGATTTCTCGAAGCGCTAATCTTATCCCCCGACACTCGTTCTCGGCGGTACCACGCTGAGGTGGACACTGTGTTGGTTGGGCTTTGTTTCAGGAGACTTGAGCAAGTCCGAAGGCTCAATGCTGGATTCATTATCGCCGACTCTGATTTCGGAAAGTTCTGTGATCAAGTTTCCAGCCCAGCGATAGATGTTGTTCTCTTTCACCACGCGTCGCATCTGCGCCATTCGAACATGGCGCTCTTCGGGGTCCATTTCGAGAGCCGAACGGATTGCTTCGCCCATTTGTTCCACGTCATAGGGGTTCACGATGATGGCATCGCGCAGTTCGCGGCTGGCTCCGGTGAATTGACTTAGGATGAGCGCACCTTGCTCGTCTTCGCGTGCAGCAATAAATTCCTTAGCAACCAGGTTCATGCCGTCGTGAAGCGATGTCACCATACAGAAGTCGGCCGCTTGATAGTAAGGGCGAATCTCATCGTGGCTATGGTGTCGGGTAAGCATCACGATCGGCTTCCAGTTCGCGGTCTGAAAAGCTGAATTCACGCGAGCTGCTTCCGCTTCTACTTCGGCCAGAAACTCATGATAGCGCGGTATGTGCGTGCGGCTAGGCGCTCCGATTTGCACGAATGTGAACTTGCCAACATACCCCGGATACTTTTGCAGAAAGCGTTCGATTCCACGGAAGCGTTCGACGATTCCCTTGGTGTAGTCAATGCGGTCTACGCCGATGCCGAGAAAGTTCGCTTCGATCCCCAATTTTTTTAACAACGAAGCGCGGAGGACATAAGGCGAAATCTGCGTTTGAGGTTCGGTGCGCTTGTCGCGGAAATCCACGCTGATCGGGAATGGACGAACCAGCGTGATATGGCCTTGGCGCTTTA
>JABDEK010000170.1 GCA_013287135.1 Acidobacteriota bacterium | reverse complement strand
GCCATTTTCGTCGATGGACTACTGACAAGCTCGTTCAGCTCGCCTGCCGCCGAAGGCGTGGATAGTCCGGGTGCCAGCCAGCGCCTCACCACCGTGCCAAAGTCCTTTGGGAATTAGGTACTCCTCGCCGGGTTTCACTGGAACGCGCCTGCCGTCGATGATCAATGTGTAGCAGCCTTGAACGACCGTGACGTATTCATCATAATCATGCACATTTGGCGCCGATACGGCTGCTTCGCGACAAGTCCAAAAAGCCATCTGGCTGCCGTCCGCTCGGTCAAAAAACGTAACCCTCCACGCCGGGAGTTGACTGGCTGCTGGTCGCGATTTTATTTTCAGGACGCTTCATAAATTCCGGGAAGTCGTCCACGGCGTTTCTCCTTCATTCAATGTCAGCGGCGCGCCACAAATGTAGCGGCGCCCCAGAACAATAAGAACAACAAACTAATATAGCCATTCACGGTGAAAAACGCAGCATTCATTTTGCTCAGGTCATTTGGCTTTACCAGCGAATGCTCGTAGGTTAGCAGGCTTGCCACCACGGCAATTCCGGCCCAGGCGGGCCAGCCGAGTTGAAAGCTGAAGGCCAGCCAGGCGAGCAAGCCGACCATCACGATGTGCATGGCGCGAGCAATTAGCAACGCTCTCGCGATGCCAAATTTTTTTGGAATGGAATAGAGGCCGGCGGTCTTGTCGAACTCCACGTCCTGGCAAGCATAGAGGACGTCGAAACCCCCTACCCAGAGAGTGACGGCGGCGCAGAGAATCAGCATGCGCCAGTCAAGCGAGCCGCGGATTGAGATCCATGCAGCCGCGGGCGAAATGCCGAGACAGAAGCCCAGAACGAAGTGCGACCAGGAAGTGAAGCGTTTGGTGTACGAGTAGAAAAATAAAAGTACGAGCGCGAGGGGAGAAAGTTTTAATGCAAGCGGATTGAGTTGCCAGGCGGCGATGACGAGAACGGCTGAAGCAATCAAAGTGAAAACCCAGGCGAAGCCGACGGTGAGGTCACCCTTCGGCAGGGCGCGATTAGCGGTGCGAGGATTGCGGGCGTCATATTTTAGGTCGGCGATACGATTCATGGTCATGGCGGCGGAACGCGCGCCAACCATGGCAACGATAATCCAGAGAATTTGGCGCCAAGTGGGAAGGCTGCCAGTGACCCTAGCAGCGAGCAGTGCACCCACCAGAGCGAAGGGCAGGGCGAAGACGGAATGCTCGAATTTGATCATTTCCAAGACGGTGCGGACGCGGCCTTTCGTCATGGCAAAATCGGCCAAATTGCGAAATCGCTAATGTGTATTGTGGCCCCGGTTAGAAATTTTTCCGTCATTTGTTTTCTAGGAGTTAGGTCAAATTCTGTTTGTGAGGCTGTGCCGGTTAGAAGTGCTCTAGACCGACTGGCCTTCGCTAAATTTGCCAAAATAATCACGATTGACGCTAGCACTTCGCTTGGCGAGATTCAAGGACCGGGAGCCCGTGGACATCTGATCGCGAGGCACCGGCGTTCGCAAGTGGCGACGCGAGCGAATCGCGCGGAGGCGGCGTTGGGAGGTCCGGCACAGACCTCGGCGTTCGATCGAATGAGAGAGAAAGTGCATCACGCGGAAGCGGTGGCGCAGGCGGAAAAAGAACTGGCGGGAGAATGCGGAGGAACAGTTTGCGCAAATAGAGAAGAACGAGGAGATCGAACTGCTGTGGGCGGATATAAAAGGGCGAAGAACGCTGAACCCGTGAGCTATGGCGGTTCTCGAGGAGAGATGCAAGGGCAGGGTGTCTACATTTCACGGTCCAAGTCTTGCGACGCTCCTCTCGTCGCCTGATTGGAAAGCGAGAATAATTTAGGCCGGTACGGTGATGCGGTCGCGGCCTTGGGTTTTTGAGTCGTAGAGACATTTGTCCGCTACGCGGAATAATTCCTCGGCCGTGGAACCATGCTCGGGGAAGGCGGCGAGACCTACTGAAAACGTAATTGGTTCTAGGATCGTGTTTCGGTGGTTTATAGATAATTTTTTGACTTCAACGCGCAGGTCGTTGGCACGTCTTTCCGCGTCTTTCAGTGAGGAGTCGGGTAACACCAGGGCAAACTCCTCGCCGCCATAGCGGCAAATAATATCTCCCCCACGGAAATGGTTTACTAATGTATTTGCGAAAACTTGCAAGACCAGGTCTCCGGCGTCGTGGCCGAAGGAATCGTTGAATCGTTTAAAGTGGTCGATATCGACAAACATCACGGTAAAGGGGCGATTTGTGCGTCGCGCGCGCAGCAATTCGCGGTCAAGCGACTCTTGCATGAAACGCCGATTATACAGGCCGGTTAACGGATCTCGAATGGACTGGTCTTTAAGAGCTTCGCGAAGCTTCAAGCTGGCGATGGACAGAGCGATCTGGCCGGCCGCGGAACTGGCGATCCGCTGGAGAACTACCTGAGTGTTTTCATTTGAAGATTCCGATTCCGTATTGCCGATTTGTAATTGTAAAACGCCGATGGTTTCGCCTTGGGCCACCATGGGAACACACAGGCCATCGTTGGCGCCGAGATAATTTTTCAGGTGATTGCATACGAGTTCGGCCGAAGAACCTGTACTCCAATGCGGTTTCCCGCGGCGCAGAGCCCAGCAACTATCGGGCGAAAATGGCGCTAAGGGCGTCAGGTTGGCCCCCCAGGCGCCCGCAGATTCGAGAATGTTGCGCGAAGATTTGAATACGGACAACGACCCGGAACTTTCAGCAGAAAACAATTTTTTCCCGAATTGAGTGATGACGGAGTAGGCCTCTTCAAGACTGGCGCAACATTGAAGCATGTCACTCAGTTCTATGAGCAACGTCATTTCGTTGGTGCGCGATTGCAATTCGGTAAGGGAGCGTTTGAGGGTATTCCTTTGTTCCTCTCTTTCCTGTGCGGCTTTGATAGCGTCGGTTATATCGTTGTAGAGCGCGTAGGCTCCGCGCACATGGCCGTCGATTACGAGAGGAACGGCGTGCACTTCCACATCCACGAGCGTTCCGTCCTTTCGGGCACGACGAGTACTTCCCTGGACTGATTGCCCCGCATAAACGCGAGGCGAGAATTCAAGGAGATCGTCCGGCAGATGGCTGGGAATCAGCGACTCGAGTTTTTTGCCGATTACCTTCGTTCGCTCGTAACCAAATAGCTTTTCGAATGCACGATTGCAGAGGGCAACGTTGCCGGCCTGATTCAACACGACAATCCCGAACGGACTATTTTCTATCAACGAATTTAGATATACGGTTCTCTGCTGCAGTTCTCTTCCGATATGCTGTCTTTCGCTAACCGCCGAGCCAACGATCAATCCTGTGGCGGAAACCACGAGCATCAGCAATCCGACTTTTGCCAGGACATTCGCGCCT
>JABDEK010000169.1:3039-3379 GCA_013287135.1 Acidobacteriota bacterium | reverse complement strand
TGAAGCTCATGGTCTTCATGATTTTTCCTTGGATCTCAACGGATATCTGCTTCGAAGTCGAGGAAGTGTCGGCGCTCTCAACTCCGCATTCAGGACGGAGCTCCATCAGTTTCGGGACGCAGGCGAGGTCCGGTACTTCGCACCCGCCACTGAGCCCGTACTTCCGAGCAGTCTCCCCGTTCAAGCTGTAGTCGGATTAGAAAACACGAACCAGCACCATAACCATTTACGGGTTGCGGATGTCCAGGCCGGCGCAAAGCCCTCGAGTCTCAATGGCAGCGGCCCAAACAACGGCCTCAGTCCTTCGGATATCAAGACGGCTTACAACATTCCGGGTTCC
>JABDEK010000169.1:1604-3029 GCA_013287135.1 Acidobacteriota bacterium | reverse complement strand
CGGGTTCCGCCAATGGATCAGGCCAGACCCTGGCGCTCGTCGAACTCGATGGCTATACGGCTTCTGACGTCACGTCTTATGAAAGTCAGTTTGGCCTCCCCCAAGTCCCACTCACGAACGTTTTGGTTGATGGGGCGACCGGCTCCGACGACTGCAGCGGTGGTGGCTACGAAGTCACGCTCGACATTGAGTTGATGACGGCGATGGCCCCGGGAGCATCCGGAATCATGGTTTATATGGGCCAAAATACGACGCAGGGACTTCTCGACGTCTATTCGAAAATCGCGAACGACAATACCGCCAAACAAATCAGCACTTCTTGGGGCCTCACTGAGACTATTCCCTCCGCCGCCACACTCAACAGCGAGAATACAATTTTTCAGCAGATGGCGGCTCAGGGACAATCCTTTTACGCGGCCGCCGGCGATTCAGGCGCCTACGACAACGGAAGTTCTCTCAGCGTGGATGATCCGGCCTCTCAGCCTTTTGTCGTTGGAGTGGGAGGCACCAAACTCAGAATCACTTACGGCACTAGCGCCTACGTCAGCGAAACGAGCTGGAACGACGGTTTCCCTTACGGCCCCGAAGGCGGCGGCGGCGGTATTAGCACGATCTGGAGCCAGCCTGCATATCAGAGCGGTATTGGCGGCGCAGGAAGTGGTGCCTCCACGACGATGCGAAACGTTCCCGATGTCTCACTTGAGGCCGAGCCGAACTCAGGATACGCGGTCTTCTATAACGGGACTTGGGGAATCGTCGGTGGAACCAGTTGCGCAGCTCCACTCTGGGCAGCCTTCAATGGTCTCGTCAACCAGCAGCGGGCCACCCACTCCAAGACTCCTCTGGGTTTCCCCAACACGGCGCTCTACACGATCGGCTCGGGCGGAAGTTACAGTTCGGACTTCCATGACATCAATAATAACAGCACGAATCTCTATTTTCCCGCTGTCACAGGCTACGACCTTTCGACAGGCTGGGGATCGTTCAAAGGCACGGGCCTGTTCAACTCTCTTGCTGCTTTCTAGTTCCCCGAGTCAGGGAATCGGCGGGCCGGTATAGACATCGTCGCGACAGAACACGAGATCATTGAAGACCGGAACAGGCGATCCACTCGCATCGGGTCGGGTCACCATCGCGTTGATCAGTGACAGCGTGACACTGTTGTTTTGACCCACATTGGTCTTCGACCAAACAGTCTCAGTCGCGAAGCTGATATCGGCAATCTTGATATTCGCCCCACCCGGCCACGAGAAATTAATGAGAGTTTCACCATCGAGAACCAAACTCTCCGTCGCCGGCCGCATCGGCCCGCCGTTCGGAGAATTGTGCTGATATGAAAGCTTAGAATCCGACGAAGAACACTTCGTCGAATTCGAAAATGCCGGCGATGCATACAAAGCCGACACGGCGAGAACACAAACCAGA
>JABDEK010000169.1:0-1594 GCA_013287135.1 Acidobacteriota bacterium | reverse complement strand
CATGGAAGGACTCCTTCGTTGAGGGCCTTCTACGTTCCAAAACTTCTTCTGTCAAAGAAGTGAAACAGAAAGTGGTTTCTGGTTTCAAATCACTTATTCTTTGCGCACGAATTTATAGTGAAGAACGAGCTCCGAATCCTTGCCCACGGCTATAAAATGATGCTCAGCCGTCACCATATTCAGACTCTTGTCGAAATGGACATCGAGTTGCTGGTAGGCCTTGTGGAAGATTTCGACCTTCATCACATGCCCTTGATCATCGACCGGACAATAGTAATCGCCCGCAAATGAACCCGCTTCCTCTTTGGAGGACAAACGGAGACCGCCCTCTTCCAAATTCGTCGGCTTCAAAACAGAGATCTGATTCGAATCGACGTACGGGAAAATCACAGAGACGTACGTTTCGTCGTGAAACTGAACGGAATTATACATTCCAACCAGGGCTGCCTTGCCGTTGTCGGCATAAGAGCGGGCCCAGACTCTCGCTTTTGAGCGAATCGCCGGGAAGGGTCCGATTTCCGCGACAGTGCTATTCATCTGGCGCTCGAACGGATCCAACGGAAGCAGGCTGTTGCCCATTTGGGCCGCGGCCCAATTCGAGACGCTCAACACGCGATGGGTCAGCGGATCGGAGCTAGCGTAAACGACGAGTTTGAATCGGGAGGTGTGCTCGTAGACTTCTTTGACTTCGGGGCTCACGGTGCTCGATTTGAAACTGGCGCTATTCAGCACGTTGAAGTCGGGAAGCAATCCGACGTCTTTCGTCTGATCGTCGTAAGGAATTCCACTCGCTTGGGCGTAATTCGAAAAGAAATGAGTTCCGATGAAATTCTTTCTCGGCAACAGCGGCTGCAGGTCAATCACCCGAGCTGTCGCTTCCATGGAGACGTCTTCTTCGGCATCGGCACCTGTGACCCCCGCGAACGCGAGCTTGACCAGGCCTTCCACTGCGAGGCTAGTAGCGGGACCAGGCGCGGTCTGTTGGGGCTGGTCTGCAAATGCCTGGCTCGAAGCCGTTTGAGCCAGTACCGCGAAAATCAGAGCCGGTGCTGTGAGACGGGTTTTCATAGGCGCGCACCATAACGCATAGCGTCATAAAATGCAACCCATCAGGACCTAGTCAAACAAAAGGAAAACCGGCGGGTCTCTTTCGAGACCCGCGGCTACAGGCAGGCTTTTAATGGCGTTTTTCAACGTAGAATTTTTTGGGACAACTGCTGAGGCCCCCATCAACATACGTACCGCAGACACACACGCTTCAGCAGCGATGCAGTACGTAATTGCACCCACTGTGCCAGCGCTCAGCTTAAAATTATGGCCAAAACAGGCAACCTCTGCCGATAAGAATTACCGTGAGTATTCATAGCCTTGCGGGCGGAGAACACCTGGAAACCCGCTCTAGGGGCCACTCTCCGGGTATGGTGCGGCTCGGCAAAACGCACCCGTCCGTCTCGGCACTGGGGCCTTTTTGACCTAGTGCAAACTGCGAAGCTTCATTGCATCCCGCCAGAAAGCCCCTCAGGCTTCTTTACAGGCCCACAGCGAAGAATCCGGTATGTCTTCGCATCGACCGCTATCTGGACCGCATGAGACT
>JABDEK010000168.1 GCA_013287135.1 Acidobacteriota bacterium | reverse complement strand
AAGATACGAATGGAAGAAACTGCGGGCTCTTTCGCAGTCAAACGAAATTCGCTCACGCCGGTAGATATCGATGGTAGCTTCATCTTTCTTGACTTTGTCGAAGTCTCGTCTGTGCTGTAAACAGTCAACTCAGAGATGATTTCGCTCACGCTAAGCGACAGAAAAGACTCCCGCCTTTCATCCAGCGCTCCTTTGTGCCGATCATGTTCAGCCAACGTGAGAGCCGGGACCATCACCTTGTCGTACAAGCTCACCAACGGATGGCTCTTCAGAAAATTATGGGCGATCAGGCGGGCGTCTTCCTGATCCAACGCCAGTAAACGCTGATAAAACTGAGCCTCGACCGACAGCGCCCTTTCATCGCCTAGTAAAGTGTGGAGGAACGACATGCGTGGCACGTAGCGCCCCAGAACAATCAGACATACCGTGAGCGGAATCGCCAGGACCAGTCCAGCCCATCCCCACAGAGTCGTCCAGAAGACTGTTGTGACAAGTAATGCTAGAGAGGAGATCCCGGTATGCGCACCATACAACCAGGGCTCAATCAGATTGGATACGATCAGTTCAAGAAGTACGAATAGAAGAACAACCAGAACCGGCGGTCCCCAACTGTCGAACACGGCAAGAGCCAGCACGAGCGGGAAAGCCGTGCCCGTCAGCGCACCCACATAGGGCACGATGCGGAGCAGCCCTGCGATAACTCCCCAAAGAAGCGCATTCGGAATTCCGATCAGGAATAAACCGACCCCAAAACAGATCCCGTAGCACGCATTGACCAGAAGTTGCAGCAGCAGGTATCGGCTGATGCGGCGAGTGGCATCATCCATCGCCAGAGTCATCGCATGCAACTGCTCCACTCCCGCGAGGCGCAAGAAACGGTCCCGCAAATCCTCCTGCTCGATCAGGATGAATACAGTGAAGATCAACACCATCCCCGTTGTCGCCAGCGGAATGAGCGCGGGCCCCAGCACTTCCCGAAGATATGACAAGCCCCCGGCTGGCACGGTGACAACCTGAACTGGCACAGGTCCACTCGTCCGCAAATCCGTCGCGGTTTGTATCCCGCTGCGCGACCCGCTCCCGGATGTTGCCGGCGCTTCCGAACTAGTTTCGGCGCTCGAAAATTCCTTGCCGAGTTCCTCCACGCTCTGAGTAGCCCGACCCAGCGCGCTCTCCGGTTGGTAATGAAGGGCTTCGATCTTGGCGTGAATATGCGACCGATATTTAGGCAGATCATTCGCTACTTGCAGCAACTGCTGCGCGACGGCCCACCCGATGCCTCCAACCACCAGCCCCGAAATCACAATCGACAACGCCACTGCCGGCACGCGGCGCATGGGGAGCCGCTGGAAAAACATCATCATCGGGGTCAGAAGGAAGTTGAGAGTGAGGGCAAGCGCCAGAGGAATAAGAATCGCGCGCGCGAAATAAAGAACCAGAACAACCCCGGCCAGGACCACCAGCGGACTCAGCGTTGGCCAATCCTGTCGGGAGCGACTCATAAAGTGTGGAGCAAGTGGTGCCGCTTGTCGTCAGTAGACTTTAAGCGCAGTCACCGACAAAATTAGTTCGGACATATATCAGCGGCGAACCGACAATAAAGCTCTTGGCCATCACCGCCATAAGCGTGATCTCAGACGAGGACCTCAGACCGGCGTTGCCGTCTTGCGGGGAGGATTGAAGAACGGCATCGCCGTCACCTTCACATTGGTCTTCAACCGGATCGCCTCGATCGTGATCTCCATCTGCAACTGCGTCCCGATCTTCGCATGCTCAGTCTCCACACTAGCCAGAGCAATCATCTTCTTCAAGACGGGCGACCAACTCGTGCTTGTAGCCTTGCCCACTTGCCTATCCCCGGAGTACAGCGGCACCGCCACTCGTGAAGCCTGGCTCGGAGCAGCCGGAGTGAGGCCATAGCGCTCGTACAGCGCCTCCACATCCGTCCAATCCACTTCAATGCCAACAAAATGCCGCGCCACACCGTTCTTCGCATCCTGCTCAAGCGCTCGCTTGCCGATAACATTCTCTTTCTCCAGATGAACCATCCTGGCGAAGCCCAGCTCGTATGGCGAGTATTTTTGCGACGAAATCAGCGCTTTCTTCGAACTCGAATAATCCACTTCGATGAGTAGCAGCCCGGCCTCCACCCGCGCCACATCCAGCGCCAACATTCCCGCAGCGTGCAGATCGAACTGCTTGCCTTTTTCCGCCAACGCATCCCACACCTTCACCGCGTCATTGGCTTCCTTCAGCGGCACCCAAATCTCATACCCCAAATCGCCGGTATAGCCCGTGCGAGAAATATCCACCCGCACGCCTGCGATCTTGCCGCTCGTTACGCGGAAATATCTCAGGTTCGCAATGTCTGCCTCCGCCACGGACTTCAGCAACTTCGCCGAGGTTGGTCCCTGCAACGCCAGCGCCGCAACTTTCTCGGAAATGTCTTCGACCTGCACATCCATGTTCAGGCCGTTCTGCCGGAACCAGCGGAGGCTCGGATCGGCGGCCGTCCAGCGATAAACATTCTCCTCGAGGCGCGAAACGGTGCCGTCGTCGATGACCTTTCCGTCTTCATCGCACCAGCAGCAATAAATCACCTGCCCCACTTTCACCTTGTTGATGTCGCGCGTGATCACGCGGTTCACCAGTCGCGTCGCGTCTTTGCCGGTGATCAAATATTTATAGAGCGGAGAAATATCGATCAGCGCGGTCGCATTGCGGATGGCGTTGTACTCGTGCTCATGATGCACTTCATACACGCTGACCGTGTAGTATCCCGACCACTCGCGGTAATTCAAGCTGTGGCAAAGCGGAAAGGTTCGCTCGTGAAACGCGGTTCCGATGGGCAATGAAGTGGCCTCGAAAAGATTTAGCTCGACGTTGGATTATACGTCAGAGCCCATCTCGATTGCGTCATCCCGAGCACTGGCGCTTTTCAGTCGGAGCGAGGATCTCGCACACAACAAATCTCAAGCGCTGGTATCGGTAGTGGGCTACTATGAGGCGTTACACCCGCTTGTCGAATGGATTCAGCTGGAAACTGGCGAACCACGCGGCTGCCACGGCCCTCAACTATTTCGCGTACAATTTCATCAAGATTCACCGTACACTCGCACGTCCCCGGCTATGGCAGCGGGTGTGTTGGACAGGCTGTGGAGCGTAGAGGATTCGATGGCCCTCTCGGAAGCCTATGAGCTGCGGAGGGCGGAAAGAGAGGCGTGAACGCTAGAATCGTGATTTAAGTGGCGCGTGAACTTTTCATACTCTTTTTTTGTGCGACGATCGCCTTCCTCCTTGGAAACGGCTATTACAAATCCTTTCGCAGTGGTGTCCTTACTACAATCAAAGGCTTCACCGCTCGCCGGGACAAGCAACCGATCAAATACTGGATTGGCATGGC
>JABDEK010000167.1 GCA_013287135.1 Acidobacteriota bacterium | reverse complement strand
TGCCTGGTAAGTTAATCAGGCATTCGGTTGCAACAACAGCGGAACTTTTCCTTGGTCGGCATTACCACTTTCTAAATTATTACCATCTTTTGGGCATTCTATCAGGGTAGGGAAGAACGTATGGCCCGCCGTATCCAGAAGATGGCGCACGTTGAGAACTTATATCCCCGCGTGTAGTTGAACTGCTTGACCGCCTGCATCAGGCCGATATTGCCTTCCTGAAACAGGTCAAGCAGGCCAAGACCTTGGTTGCGGTAGCGCTTGGCGATTTTCACCACTAACCGCAGGTTCGGCTCGATGAGTTGCTTCTCGGCCTCTCTGGCGTCCTGTCCGCCGCCTCTGATGCGTTTGGCAAGTTCGATTTCTTGTTCGTGCGTCAGATGTGCGGTGGCCAGTACCTCGCGCAGATACATCCTTACAGGAGCATCGCCAGCTTGTTCGCTAAGTTCCTGAAGTTCGTTGTCGTCGAGCGATTCGTCATCTGTGCCAAACTCTTGCTTAGCTCTAGGCTCTTCAAGGACTTCGATATCGTTCCTGGCAAGCTGTGACAGAATCTCGTCGAGCGCAGGTCCCTCCTTAACGCCTGCGGGCACGAGTTCGTCGATTTCGTCGTAAAGGATATAACCCTTCGTCTTTCCACTAGTCACGAGCTGCTTGAGTTGCTGTGCCTCGTCCTCAATCGTCACGCAATTCTCCCGGCTTGTAGCGGGCCGTCCCATGCTACATTCCGCTGTTCTCAGAGTCGAATGGTTAGGTCTGTGAACGACGTCAATCCCCTTGTCGCTGCGCTTTTTCTGGTTGGTTCATTTGGCATTATTCTGTTTTGGCTGATGCGAACGCGAGTTGCGAGTACGGGAATTCCAGTAAAGTATTTTAGGTCAGAAATACGACGCATAATCCGCCTCTATAGGGAACTCGCAGCTAGCAAGGACTGGTCATCATGGCCAATTGCCGGTTACTGGATATCAGCAGCGGTCGTGGTTCTGCTTGGGTTGATTTTAGCTTGGGCGACTCGCCCGAATAGATAACGCAGAAGTGAGTAGTGCTCGATCAGGACTTAGCCTGAAATCGACCTGGCCAGATGTCTCGTATGGCGGTACGGAACGGTGGCCAAAAGTTCCAATAGCACTCGATGTGATATTCACAAAGATGTAGTGTGCGACCGTTCGCGTGCTTTAATTCAAACACGCGAGTGTTTTTGCAGTTTTCCGGATAACCGTCAGACGCAAACGTTTCCCCGTTGCAAGGCTTTTCCGATAGTTCAATCGATGTGTATTGGCTTCCTGACGTCATGGCATCACGCCCACCGGAAGTATGCCTCAAGAACATCGGCATCGACAATCTACCGAAACCGACTTTTCCGGTTTGTGACTTGGACCTTCAAGCGGCCCGGCTGCTTGTCCGTGAGGCCACCAAGTACAAGTGAAATTGGCCGCAGTGGTATCATCCTCGTGGTTTTAGGCCAATAGACTGTGCGAGGATTTTTCTTCTGAGAGAATCGTGACGAATAACGCTTACGCGGAACAATGGAAGCGGATGCGGCGAATCCATCGCCAACTTTTGCTTTCTTACTTGATTGGTCCGATTGGCTTCGTATTCAACCACTTTTTAATTGACCCTACGAACCAGGGTACTCCGGGCCTTATGATATTTACTGCGGCCTGGCTTTCGTTTCTCATATGGGCGGCAATGGAATACCGGAACATACGCTGTCCTCGGTGCGGGCAACTGTGGAGACGTCATTTCGTCGGTCCATGGAGCATATTTCTGCGACATCGGTGTCCTCATTGCGGCTTGGAATTGCCTTAACGATTTGGTCCGATGAAATGACGTCGAGTGTTGTCTCTATTACGCGCATCCATCGCTGTTCCCCATGGCCTATGCCAAATGGACCAATGCAATCAGAGTATTAAGGCAACAGAAATCCGGCGAAAAGCCACGTTACTGAACGAAGATAGACGAAGATTATCCTAGCAATTCCCGCGGAGAGGTCGATTGGAATTGAGAATTATCGCCCGGGTGAAATAAAAATGGCGTCCGAGCCGGAGTCCGAACGCCATTGGGCATCTTTATTGCGTTGTTATTGCGGAATGGGAACAATAGCTCCAGATTCAACAGCGTACCCGTGCGTGGGTTCGAATGTCAGAATCATGAGTAGCATTTCGGCGAGGTCTTGCTGGCGTTCGATATGGCCCTGAAAATTGGTGACCAGCCGTGGAAAGCTACCGATGAGGTCGCTCGATGTCGCGTAAACGCAGACCACTTGTTGGCCATTTACGACTTGTTCTTCACGCCAAGCCACGTCCTTCTTGTCGACCAAATCGGCAGCGACGCCAACATGCAATCCCGAATGCCATATGATTTTTAAGCCACCGACTTTCCAAATGGTTCCACCCCAAGTGTCTATTCCAGAGCTCAGTTGAATCTTGTAGCCGGAGAGTAGCTGCACTGGGCTTCTTAAGGGCGGGCTCTTCGTCGTGTCTCTGCTTTGGGCAATAGCGGTTAACGAGACGACGGTCAGTAGGAATGGAAAGCCCCATCTAGAGAGTTCCTTCATCTGCGACACCTGATTTTGGGGGTAGAAGCCATTGCTATTGGGACTACTTGGGAAACGCATCATACCAGACTACGCAATTTCAGGTCGTCCTGAGATTCCCATTCTGCTTTATTACGCAAGTTTGTCAGCCTTGCAGCGGAGCAAGAACCAAAAAAAAACCGCTCGAAACGCCAACTAGAATCTCAATTCACCCAAGCCGGAGTTGTTGAGGTGTCAAGGATGGCATTCTTTGAAGCGATGAACGCTTCAAGCTTCGCAGCTGCATCCCGCTTGAAATCATCATCCGCTTTAGCATAGGTGTGAACCAGGCTATTGCCAGCATGACCCATCAGCAGTTCGACAAGGAACTGTTGTATTCCCGCCGCATACATTCGACTACAGAATGTAGAGCGACAATCATAGAGGCGGCGTTTTGCGACGTTGGCGTCCTTTAACGCTCGCGCCCATGTCTTTCGGACCTGGAGCAAATGCTTTGCGGGATTCCTCGGATAAAAGAAAACGAATTCTGAATTCTCTGGGCCAGTCAATTTCTTCCACCGGGACAGTTCTGCCTTCAGACGGCTGGTCATTGGCACGGTTCTCAGTCCCGCAGGCGTCTTTGACGAAACGACGGTGACCATCCCACGTTCGAAGTCGATATCTCTCCACTTCAGGGCCAAGGCTTCTGTATTCGGCCTCAAGCCCGTATCGAGTAATAAAAGGATAAGTGGATGCAGATAACCGTTGGCGACGGATAGCAAACATTGCTCCTCTTCCAGTGTGACTCCTGTTTGTTCGGAACCATACAAATGCCGTTCCCCGCTTTGCCAGTAAGCGTTAATCAGCCGACTGTTCGCTGATAGTCTCTATCCTTGGTTTGAAGGTTGTAGGATACTCTGGCGATGCCGTCGGCAAAATCAGACCAAATAAAGGGA
>JABDEK010000166.1 GCA_013287135.1 Acidobacteriota bacterium | reverse complement strand
TTTCGGTTCGTGACCCCACCGAACAATTCCGCGAAGAGTCTCGGGGAAACCTGTAGATGACTTTGGAAAAAAACTGTAATCGATTCCGCGGAGGCCCGGTCCTTTGAATGAAATCGGCCCGCTGGTGGCGAGCCCATGCGCACGGAGTCGCAACGCGCAAAATGCCGGCGCGTGTTTACTCCTCTCGATTGATGACGGCGAAACTGCCAAAGGAAAATGGCTCCGGTCACGGATGTTTTCATCGGGCCAGGTCCCTTTTCGGATGGCATTCGGGAAGAGGTCCACGGGGTGTTGGTAAAATCTCGGGACTGTTCGAGGAATCTACCGCGAAGCTTATTTACCGCGGGGATTCCGAGCGTATTTGGACTTTGAATGCCATCTCCAGACCAGTCCGCGTTAGACTGGATAGAGGAAGAATTTGCGCTCGGCAACGCCATCAATAGGAAAACGTCTTCCCAAATGGCATTTCTAGAGGCCGACTAACTGTAAGTATTTAAGCCACTTGCTAACAGAGGTTTTTGGAGCGCTGATTGCCATATCTCGATAACGCCTGCGACTGCGACATCGCGCCGCAAAGAGGGGGCGGAACTAAGGGGTATTTATTATGAAGATAATTACAAGGTTTCTCGCGTTAGCAACCCTCCTCTTGCTATCGGTCGCTACGGTCAAAGCTGACTCCGGCCAAACTGTATCCTATACACTTACCGGGGCAACCGACGCGACTTTTACCGTTACGCTGGGACCCGCTCCTCAGGCTGCAAGCCCGAGTTACTACTTCATGGTTCAGCCGAGCAACCTTATGGTTGACGGCACCTCGATGAGCGACCTACTCGTTTTCTTTAACTCATCTGACCTAGGCGGGTTGAACAGCGTTTTCGATGCGCTGCCGGATCTGGGTGGGCCGCAGCTTTATTCGGGCAACGAGTCCGATCCTACATTGCTCACCGGTGTTTTCTGTCTCTACGACCTGGAGACGGGAGCTTCGTACACGCTGACTGCGAATGCGGTAACATCTTCTGTTCCTGAACCAACCACAACACTGATGCTGGTGGTGGGTCTATTTGCAGTAGGTATGGGATGGAAACGACGCTCGGCGAATCTGCCCGACGTTAACTAGCCCTAACTTTTGTCGTCAATCGGGGCAAGCCTTGCGGCGAATTGTCTGGCGCAAAGCTTGCCTCGTCCAATCTGTAGGACTCTTTCTCCGCAATTCTTCAAACACAATCCCGGCTGACGAGCTATGACTTTTTCTGCAGTTCCGTCAGCGCAGCCAACACTTCTTCGCTGTGCTTGCCGGGATCCACGTCGAGATATTCCTTCACAATCACCCCGGCGGGATTGATCAGAAAGGTGTGCCGCGCGGAGAGCTTTTTCACACCGAAGTTCATAATCGAGCCGTACTCTTCAGAAACTTTGTGGTCCGTGTCGGACAGGAGCTTGAAGTTCAAGCCTTCCTTGCTGCAAAACTTCTGATGCGAATCCGTGGTATCTGCGCTGACGCCCAGGATCACCGCGTCTTTCTGCTGATATTGAGCCAGGTCGCGCTGGAAGTTGTGCGCTTCCGTGGTGCAGCCACTGGTAAAATCTTTGGGATAAAAATAGAGGACCACCCACTTGCCGCGGAATTCGTGCAGGCTAATTGGGGCGCCGTCCTGGGAGTTTAGAGTGAAGTCGGGCGCGGCCGCTCCCGTTGCGGGGGCCTTGTCGCTCGCAGCCCGCAGCCCGATATAATCCAGGCCTAGCATACCTGCCAGAATCGCGAGTACCGCAAGCATCCGTGTGACCGCCAGCTTGGAGCATTTCATCATGTTCTTCTCCATTCATGCGGCTTGTGCAACTCGATTCGCCGCATCACCATTATGATGCGCTGGCGACCGGACAGATGGATAATTCTTGTAAAATTATTGGCTGGCGATTAGTAGCTGAAGCCGAAGAAACTTCTTCGCGATTTACGAGTTGGAGTTTGCGAGCTTGCGGCTTAGAGCAGTCAAAGCCAAGCAGCCGCAAAGCAGAAACAGGAGCGCAGATGGTTCCGGCACGGCTTGGGGTGTCGGTGTGGTGGTGACGGCGCCGCGATGAGTTCTATTGAACCACTCGTAATGACCCGTGAATCGACGGTCCCCAATGCTAAAGCTCTCTCGCGTCGAAATCTCGCGTGTCGCACTCGCATCAAGCGTTAGAGTGTTATCGCTGAATGAGGCAGGCCGGGACGAAAGATCCATGAACCGGCCGGAAGTGGAAAGGAGGGGTTCATCGGCTCGTACGGTGGTCGCGGCGAGGCATAGGGCCGCTAGAGCAAGAATACCGAGCAACTTCTTCATGACATCCCCCGCCTCAGTTTAAAGATGCACTATATGTGTAGCAGGTACGTCGTTAATTGTCAATAAATTGTTTAGACTATTAACAGAGTGGGCCGTTTTGAACCCATCCACCTTTTGCTGTCGCATCAAGAGTTCGAGTTTGCGACCTTACGGCTGAGTCCCACCAAGGCTGCGCAACCGCAAAGTAGAAGCAAGAGAGCCGAGGGCTCCGGGACGGAGCCAGTCATAGCTGTTACCGTTCCGCCTGTAAGCCCGCCGTAATCGCCGGATAGGTCGTAGAAGACGCTACCGGATCCGTCGGACGGATTGAATGGCGTGATTGGGAACATGCCATTTAACAGCGTCGCGGTAGAGCCGGACACGCTGTAAATCTGTGCGCCGGTCAAATACCAATCGTACGTCTGGCCGCCCGACGTGATCATGATGTCAAACAATCCATCGAGACTGCTGGGAGCATACATGATGGTAGCCGGCACGTTGGTGAAGGAAGTGCCGCCGAAGGTGTAGTTCACCAGGGCGTTTTCGCTGAAGCCGCTGCCGAACGGGCCGCAAGTGCAGGTAGAAGGCAGGCTGAAGCTAAACGTAAACGAATCACTCGGCGCGGAAAAAGGCGTTGGAGTTGTGGTCGAAGAAAAGGTGCTGTCAACGGTGTAGGAGGTTGTTCCGCCGTCGGCGCGGGCGACAGTGGCGCCCAGCGCCAGAATCAGAACAGCTACCGTCAGGATACCAATAAATTTTTTCATGCGCGTCTCCACTTACCTGTTAAAGATGAAAATCTAGCAATCACACAATTATCCGGCAATACACTTTTTACGGTAGAAGACTGGTCCTAGTACGGCTGGGTAACGCCCACGAGGCCGTGAAGATGCCTGCGGATTTATTACTTCTCGGCACGGATTAACGACCACCGATCTGCTCCTGCACGCTTTGCCGGAACTGCTGAGGATGAGCGATCATCACAAATGATTCGGGAGTGCCGCCGGTGCCGTGGATGACCACAGAGCCGAAGCCGAAAATTCTGCCGAGAAAAGTCTCGGTGACGCCGATAGTTTCCACTTTGTTGAGCATGAGGTCGAGCGTTCTACGGCTAGCCATTCCGGTTTTGATTAGCACGCGACGGTTGGTGACGGCCATCACCGTGGCGTTTCGTTTTGCCACGCCCCAGGCGAAGATGATGATCGCGATTACCACAAGGACCGCCCCAAACATTGTCATGCCGCCGGGGCCGAGGGAGGACTCAAGGGAGGGTATGTTGCCGTGCCCGTTTTTTGCGGCGACCGCGTCGATCAGAAGTGCGA
>JABDEK010000165.1:1260-3664 GCA_013287135.1 Acidobacteriota bacterium | reverse complement strand
AACGGCAAGCCGGATCCCGTCGCGGCGGCCAAGGATATTCGCGAAACGTTCCGCCGCATGGCGATGAACGACGAGGAGACGGTTGCGCTCATTGCTGGAGGTCACACCTTTGGAAAAACCCACGGCGCCGGCGATCCGAAACTTGTTGGCCCCGCTCCCGAGGCAGCGCCCATTGAGGAGATGGGCCTCGGCTGGAAGAGCAGTTATGGCACTGGCAAAGGCAAAGACGCGATCACCGGCGGCCCGGAAGTTACCTGGACGCAGACGCCGACGAAGTGGAGCAACTACTACTTCGAGAACCTGTTCGGCTATGAATGGGAGCTTACCAAGAGCCCGGCCGGCGCCTATCAGTGGCAAGCGAAGGGCGGCGCCACGCCAATTCCGGATGCCTTCGACCCGTCGAAGCGTCATGCGCCAACGATGCTGGTCACGGACATCTCTTTGCGGGTCGATCCGGTCTACGAAAAGATCTCCCGGCGCTTCCTCGAACATCCGGATGAGTTCGCCGCCGCGTTTGCCCGCGCGTGGTTCAAGCTCACCCACCGCGACATGGGCCCGCGTTCACGTTATCTCGGTCCGGAAGTCCCGGCAGAGGAGCTGATCTGGCAAGACCCCGTTCCCACGGCGGACCATAAATTGATCGGGGAACGGGACATTGCTGCTCTGAAGGCTAAGATCCTCAAATCGGGACTGTCGATCTCCCATCTGGTCACGACTGCCTGGGCGTCGGCCGCGACGTTCCGCGGCTCCGACAAGCGTGGCGGTGCGAACGGGGCGCGCATTCGCCTAGCTCCGCAAAAGGATTGGGAAGTAAACCAGCCCCTTCTCGCCGGGACGCACGGACGCTTCGCAGAAGCAGACCGATGTGGAGTCCTTCACCTATCTAGAACCGGTCGCGGACGGGTTCCGCAACTACCTCAAGGCCAAATTCAGTGTATCGGCGGAGGAGCTCCTGATCGACAAGGCGCAACTTTTGACGCTGACAGCGCCTGAGATGACGGTTCTCGTTGGCGGCCTGCGCGTCCTAGGTGCAAATGCCGGGAAGTCCTCACACGGCGTCTTCACCAAGCGGCCGGAGACGCTGACGAACGACTTCTTCGTCAACCTGCTTGATATGGGCACGCAATGGCAGCCGTCCGTTGGCTCGGAAGGCATATATGAGGGGCGCGACCGGAAGACAAACGAGGTCAAGTGGACCGGCACGCGTGTCGACCTGGTCTTTGGGTCGAACTCCCAGCTGCGCGCCCTCGCGGAAGTCTGTGCGTGCGCGGACTCTGAGGAGAAGTTTGTGAAAGACTTCGTGGCTGCGTGGACCAAAGTGATGAATCTCGATCGCTTCGACCTTGTATGAGCTCGTCGGACGAAGAGAGCCATCGGCTTGCCACTAATCCCGGTTCGCGCAGCCACGAAGTCTTTCACAAACCCTTTGATTTTGCGAACGTCTTAGTCGCTGAAGTCACCGAGTGACTTCGAAGCTTTCGGTGGAGCACCAGAATCGATAAGACCATCAGGGTCCTCGATCGCACGCTTTAACTTCGCAACGACCGTTCGCCTAAGCCTATATCCCTGGGCCGATCAGAAACATAGTGTGGCACAACGGCGCTGGTTCCGCTTCCCACCCCGACACGTCCTGCACGACGAATTTCTCAAACAGTGTCTGGTGCGCGTACACCTCACTGATGTCGCTCGCGCCGGAAACAATCAGCAAAGATGCCAGCTCCCGATAAACGGTGCCAGCTCAACCGGTCGATGCAACACCATCTGGTATAAAGCTTTTCTCTAAAGGTGGTGTTTGTGACATTTAGGAGGCGGTTCAAGCTCTCTGAACGGGAGCGGACCGAGATGTGGAGGCGCTGGAATGGGAAGTCGGCTGTAGGAAGTGATCGCGATTACTCCCGATTGAAGGGCTAACCAGAAGTAATTGGAAATTCCACAAGCTGTGCATCATGAAACTGTTTCAATTTAGGGGTTCAGTCCATGTGGTGCATTTCTCATGAAGATCACATCGATTACAACAGTTCTAATTCTGACCTTTGCCGGGATTGCCGGCTTGCCCTGGCCCGGGACTGAGGGGTTCGTCCTGAGCTGCTCCGCACAGTCGATGGTCAAGGATTTCGAGCAGTCCCATTTGATCCCTCCAAAGATGCAGACGAAACTAGAAATCAGTCGACAAGCTGAGCTCTTTCCATCTTCTGGCTTCTTCCAACCGCGCAAGGTCGTTCTTTTCTGCGCCATTGTACGCGTCGCTGCCGAGTAAAAGCCGCAACGGTGGATTTTGCTCCCGAGTCAGACGAACGATTGCTTGAGCAGCCTTTTTCGGATCGCCCGGCTGCTTTCCATTGTAGTCGCGCTGAAACCTGGCGGTCGCGCCAACTGTCGAATCGTATTCGGGACGCCCTTCGCT
>JABDEK010000165.1:0-1250 GCA_013287135.1 Acidobacteriota bacterium | reverse complement strand
CGAAAGCCACCTGGTTCGACAATGGTGACCTTAACGCCCAGCGGAGATGCTTCGCGCGACAACACTTCGGAGAAACCTTCAACGCCCCATTTTGCAGCCGAGTAGGGTCCGCGACCCGGAGGTCCGATCCTTCCTCCCATCGATGAAAATTGAACAAAATGACCGCCCTTCCTTTCGCGGAAATGCGGAAGGGCTGCCTTTGTCACAATGATCGTCCCGAAGAGGTTCGTTTCGATTTGCGCGCGAAAATCCGACATGGGTGTGTCTTCGACAGACGAGAGATTGCCGTATCCCGCGTTGTTGACAACAACGTCCAGCGAGCCAAACGTATCGATAGCTGTCTTCACAGCAGCAGTCGCGGCGGACTCGTCGGTCACATCCAAGGCAAATAGCTTCACCTGATTACCGTAGCGGTCCGACAGATCGTTAAGTGATTCGGTGTTTCGGGCTGTCGCCATGACCTTATTACCGGCTGCAAGGCTGGCCTCGACAATGGCGTGACCCAGACCGCGAGAACTACCCGTAACTAACCACACTTGCGACATTCTTCCTCCTGTTTCCAACTGGTTTCGATAGGGGTTGGACCCTGGTGAGTCCCAATAATGCCAACGACAATGGAGGCCGGGCGTTGGACGGTCAAATACGTTAGGTCGTAATGGAAATGAAAGCAAGGCGATCACATAAGCCCTGATAAGTCGGCATCTCGTCAGGAAAATCAAGCACTCACGAGATGCGCGTTTGTCGGTACTAACCCGTCGTGCGAGCTGATAACTTCCAGTTTGCCCGTTATCCGCTCCTTGACGCCCTATTCGG
Source organism: Acidobacteriota bacterium (assembly GCA_013287135.1). GTDB lineage: Bacteria > Acidobacteriota > Terriglobia > Acidiferrales > UBA7541 > Palsa-295. The sequence continues at coordinate 437 of JABDEK010000165.1, read as the reverse complement.
GCGGGAGTTAAATATCGGTGTCCTAGCCCGCGCGTCAACTGACCAACCTCCTCAAACTCACATCTCGGAGGAGAGCATGCCTGACATCCGAAAAGAAACCGACGGCCTCGGCGTCGTTGAAGTTCCTGCCGACAAGCCCTGTGTGCTCAGATACAACGTTCGGTCGAGCTAACTGCCCGACGCACCGTGGAGAAGTGAGTTATGTGGCTGGTCAGATTAGCGCTGCGAAGGCCCTACACCTTTGGATCACGATATGCAAAGGAGGTCACTTAAGATGTCTACTGCACGATCTGCTGTACCTCAGGAGTTGAGCATTGCTTACGTTCGCGGGATTTTCAAGAACCTGGAATCTGGTGATGGCAAAGGGTTCTTCGACCATGTGGCGGACAACGTGGATTGGATCGTCGAGGGAACACATCCTCTTGCCGGTCACTATC
>JABDEK010000164.1:2127-3682 GCA_013287135.1 Acidobacteriota bacterium | reverse complement strand
TGACGTTTGAAGTCACGCGATGAAACCAGAGTTGCTGGGTCGAGGCATCGAGGGGATTACCAGAGGGTGTACTACCAAGTACCTGCGCTCCTGCGATCACTTTGTAATAGAGATATCGCGCTTGATCCGAGTTATCCAAGCTGACGCTGTAGATCGTGTCATTCGTAAAAACTTGTTTTTCGTTGTACGAGCCATTCGAGTTCTGCCCCAGATACGCGAGAGGCGCACTGTAAAGGTCGCTCGAGTACGAGAGCGAAACATGAGTTCCGTCGCTTCGATTCTTTCGCGCCACGAGTTACATTCCGTAGGCGTAACCATAATTATCGCCACCTAAGAGCTTCGTGCGAAACCAAGAGTCATCGGTCAAGCCTGCGCGAAGATCGTACTTTTCAGAAACCGCCTCAACCGACCGGGAAACGGCCTTCAAATTCGAGGTGGCAAAAGCATCCTCTGGCAAAACGCCTGGACAGGGGCCTGAATCGGCAGCGGATGCGACCGAAGACGCGAGGCTAAGAAAAATGCTGATCGCTAGGAAACCAGGACCCATATCCTTATAGAAGCAACCGGCATACCATGCAAAAGACAGGGTTTTATGCCCTTTTCAGCCTCCTGGCGAGCTGGGACTGTCTAAGAAATAGACAGCTGGGCCGGATTCTTGCTCCCCTACTGATTGGGAGACTTTTATGAAAAAGAAACTAGCGGCTTTTGCGGTACTTCTTGGAATGCTCGCCGGATGTGCAAGCTCCACCACCGGCCCCGGCTCCGGTGCCGCTGAAGGCATCGTGAAAGGCACCGTCGATCACGTCGACAACCAAGCTCATTCCGTATTTCAGCAGATGAACATCCGCGTGACCGGCACGACCGTCAAAAACTCCGGCACCGAGCGAGAGCTTATGGGAAAAATCGGAGAATCGGATGTCACCGTGACGATCGACAACGGGCCTGGCTCGACGAGTAACGTCAAAGTGGCCGCGACCAAGAACGCTTTCTCCGGAAATCGCGATTTGGCGCAGGAAATCCTCCTTCGAATCGTTGAGCAGGCCTAAGAGCCATCCATAAATCGTAGGCATGACGACCATGCCTTTCATTAATTATTCTTAGCCCTCATCGAATGTTACGCATAGGGAACAAATGAGGTGCTTATGAAACTTATTATCGTCACATTTACTTTCTTTATTCTGTCCTCGCAGGCTTGGGCATTCGAGATTTCCGCCCAGGAACACAGCTGCGGCGGCGAATCAGGCATTCAGTATCTGGAGAACGATCTTCAAGGACAAATCGCCACCAAAGCCTTTCAAGCCTGCAATGGCCAAGCAGTTCGCCAAATCTCTGCAGTCAAGTTTGACGCGAAAAGAGTCGACGACGGAAACTGCGAAGCCTTTGACGAACTGGTGAGCGGCACCGGCGAATTCGAATGCGTCCCCGCGTCATCGCAATAATAATTTACAACAAGCCGCTTTCTGAATAGATTTTCCTCACAAGAGGAGATTCTCATGACCCTTCAGAAAGTTTTATTGTCGGCAGTGTTTTGCTTGGTGTTCTCGGTAGCGGCCTT
>JABDEK010000164.1:0-2117 GCA_013287135.1 Acidobacteriota bacterium | reverse complement strand
AGCGGCCTTTGCGGCCCCTGTCACCGGAACCATTAACGGCAAAGCGTTCACCTTTGTCGCAGGCTCGGCCTCGATTCAAGGGAATGACGTCCATGTCAATCTCTGGACCGCAGCCCAAGCCAACGCTTGCGACGGCTTTTCGACCTCAACCCTGAATGCGCGCGCGATTTTTCCTGCGAAAGTCGGAACATACCCCGTCGTCAACGGGAGCTTCAGCGAAAACGTGATGATTTTCGGCGACAACACGACGCCTGGCGATCCGTCCAACAACATCATGGCGGATCACGGAACGTTCGAAGTCACCGCGATCAGCGATACCGCTTTGACCGGAACGCTCAGCGGCGGCTTGGGATTCATGAATACCGAAGTCAGCGGAGAGTTTTCAGTTCCCCTCTGCAAGTAAGCTACTTCAGTCAGTGATTTCAAAGGGGCTTCAGCTTTGGCTGGAGCCCTTTTTATTTTCATCGGACGTTGCACGTTTTTCGCAAGTCCCAGTCGCTCCAAGACGCAGATCATGTAGTAAGTGGTATCCACTTCCCACCAGCGACGGCCGTGGGCCGCCGATGTCGGATACGCGTGATGGTTATTATGCCAGCCCTCGCCAGCGGCAAGAAGTCCAACCCACCAGCAGTTCTTTGAACCATCCTTGCGCTCGTAACTTTCATAGCCCCAGAGATGAGAAGCTGAGTTCACAAACCACGTCAAATGGAGCATGAGAACAACGCGAACAAATCCGACCCAGAGCACATAAGACCATCCGCCCCAGAAATACAAAGGCACGGTCGCCAATACGGCGAACCCGATCCAATACCGATTGAGAAAGCGGTAATAAGCATCACCGCTCAAATCCGGAATATAGCTCATCCATTGCTCTTGCTGATCCTCGAAATCCTTGTGGTAAAATAGATGCCCGACATGGGCGTACCAGAATCCCCTTCCCGCATCATGTGGGTCAGAGACGGTGTCCGAATACCTGTGGTGTAAACGATGCTCCGCGACCCACAGAAGCGGCGGACCGCCACCGATAGCAGCGCCTAGAGTCACCAAGGTATACTCGAGCCACTTGGGTGTCTTGAGCGAGCGATGAGTGAGCAGGCGATGGTAGCCCAGATTGACTCCGAGTGGAGAAAGCACGAAGACCGCCCCGAGACAGAGCCAGAGTGCACTCGAAGAAAAATGAAAAACTGCGACGAGGGCCAAGGCGTGAGCCAGGCTGAGCCAAAATATATTTGGAATGTGTAATCGTCGAATACTGGTTGCTTGATTAAATGTTGAATTCACTGCATGAGCGTACAGAACTGCGCATCATAAAAGGAAAGTATCGGGTCATCTCTCGTGTGGTCGATCTGTAGGACGAGCAGCAACTCTAAGTCGCCAGTAGCGCTGCTAGCTCAGCCCGAGAAACAACTCGAAGCCATGACGATTCCACCGGCAACCGTGATCACTACTCCGATACCGATGTAAGAGAGTGCAGTGAAGCTTCCAGTTCCGAAGTTCATACCGGCCTTAGAAGCGATCTCGACGAAGCCAATCAGACCGAGGCCTGAGATCCCGATCGCACCTCCCACATCACAAGCGCTGAATTGCGCGCCCATGAGCGGATGGTGAGCAACCAGCTGAACGATTCCATCAGTCAGAATCTCTTGCTGTTGTTGAAGGGAGATATCCGCAGTCAATCCTGCGCTCATGTTCCGAGCGTCCGCGACGACCGCAGTGGCCTCGTCGGACGTCGTGATGTTCAGATCAATGAGTGCCTGGCTCATCCGTTCCACCTGTCCATCCGGCAGCGCTGTCGCGAGATATCGCGAGAGAGTCGCGTTGAGCCGGCTTCGCTGCTCATCCTGAGTCAATTTCGTGCCCTCAAGCGCAATGGCGCCACGCAGGAGGACAAACTCAGGGCTCGCCACAGGAGAGGCCGTTGAGACCCGTTCCGCGAAGGCACTCAGCGAGACCAATTGGAATACAAAAACGATCCAGACAATCGACGGTTTCAGAGACATCAAAAGCTTATAACGCACTGCGTCTCAATGGTCAACGAGAGCGGCAACCCTTAGAAACCCTTGGCCAAAACCGAACTCAGTGACTTAAACTGACTCTAACCCGCCTATGTCCATTTC
>JABDEK010000163.1 GCA_013287135.1 Acidobacteriota bacterium | reverse complement strand
GCTCGTCGCGGATGTAACGGTCCATCTTTCCGCGCTTCACGCGATAGAGCGGCGGCTGCGCAATATAAATGTGGCCACGTTCGATCAGCTCACGCATGTGACGGAAGAAAAACGTGAGCAACAGGGTGCGAATGTGGCTGCCGTCCACGTCCGCGTCGGTCATCAAGATCACTTTGTGGTAGCGCAGCTTGTTAGCGTCGAAATCGTCCTTGCCAATGCCGGTGCCAAGAGCGGTGATGATGCAGCGGATTTCTTCGTGCCCCAGCATTTTGTCGTAACGCCCTCAACGAGGAAAAGTTCGCAGCGCGCGGGGTCGCGTTCCTGGCAATCCGAAAGCTTTCCGGGCAGGCCGCTGGAGTCGAGCGCCGATTTGCGGCGCGTGAGTTCGCGAGCTTTGCGCGCTGCTTCGCGGGCGCGAGCTGCGTCAATACACTTGCCGATAATTTTTCGCGCGATAGAGGAATGCTTGTCGAAATATTCCCCGAGCCGCTCGTTAACTAGCGATTCCACGAGCCCCTTGATGTCACTATTAAGTTTGCCTTTGGTCTGACCTTCGAACTGCGGCTGCGGAAGCTTCACGGAAACCACAGCAACCAGACCCTCGCGGACGTCGTCGCCATTGATCGAGACTTCGTCTTTCTGCTCCTTCAGCATACCGGCGGAACTCGCGTAGTAGTTGATCGTGCGTGTAAGCGCGGAGCGAAAACCTGAAAGGTGCGAACCGCCGTCAACCGTGTTGATCGTATTAGCAAAGGAAAAAATGTTTTCTGCGTAGCTGTCGTTATATTGCAGCGCGATTTCGATATCCACCTGCTCGCGCTTGCCTTCCATATAAATCGGTGAATCGTGAAGCGTCTGCTTGCCGCGATTCAGGTATTTCACAAATTCGGCAATGCCGCCGGTGAATCGGAATTCAGCTTTCTTATTGGTACGTTCATCTTCCAGCGTAATTTTCAGGCCCTTGTTAAGAAACGCGAGTTCGCGAAGTCGCTGCGAAAGCGTGTCGTAGCTGTACACCGTGTTCGCGAAAATCTCGGGGTCGGCGTGAAACGTGATTTTCGTGCCGGTCTTTCGAGTCTTGCCGGAGGCCTTGAGCTTGGAAGTGGGCACGCCTTTTTCATAGGACTGCTCCCACACTTCGCCGTCGCGCCAGATCTCCAGATCGAGCCAATCCGAAAGCGCGTTCACAACCGACACGCCTACGCCGTGCAGTCCGCCGGAAACTTTATAGGTGTCACTATCAAATTTGCCGCCAGCATGCAGCACGGTCATAACAACTTCCGCCGCCGGTTTCTTCTCGGTAGCGTGCATGTCCACCGGAATGCCGCGGCCGTTGTCGATCACGGTTACGCTATTGTCATCATGTACCGACACATTAATCTCATCGCAGAAGCCGGCCATAGCTTCGTCCACGGAGTTGTCCGCAACTTCCCACACAAGGTGATGAAGACCTAGTTCCCCAGTGGAGCCGATATACATTGCCGGGCGTTTGCGAACGGCTTCAATTCCGCCCAGCACTTTGATGGATGTAGCGTCGTACTTATGACCTTTGGCGCTCGAACTTTCTTTTTCAGCCATGGATCGTGCGTCTCCTCAGACCGTTAGCTCGCATGAATGCAAATTTTAGAAATCTCTTTTAGAAATCTTGGTGATACACGGGAAGGCGGTCGCGCGGAGGCTCGACACTTGCCCACTTTGGCGGGCTTGCCTTGCCCATTGGCCTGAGCATCCGAAAATTCCGGCCTGGATATTTCCAGGGCGCTTGTGCGCTTGCCAGACTCGAAGGGTTGCAACTTCATCCCGTCCCGTTCCGAAAATTTCCGGGGAGACGCGGCGAAGTTTTATTTCGTCCAACACGTATTGCCCACTTGCCCTGGCGCGAGCAAGAAAACTAGAGCTATTTCGGATCGGACAGTGCCGTTCAGGAGGACTCCCGAACAATAAAATTGTACCGGAAAAGTGTGGTTTTCACAAGGTGATTGTGAGGCGAAAGTGGACAATAAGTGTAACCGTGTCAATTAGATATGGGGAGCTTGCGAGGGGATTTTGAGGGATAATCGGCTGTCGGCATAAAACGCGGAAAAAGCCTGATTATTCAGTTATCACGAGGGTTTTTCCGCAGGAAAACGGAAGCCTAAAAAAGATCCACTTAGCAGCGACTTCAAATACGCATGGGCATTACGACGTAACGGTAGCGTGTAGCCTCATCCGCGAGTGGGCGTAGCTGGCCGGCGGATTGTTCATCCTTCAGTTCGAAGCTGATGGGGCCATCGGCTGCGGCATTCAGGAAATCGAGAAGATATTGCGCGTTGAAACCAATCGCGATGGTGTCGCCTTTGAATTCTTTCTCGATCACTTCTTTTGCTTCGCCGTACTCCGGACTCGAAGCTGAAATCTCCAGGCCTTCTTTCGATAACATAAATTTCACAGCATGCGAACGCTGGTCAGCGAGTTGCGAGACTCGACGCAAAGCATCCTGCAACTCGCCGCGATCAAGAGCTACAGTCTTGTTCGCATCTCGCGGAAGGACGGCTTCATAATTCGGGAATTGCCCGGTAAGCTTTCGCGAAGTCAGCAAACGCCCACCGAACTGGAAGAAGAGGTGGCTTTCGTCCTGCGCAAATTCAACGCTGGCTTCCTCGCCCGATTCCGCGGCAAGCCTTTGCAACTCCGTCATGGCTTTCTTGGGAACTAGAACGCGTGTCTCGGTGGAAAAGCCTTCGAATTTATGATCTTTCTCCACCATCGCGAGCCGGTGTCCGTCGGTTGCAACCATAGTGATTGAATTTGGTTTCAGGACCAGCAAGGCACCGTTCAACGTGTAACGCGATTCTTCCAGCGAGATTGCGAAGGTTGTCTTGGCTATCACTTCGGCCAGCAACGCGGCCGGAATCTTCACCAGCGCGTGTGGAAAAGACGGCAGAGCTGGGAAATTTATGTTATCGAAAGAAGGCCCACAAGTTTGTAGTTCTTCCTATCGGCAGTTACTTGCACCCAATGATTTTCGAGGAGTTTAAACTTTACTTCGCCTTCCGGCAGCAGGCGCATCAATTCGAACAGTTTCTTTGCTGGAATCGTGCCGGCGCCTTCTTTTTTAACTTTTGCTTCGCAGGAGGTGCGGATGCTCAGTTCAAGATCGGTCGCCGTGATGGTCAGGCGGCTGCCTTTCGCTTCCACCAGGAGATTCGACAGAATTGGAATCGTCGATTTGCGCTCGACCACGCCCTGCGTGAGGTTCAGTTCATCGAGCAGGTCCGATCTCTTTACGCTGAATTCCATCTCGGGCGACCCTCGCGTCGTTCGCTGTTCTTTTTACACTGCTGCGGCTACTACTTTACTGCCTTTATTTATGAATTAAGTATATAAGAAAACCGTCGCCGTCGCCGCATGTGTGGATTCTGCGGAAAACGTTTTAACTCGTATGATCCGCGCACTTTATCCGCGGAAGCGTCCGGTGGAAATCCGCGCGGTACAGGTGAAAACGACCGCTGAAACCTTGCGTCAGGTTATTTCCACAGCGCGTGCACAGGCTGCATCAGAGCGCGAACCTCAGTTCGCAGCTATCTCTAACCGAAAGCGTCGAGTAGCCTGTTAATCGTCTTGTTCAAATCTTTGTCGGACTGTCGCAACATCTCAATCTTGTTGATCGAATGCAGAACGGTGGTGTGATGCTTCCCGCCAAACTGCCTACCGATTTCCGGAAGTGAAGCCGAGGTGAGCTGTTTCA
>JABDEK010000162.1 GCA_013287135.1 Acidobacteriota bacterium | reverse complement strand
CGACGGCCGTGCAGTCGCCTTTGGATGTTACAACCCCGACCTGGGAACCGAAGAAATCGTAATAGTTGCCGAGATTGAAGAGTCCGCCGCCTTAGCAAATTCTTCCACCATCGAGCGAGCCGTTCGAACTGCTATTGTTGAGGAATTAGGTGTGGCGCCGCGGGCAATTTACTTGAAGCCGCCTCGTTGGATCATAAAAAGTACGGCAGGAAAGCCGGCACGTTCGGCAACTCGCGAAAAACTTCTAGCCGAACACCCGGAATTGCGAATAAGCTGATCACCTCCACGCTATGGCCGATCCCGCTAACGAGTTAATCGACTATATCGGCAAACAAATCATCCGTCGACCGGGTATCAAGCTCACGGCCGATACTCCTCTCGTTTCTTCCGGCCTTATCGATTCTTTTTCGCTGGTCGACGTGCTTTCAAAATTGGAAGAAGTGACCGCCATGCGTATCCCAGCCAGTAAAGTGCAGCTTAAGGACATGGACACCGTCAGTCGGATGCTCACGACCGCTCAACGGCTGGGCAAACCCCGAAAGTAAGAATTCCTCCTCTCCATACGAAGATCGCCGCTCTGGACTCAGCAGAACAATCAAAATGGTTGAGTCCGTTCGGTTTGGGAATCTGAAGCAGAGGAATTTACATACTGGTGACACGATTGTGACAATTCCAACGCACCGGCCGGTTTATTCTCTCGCCTCGATAACGCACGGATTGTTACGGCTCACGGCTCAACAAGTTTTGGAGCAGCTCCGGAGGAACTTATGTCATTCATTGCCCAGTCAACATTAGGCCGAATAATTATTCTAGCAATCCTGGGACTGTCGGCTGTGTATGCTCCTCCGGCGGTCGCGCAGCAGGACTCCACGAGCAGTGCCGAGTCGAGTTCGACGGAAGTTAGCGGTTGGCCTTCGCACGCTCATGACGCTCAGCACTCCGCGAGGTCATCCGTTGCGGCACAGCCCCTAAGTAATACACACTGGAGCACACCTGTCGACTTACATCCCGAAATAACTTCCGGTGAGATCCTGATTCACTATGGATCTCCCCTGGTTACACCTGCGAACACAGTCATTGTTCCGGTGAAGACCGGTAAAAATAGCTTCCGTGTGGAGGCGCACAACGGCTCGAATGGTTCGCTAATTTGGACTCAGGGCACCAGTTACCAAGCGCCTTCTGCGGCCTTCACGCCAAGCTTCAGCCCCGTGCTCCATGGCAACAAGCTCTTCGTACCCGATGGAGGCGGAACTGTTTTAGTTCGAGAAAACCCGGATCAAGCGGACGGCAAAGTCACGCGCCTGGTATTTTATGGAGCGCAGAATTTCAACGAAGCTCCTCGCGCCTACAATGAAAATATTCAAATCAATACACCTATCACTGCCGATGCAAATGGCGACGTCTATTTTGGTTTCCTGGTGATCGGATCCACTCCCATCGAATTGCAGAGCGGGCTCGCGAAAATAACGGCGGCAGGGAATGGCTCGTGGATCTCAGCGACATTCGCAACCGGCGATATCAACGTTCAAAAAGTGAACATGAATTGCGCGCCTGCTCTTTCTCTGGATGGACGCACTTTGTACGTCGGTATGGATACATTTGATTTTGGATATGGCTATTTGCTCGCGCTCAACAGCACCACGCTTCAACCGATCAACGTTGTGCGCCTTACCGATCCGTGGTCTGGATTAGATTCCACCATCACCGACGAAACCAGCGCGACGCCTACAGTAGGTCCTGACGGTGACGTCTATTTTGGCGTATTGGAAAATCCGTTTCCGTCGCACAACGATCGCGGCTGGCTATTGCACTTCAACGGCGATTTAACGCAAATCAAAATTCCGGGCAGTTTCGGCTGGGACGACACAGCGTCTGTCGTGGACGCTTCGCTGGTGCCTTCCTATCATGGTTCTTCGTCCTACTTGTTGATGACCAAGTACAACAATTACGCTGGTATTGGCACTGGTGATGGTGTGAACAAGCTTGCGGTCTTGGATCCCAATGCTCCCATGGAGGATCTCGTGTTTAAGAATGTAAGTGTGATGAAAGACGTGCTGACCATTAAGGGCGTGACGCCCGATCCCAATTTTCCGACGTTTCCCCATGCCGTACGCGAGTGGTGCATCAACACGGCTGCGGTTGATCCAGCCACCAAATCAATCCTTGCAAACAGCGAAGACGGCACGCTCTACCGGTGGGACCTGGTGGGAAACAAGTTCTCGCAGCGAATTCCACTTACCAGCGGAATCGGCGAAGCCTACACGCCCACCATTATCGGTAGTGACGGCACCGCATACGCAATCAACGACGCAATTCTTTTCGCCATCGGACACTAACAACACCGGGAGTTCTCTACAGACGCGCGCTCGCGAAGGGCGGCTTCAGACGTGGCCGAATAACAGCGGCGCACCTAGTTTGTGTGTGTATTTCGGCCTGTATCGATCGGTGTTATAGAGCGCGCTCACATCCACCCTGCGCGAACCTGACGTAGAGTCCGGCAGCGATGTTGCGGCATAACAACCGTTTTGGATGCCGACCATTCGTCCTGTCACGCCGTCGCGTATCAAATCCAAAGCAATGTTGGCAAACGTGATTGCGACGATCTTGTCGATGGCGTCAGGCTCTCCGCTGCGCAAGTCATAGGTTAAATCGCTGGCCATGGTTTCTTCGCCGGTTCGCCGCTGTAATTCTTCGGCTAGTGCATGCCCGATGTCCGCTTTTTTGCGATGGCCATAGGCATCCGCGTCGCCAACTTCGCCAAGTTGCCCTTCTTTCCACAGGGCGCCTTCCGACACCACCACCAGCGAATAGTTACTCGGATTGTTTCTCTTATCTTCCATTAACAAATCGGTGAGCTGCCCGAGATCGAATGGGTATTCAGGAATCAGGCATCGCGCCGCCGTCACATACGCCGTATAAAGCGCCGTGAAGCCCGCATCTCGCCCAAAGATCCGAAAAATTCCGATACGTTCGTGAGAACCCAGTGTCGTGCGTTGTCTCGTGATGGCCTCTTTAGCCCGCGTGATCGCCGTAGAAAATCCGATGCAATACTCCGTGCCGTGAACGTCGTTATCCATCGTTTTCGGCACGCCAATCACCGGAAATCCGGTGCCCGAAAGCACGGTCGCGAAACCAAGCGTGTCATCGCCGCCGATAGCGATCAGACAACCGATTCCCAGCCGCTCCAAATTATCGACAACGATCGAACTGAAATTATAGTTCTTGCCGTCAAACGGGAGCTTTTTCAATTGCTCGGCGGAAAGGTGTTTAGGAAGTTTTGAACTCGAAACGCGGCCGGGATTTGTGCGAGAAGTATGCAGGATGGTGCCGCCGGTGCGGTCGATTGTGCGGGTGTTTTCACGCGTCAGGCGCCGGTGATACATGCTGTCGGCGGCAGCGTTATCGGCAGGGTTCATGTTCGTCAGCCCTTGCCAGCCTTTGCGAATGCCAATCACTTCTCGCCCTATCTCGCTTGCGCCGTACACCACGGATTTTATTACCGAATTCAGGCCGGGTACGTCGCCGCCTCCGGTCAAAATCCCAATATTCTTGCTCGCCGCCATGATTCAGTGCTCCTTTTTGTCACAACTCCGGTGGAGAATTGACAGATCACTATGATACACAAGCGGCCTTCATCCATTAAGCGGACAAGGTTGAACCCTTGCACTTCGGGAAACGCTCGGTGATGCGTTGAGTAGCCGAATGCTGAGGACTAACTGGATGGCTCCAATGCACGAACTAAATACGGAATTATAACTTCCTTGAAAATTACGGGGTCCGGCCACACTTTCACTTGCCGGC
>JABDEK010000161.1 GCA_013287135.1 Acidobacteriota bacterium | reverse complement strand
GCGAGGAGACTCATGGCCTGACTATTTTGAGAAGGATTGACCATATGAGGTTGGTATATATACCCAACCTCATATGGGTCGCGTAGATGAATTTGTTCTTCACTGTGTGCCGTTAGGTATATATACCTAACGGCACACGTCGATCTCCGAAAACACTGTCATAATATGTCGAAAAGTGATAGTTTGTGCGAGTGGAATCGGAGGAATCGTGCCCAAGGCGCGAGACTATATTGCGAACCTAGCGGCCGCCGGTCGCTACCACTTAACTGTCGAAGAAATGGGGAAAGCGCTCGGTATCTCTCGGAACGCCGCCGCGCTTGCCTTGAACAGGCTTTCAAAGCAAGCGTTGGTCGCTAGTCCGGCTCGGGGCTTTTATACGATTGTGCCGCCGGAGTACAAGAGGCTTGGAAGCCTGCCTGCTGACCAGTTCGTTCCTGCACTGATGCAGTGGCGACACACAGAATATTATGCAGGGCTGCTCACGGCGGCTCAGTATCACGGTGCGGCTCATCACCGTCCACAGGTGTTCCAGGTCATGCTGGACAAGAATGAACGGCCCATTCGATGCGGGGCCGTGCGCGTCTCCTTTGTCGCGCGGAAAAGGCTGCGGGAAGTTCCCGTGGACGCCTTCAACACACCGCGAGGCACCGTGCGGGTATCGACCCCGGAGGCAACCGCCGTTGATCTCGCAGGCTATCCACGGCACGCGGGTGGCCTTGATCAGGTGGCGACCGTGTTGTCAGAGCTAGCTGAAAAGATCGGATCGCAGCCGCTCGTCGTTGCGGCAAGCACGGCTCCGATGCCGTGGTCACAACGCCTTGGTTACCTGCTAGAGCTGGTTGGCGCCATGGATCAGGCTTCTGGACTGAAAAATTATGTGCGAGACAACGCCCGTGACTGGACTCCGCTTGTTCCTGGCCGGACCCGCAAACGGGCGAAGCCGTCAGAAGAGTGGCGTCTTTACGTGAATGCTGAGGTTGAGCCCGAGGCGTGATACCGCGCGACTACATCACGGAATGGAGGGCGGTCGTTCCTTGGGTTGAGGATGCACAGGTCGAACAAGATTTGGTCATCAGCCGGGCGCTCGTCGAGATTTTTTCGCATCCTCATCTCGGGAAAGAACTCGCGTTTCGGGGTGGCACCGCGCTGCACAAGTTACACTCCAAGCGACCGGCTCGATATTCAGAAGATATAGACCTCGTGCAGGTCAACGCTGGCCCGATCGGAACGACCTTAACTGCACTCCACGCGGTTCTCGATTCTTGGCTCGGGGTCCCTCAGAGCAGTCAGAGAGAAGGGCGAGTAACACTGAACTATCGGTTTGCGTCAGAAGACGCACCGCCGCTGCGGCTTCGCTTAAAGGTGGAAATCAATTCCCGGGAGCATTTTACAGTCTTCGGTTACAACAAGGTTCCCTTCGAAGTGAATTCTCGATGGTTTCGCGGGGCCGCGGAGATTTTGACCTACGGCCTTGAGGAATTGCTCGCTACAAAGCTACGCGCTTTATATCAGCGGAAAAAAGGGCGCGACTTGTTCGATCTAGCAGTGGCACTGGAAACGACGAGCGTTAAGCCGGAGGGGATCGCGGAGGGATTCGCACGCTACATGGAGCGCGAAGGTAAGCGTGTCACTCGTGCGCAGTTCGAACAGAACTTGGCCGGCAAGTTACGTGACAAACAATTCGCTGCGGACATTCAGCCGCTGCTGGCTGCGGAATACGAATGGGATCGCGACAAAGGGGCGCAGGTCATACTGGAACGCATGATTCCCGCTCTGCCTGGAGCTCCGTGGAAGGGTGAACGCAGCAGGCGCAAGAGATCCTCCGGCAACCGGCCGAACTAGAAGGTCGCATTTTGCGACCTCGAATTGGTCGTCCGCTCAAAGTCAGATGAAACAAGGAATGGCCATTCGCCGTTCTGAGTGCGCCAAAAGCAGTAGCTTCTACTGTGCGCGAACTGTGCACGAATCGATCGTTTTCAGCCGATTCGGGTTACTTTTGAACGGAAAGCAGATTCCCCGATTTGTTGGAAACGCTCGTAGGTAGTGAAAGTGGAGAGAGCTCTTGGAGTCGGTTGCTGTGCGCCAAAGGCAAGGGTTCTGCCGTCATAAAAACGTAATAGTAGTTGTGACAAATCGTGGCAAAACGGCTGCTTAAAGTTGATAAAGAAGGAGCAAGTAGTTGATCAGCATTGCTCACAACTTGCTGATTGTCCTCTGATTTGCGCTCGCTCCGGCAAGTTTTGATTAAAGTGGTCACGCGACTTCTAAGCAGGATGTCGTGAGTTCGAGTCTCGCCGGGCGCGCCATTTCTTTTCCTTTCAATAATTTGTACGCGAAGGTGGTGTTAACCAACCGTCTGCTTTTCTGACAGATGGATGGGCATGACGGGACTAAATTGTTTTTCGTCCTTCTTCTGTTGATTCAATCGTTTGCGTGAAGCGAACTTCAGCATGCGTCCGTCGAGAATCACGCTCTGGCCTCCGCTGGCCAGTGCCCCGGCGGTGAGCAAGTTTGGCGATATGGTTCTGTCACAGTGTGCCGCGGCCTGTGTCTAACTTATCAGAGGAGACACAAACATGAGCGTGAATGAACTCCAAGCCTTAGCAAACCAGTTCGCCGACGCTTTCGATCAGCGCGACCTCAAGACCTTACTGGGGTGCTTTCTGATGACCTGGAGGTGTTCGACCACGTTCCGTTCCGATTCGACGGCAAGCCGCTCTTCGCCAGGTATCTCAACGAGGTGGTGGAGGGCTTGGCCTCAGCGAGCTTCGGCTTCCGGCAACCATCGTGCCGCGTGTATGGCGATACCGTTGGTATCGTAAATGCCCACGACATGTTTACGGGAGTAACGAAAGACGGCAAGATTATCTCGATACATGGCCGAACTACCTTGGTCTTCATCAAACAAGGTGGGCAGTGGAAGATTGTGAGCGCCCACTTCTCTGCAATACCCAAGGCTCTCTGAGAATCGAGCCAGGGCATATCGACGCTTGGAGGTGCACCATGACTATCAATAATCCGCTAGCAGATAATTCCCCCGACCACGAGGACCAAAGCCTTGTTCTACGCGCCCGCTCGGGAGATCACCAGGCGCTCGAAGACCTGGTCCAGCGGCACCAAACGTGGATCTACAACATCGCCATTCGCATGCTCCACCATCCGCAGGATGCTGAGGACACCACGCAAGAGATCCTGATCAAAGTACTCACCCGGCTCTCGTCGTTTGAGGGTCGGAGCAGCTTCCGCACATGGCTTTACCGCATCGTAGTGAACCACGTGCTCAACATGAGACGCGGGCGGGTGGAGGTGCAGCATGAGTCCATCGATTTCGCTTCCTACGGCGCGGCCCTCGACGCCACGCCAGATTTAGAGTTGGCCGATCTCAAAGTAACATCGGCGGAGGCTGATCTGCTAGTGACCGAGGAGATGCTTTCCTGTACTTCTGGAATGCTTCTTTGCCTCGACCGTGAACAACGCTTGACCTTTATCCTCGGTGCCATCTTCGAGGTAAGCGACACCATTGCTGCTGAGGTGTTGGAGATCACTCCCGACAACTTTCGACAACGCCTGGCCCGTGCGCGGCGAGACCTGCGCAACTTCATGAACGACAAGTGCGGACTGGTGAACCAGGCGAACCCCTGCCGGTGTGCCAAGAAGACGCGTGGCTTCATACAGGCAGGCTACGTCGATCCCCAGAATTTGTTGTTCGTTCGCGCACGAATAGGGGAGGTGCGGGAGGCCGCACCGAAGGTGCATGAGGCCCTCAGCACCCTGGATGAAAAATGCGCGGAAATCTTCCGTGGACATCCTTTCTATAAGGCG
>JABDEK010000160.1 GCA_013287135.1 Acidobacteriota bacterium | reverse complement strand
CGAATATCGGTGGCGGCCCCGTTGAATGTGGGGTGGCCCGCCAGGATGTTCCAGACCGAGCACGGCAGAAAGTTGAGGGAGTCGTCAAACTGCGGCACTGCCTTGGCGCCGGGATGAGCGACGGCACCCGCACATGGGACGCCGCCTGGCGGACCCACCAAGTCTTTGGCTGCTAACGTGGCGTCAAGGATCAATGACCCAGTCGCGCCACTGGCGGTTCCGAAGAGCAATCGCTGACCGACAATAGAGTCGACGGCGAGGTACGCGCACACGATCGGGTTAGGTCCGTAGGGATTGGCTGCGGCGTCCGCGTTCCAAGAGATCCAGACGTTGCCTCCCTCGTGGGGAGTGCCCACACGAGAATCCAAACCCCCGACGATGACCGGGCTGGCAGTGCCGTTCTTTTGCGTCCAGAAGTTTGTAGGAGTGGTCGTGGAAGTAGTTGCACCGGTGCACGGCGCAGCTGCCGCGGTGATCGGGTCTGGTTCAACCGAAGAAACCGCCATGGAGTACCATGCGCCTGTAGACCCCACAATCATAATCTGAGGAGTGGGAGCGACTGTGGCGTTGGACGTGGGAGCGAGAATCAGTGTGAAGCACAAGCACAAACACGTTCCTACCAGCTTTACAATCTTCATCTTTGCGTTTTCTCCTTAAAGCAAGCGATTTTGTGGAGCACCGACGGAATTGATGTGGAAGCAGCGGAGCTGGGGCTGCACGGCGGCAAGTTTCGACTGGGTTTGTTACGAGCGAATCAACTGGGATGTAAACTCCCATGAAAGTTCTTGCGCATTTGTGACCAACTCGATTCAAGCGAGATTCCTGCCGCATCTCTTGCAGTGAAGGCCGCAAGCGCGACAATTTGTCGCGACCCGCAAACGAGCTAAGTCTTTCGGCTAGCTGGACCTTTAAGACTGCTGAGCGATTCTTGTAGGAATCTTGCGATCGTCTAGACGAGTGTGGCTCGAGCAAGTTTTGAACACTCTCTGAAGGCATCTCCCTCGCGAAGACATGAACGACCGCAGCCAAAGGCTGCGGTCGCCGGTCCGCAGATCGCTGCGAAATCGCAGCAAATTAGCCTGTTTTTCGCGGATTGAGAACGCCAGCGAGCCGCTGCCCGCGACACTGAGCTTCTTTATCTGAAAGCAACATTGCGCTAATGCTGAAGTAACAGTACGCACAGTAACGTACGCGGGCCCATCCAAAGGGGGACACTCGTTTGAAACTTGCCGCTTGGTTATCCCGCCTCGCGCTGTTGCTGGTCGCTCTTCCAACCCTCTCGCTGGCTCAGGTCGCGGGAACAGGTTCGCTTACGGTAGCGGTGACGGATAAAACCGGTGCGACGATCCCCGGGGCGCTGGTTACCGTCAGCGGCAGCGCAGGTTTCACGCAGACGGCGACTACGGGCCAAAACGGGGAAGCCCAGGTCGTAGGGCTGCCTCCCGGCACATATAGCCTCAAGGTCACCGCAACCGGATTTGGGGATTTTGAAGCCAAGGAGATCAAGGTGGATGCGGGTCAGGCCTCGCGCACGACTGCGGCAATGGCGCTTGCCGGATTAGTGACGGATGTGAACGTCCAGGCACAATCGGCGGTTCAGGTCGAAACGCAGAACGCGCAGATCCAGGGAACGGTAACAGCGGAGGAAGTTACGACGTTGTCTCTGAACGGGCGCAACTTTACGTCGCTTGCGACGCTGGCGCCCGGCGTAAGCAACCAGACCGGCCAGGATGAAGCGTCCGTGGGGATCAAGGGCAGCGTGCGATACAGCGTCAACGGCGGCCGGGTGGAGTACAACAGCTTCGACGTGGACGGGGGCGATGTCCTCAATCCGCTCAACGCCACGACGACTACGCTCATCGTTTATCCCAGTCCGGATGCGATCCAGGAACTCCAGGTCCTGACCTCAAACTACGGAGCGATGTACGGCCGGACTGCCTCGGGCACAATATTGGCAACAACCAAATCCGGCGGGAGCGCGTTTCACGGCGATGTCTACTTCTTTGGCCGGGACAACGTTTTCAACGCGCGAAATTACTTCGATCAAACCGCTCACGCCCCCCTGTATCAGAAATATAACCCGGGGGGAACAGTCGGCGGGCCTCTCTATATTCCAGGGCATTACAATACGAAGAAGGACAAGACTTTTTTCTTTTTCTCGGAGGAGTACCGCCACGAGCGCGATCCGAGCGACTTCAACCAGGCAGTGCCGAGCATGCCGGAGCGCGATTGCATGGCGGCAACGAATCCGGGTCTATTCTGCTCGGCGCTGAATGCGAGCGGCAATTTCTTTGGAGACTTCAGCGACGTTTGTCCGGCTGCTGGACCGGGGAGTGAGACCGGGTTTGCGCGTTCCGTGAAGCTCAGCCAACAAACGGGTCTGCCGTATTTCCCGGACTGCCCGGCGGCAGCGCCAGTCAACAGCAGCGGCGTTCTTACGTATGCGACGTTCCCAGGCAACCTCGTACCCATCTCGGCTACGCCGAACTCATCCCCCTTCGGTGCTGCTAACTCGGCCCAGTCGGCACCGTATGTGCTTCTCGGTACCGGAGTCATCCCAGCACCTAATTCCACGTCGGGTTGCAACTCAACGATCAACTCGTGTTACGACGCGGTCCTGTCGCCACTGACGACTTGGCGCGAGGAACTCTTCCGGCTCGACCACAACTTTACTCAAAATACGAAAGTCTCGTTCCGGTACATTCACGACGCTTGGGTGACCGATGCGTTGGTACCCCCCTACGCCGCCCTCAAGAACAGCTTTCCGACGATCCAAAATAAGTTCCAGGGGCCAGGTCTGAGCATGATTCTTCACTTGACGAACACTATTTCAACCCAGATGGTCAATGACGCCTCTTTTTCTTACAGCGCGGACCACATCTCTCTGACTGACATCAACGGTCCGGGCGCGAATTTTCAGAGGCCGTCGAACCTCACCATGGGCTATTTTTTCAACAATGGGTTTGGGGGAAAGATACCCGGAATCGTGATCGGCGGCACAAATGCCGCCTACGGCGGCATAGGATTTGCAGTAGACCCAGCGTACATGCCCTGGAAACATTCCAACCCGACCTACAACGTTCGCGATGACGCCACTCTGGCCCTGGCCAAGCACACGCTGACATTTGGATTCATCCTGACCATCGCACAAAGAAACGAGATTAACCCTCCGGTAGGCGCAAACACGGGAGACTTGCAGGGCATCGTCACCTTCGACAATCTCAATAGCCCCAATTCAACCGGCAATGCCTTCGCGGACTTCCTCCAAGGCGGCATTCAGAACTACCAGCAAGACAGCGCTCAATTGAGCTACCACAACAACTACACGGTCGGAGAGGTATATGCCCAGGACGACTGGCACGCCACCAACCGCCTGACCTTAAACCTGGGCCTGCGGGTCAGCCTGTTTGGCACCTGGCACGAAAAATACGCGAACGCATATAACTGGGAACCCTCTGCGTTCAGCGCGGCACTGGCGTCGCAAGTCCAAGTGAACGCCTTCAATGGGAGCTTGCAATTCCCGGCCGCAGGTCCGGGACAGAATCCGATGCCGGTGCTGCTGGATGCCAATAACCTGAACCCGGCCATGGTCAACGGGATCGTCCACTGTGGCGCGAACGGGGTCACTAGAAGGGAGCACAGCCAACGCGCCTAACGGCGTTGTCGATATCACGCAGATCGCGCCGAGCAACTGGTTGTGCATCGGAAACCAAGGAGGAGCTGCAGGGGGCTGCCTGGGCGGACCGCTAGCCTACCCGCTGAACGTAACCTCCATTCCGACCAAGGCGGTGTGGCCGTATGTCCAGCAGTGGAGTTTGAGCGTGCAACGCAACCTGCCTTGGGACATGCTCACTACGGTCGCCTACGTCGGCAGCAAGGGGACCCACCTGACCGCCGCTCTGGAGGAGAATCAGTTGAACCCACTCAGCCCCTCACAGAACCCCTTTACTCAGTCAGGATTGCCGCTCACCGTCCAAACGTGCAGTACATTCAACGGCGCCAGATTCTCAAACGAGGGTACAGTCTTGCCCGCCGTGAATCAGGGGGACCCCGCCTTCGTGAACCTGGAGGCTGCATGCTACGGTTCGCCCACACTGCAAGGCCAACAATTCCCCGTTCCCAATTCCCTCCGACAGTATTACCCGACCCTCGGTGAGATTTTCTCTTTGCAGAATATCGCCGACTCCAGGTACAACGCGCTCCAAATCACCCTGCGGCGCAATCGAAGACCGCTTGACCTCGGCATTGCTTACAGCTTCAGCCATTCC
>JABDEK010000159.1 GCA_013287135.1 Acidobacteriota bacterium | reverse complement strand
ACCATCGAAGTCATCAACTCGTTGCGTTTCGACCGTATGATCAGTTTCCGCGATCGCTTCCACACCGTGGACGTGCTGCTGGTTGACGACATTCAGTTTATTTCCGGCAAAGAGCGCACCCAGGAAGAATTTTTTCACACCTTCAACGCGCTCTACGAGCAGCAGAAGCAAATCGTGATTTCGTCCGACTGCTTGCCCAAGGATATCAACTCCATCGAAGAGCGCCTGCGTTCCCGTTTTGAGTGGGGCCTCATCGCCGACATTCAGCCTCCTGATCTCGAGACTAAAATCGCCATCCTGCAGAAAAAGGCGGAGAACGACCGCTTCCATTTGCCCGATGACGTTGCCGAATACATCGCACGCGCTATCAAGTCCAACGTGCGCGAGTTGGAAGGCGCGTTGACTCGTTTGATGGCGTACGCCTCACTAACCGGCGTCACGGTGTCGCTGACGACCGCGCAGCAGGTGCTGCGCAACATCATCGCTTCGCAGGAAAAACGCGTCACCATCGACCTTATCCAGAAGCGCGTCAGTGAGCATTTCAATTTGCGCGAGCAGGATCTCAAAGTCCGCAGCAACACCCGCGCCATCGCTTTCCCGCGGCAAGTGGCCATGTACATCGTTAAACAGCTCACCACCGCTTCGCTGCCCGAAATTGGCCGGCAATTCGGCGGCAAGCACCACACCACGGTGCTGCACTCCATCAACAAAATCGAAGAAATGCGCCGCTCCGACAAAGAGCTGAACCGCACCATCACCCGCCTGATGGACGCACTGCAATAGCCTTGTTCTCTGGCGGCTCCGGCATCTTGCCGGGCCCGCAACAATCCATCTCTAATCTGTGCGCGAAGCACAATTGTCTAGAGCGGCTCGACCCCGCTTTTCCGTCAGCCAAGGTCCTACGACATCCAATTTTCTTGTTCTGTGGACAACCGTTGGTAATCCCGCGAATTTTATGTTGAAGAACTGTGCGCCAAATCGTACTAGCGACTGCCATCCACGTATCGCGCTCGATTTATCCGACTTTCTCACAAAACGCCACTCGAACACTGCATGCAATAACACCAGTCAACAAAGGCTGCCATCAACCTTTCCACAAACTCACAGCAGTCATCACAACAACAAGGCTCTCTTTCTCAATTTCTTTGCGAGGATTGTTACTGATGACTGCGGTTGTTGTTGCCAAAGCCTTTCACCGCATTTCCACAGCCCCAATCGCACTCTCGGACTTTATCATTGACTGAAAAGCGAGTACAGTACACCAGCGGCTAGATTACGCGAGGGACCGAAATGACCGCACCCGGCACCGCACGCGAGGAACATCAAGCGATGGAATTCAGTGTTTCCAAATCAGCGCTACTCAACGAACTGTCGATGACTCAAGGTGTCGTGGAGCGCAAAACTACCATCCCGATCCTCTCCAATTTATTGGTCGAAGCGAAAGGCAGCGCGCTTACCATCACGGCCACTGATCTCGAACTAAGCGTGCGCACCTCCTGCGAAGCCAAGATCAAAAAAGAAGGCGCCGGCACCATTCCCGCCAAAAAACTACTCGAGCTCGTACGTCTCCTCCCGGAAGGCGAAATTAAATTCCGCCTCCTTGAAAATCATTGGGTCGAAATCGTCAGCGACAAAAAGAAATACAAGCTGGTGGGTATGGCCAAGGAAAATTTCCCAGCACTTCCGGCAATGCCACACGTCTTGGTAAAAATCCCAGCCGCTGTGCTTGGGAGTCTGATCGGCAAGACCAAGTTCGCCATCTCCATGGAAGAATCGCGCTATACGCTCAATGGCGGCTTGCTGATTCTTAAGCCGGATACCCTTGCGATGGTCGCCACCGATGGCCATCGCCTGGCTCTCGCCGAAACCGACCAAAAACTCGCGGGCCTCAACGGCGAAGTAAAAGTTCTGATCCCCAAGAAAGCCATGGACGAAGTTGAAAAACTGGCTGGTGCCGCAGGCTCCGACGCGCAAATCGACTTTGCGAAAGACGAAAGCCACCTCTTCTTCCAGGTCGGTCATCGGTTGCTGATCTCGCGCATCCTCACCGGGCAATTTCCCAATTACGAAGCCGTTCTTCCACGCGAGAACAACAAGAGCGTTGTGCTCGAGCGTGCCGAACTGAGCGACGCTGTTCGCCGCGTCTCGCAGCTCGCCGATCAACGCTCCCACGCTGTGAAGTT
Organism: Acidobacteriota bacterium; assembly: GCA_013287135.1. Taxonomy (GTDB): domain Bacteria; phylum Acidobacteriota; class Terriglobia; order Acidiferrales; family UBA7541; genus Palsa-295. The sequence continues at coordinate 2,134 of JABDEK010000159.1, read as the reverse complement.
CGCGGTCTCAAAGGAAGGCGTCGAAATCTCCGCCTCCAGCCCCGAATACGGCGAAGCCAAAGAAAATATCGAGAAGGACTACAAAGGCGAGGCCATCTCCATCGGCTTCAATTCCACTTACATGCTGGATTTTCTCGCCGCTGCCGCCGATGGCCCCGTTAGCATCGAGCTGAAGGACGAACAATCGGCCGGCCAACTCCGCCCCCTCGCCGACGAGTCCTACCGCTACCGCTACATCATCATGCCCATGCGCATCTGACGGGTGGTGCGCTTGAACTGCGTGCTTTTTTTTGATTGGTGCCTTCTACGAAAATCCCCGGAATCAGCCTCGTTTTGCAACCTTAAATTATTGAAAATAGGCGCCTTAGCTTTACTCCGAGCAGCATCCGGCCCTTGAGGAAATCCCTTCGATCGGTTATAATTCTTTGGTTGTCGATTCGCTGTTTTAGCTTCCTCTGATCGACACGTCCGCCAGGCAATCAGTTTCGTTTCACGCTCCGCGCCAGGAGCGAGGAACTGCAAGCCTGGAGAGTAAATGAGTCTTCGCCACGTCTCGCTGTGCGAGATGGGATGGAGCAGGAACCCTACGAGTTCTGGATTTGCTGCACCGGTCCGGAATCACAGGGTAAGGCGACGTAACGGATAATTCCGCAAGCACGCCTTCCTCGCTTCACAAAAGCTTTGAGATGGATCGCGGCCCCAGCTGCCATTCTCGCGGTTCGTCGGTGTGTGCGTCGACCGGCTGCAAGCGCAACGCGCCCGCTTTTTTCCGGCGCATCAGGAAGCTTCGCTAAGGAGTATCAATGGGCGATAAAGAATCGGTACCCAAGGGCCACCAATACGACGCAAAGTCCATCAAGGTTCTCGGCGGTCTCGAAGCTGTGCGTTTGCGTCCCGCGATGTACATCGGCTCCACTGGCGAGACCGGTTTGCACCATTTGGTCTGGGAAGTGGTGGACAACTCCGTCGACGAAGCCATGGCCGGATTCGCCGACGAGATCAGCGTCACCGTTCACGCCGATAATTCCGTCACCGTCGTGGACAACGGCCGCGGCATTCCAGTCGACATGCATGCTACCGAAAAGCGTCCCGCAGCCGAAGTCGTTCTCACGGTGCTCCACGCCGGCGGAAAATTCGATAGTGATACCTACAAAGTTTCCGGCGGTCTGCACGGCGTCGGCGTCTCGGTGGTCAACGCGCTCTCCGACCAGCTGGAGATGGAGATTCAGCGCGATGGCGCGGTCTGGGAGCAGTCTTACGAAAAAGGCAAACCCACCACGAAGCTGAAACAAACCGGCAAATCTCGCAAAACCGGAACAAAAATCACTTTTCATCCCGATCCTGCCATCTTCGAGAAGCATGTTTTCAGTTTCGATACGCTTTCCCAGCGCCTCCGCGAATACGCCTTCCTCAACAAAGGCCTGAAGATTACGCTCACCGACGAGCGCACCGACAAAACCGCCGAGTTCCGGTTTACCGGCGGCATCGCGGAATTCGTCAAACACCTGAATCGCGGCAAAACCGCTCTCCACGATTCGCCGATCTACATGGAAGGCAAGAAGGGCAACGTCGAAATCGAAATCGCCCTGCAATACAACGACAGCTACGGCGAGAACGTATTCGCCTTCGCCAACACTATCAACACTGTTGACGGCGGCACCCATCTCTCCGGGTTTCGCTCCGCGCTCACGCGCACCATCAACAATTTCGCTTCCAACGCGGGCATGCTGAAAGAGCAGAAGGACGAAGTCACCATCACCGGCGATGACGTTCGCGAAGGCCTCGTCGCCGTCGTCAGCGTTCGCCTGCCCCAGCCGCAATTCGAAGGGCAAACCAAAGGCAAGCTCAATAGCGACATCAAAGGCGACGTCGAGCAGCTCGTGAACGAAAAGCTCGGCGAATGGTTTGACAAGCACTCCACCGTGGCCCGTCGCATCATCGGCAAGTGCATCGATGCTGCCCGTGCCCGCGAAGCCGCCCGCAAAGCTCGCGAATTGACCCGCCGCAAATCCGCCATGGATTCAAGCGGCCTGCCCGGCAAGCTTGCCGACTGCCAGGAACGCGATCCCGTCCACTGCGAACTTCGTCGTTGAGGGAGAATCGGCCGGTGGCTCCGCCAAAATGGGCCGCGACC
>JABDEK010000158.1 GCA_013287135.1 Acidobacteriota bacterium | reverse complement strand
AAACTTTGGGTTTCGCGCCGGCCAAGATTCGCGTGCACGACGCGCTAAAACCTGCGGGAAACCCAGCCGAGATCGTTAAGGAAATCGTCGGCCTACGCGCCAAGGAAGTGATGTGCTTCGGCCACGCGCCGCAGCTTGACTTGATGATTTCGCATTTGCTCGGCGCCCGTGGCGCTGTCACCGAGCTGAAAAAAGCCGGGGTGGCTTGCTTCGAGCACACCGCTGCCCGCGGAAAATGGCATCTTCGTTGGTTGGTGACCCCTAAGATGTTGCGTCAGCTTGCGGAGTAAACGCGCTGTAATTCCGGCGGAGAAACTGTCTTCAGGTTGTGGCCCCACTCCAGCCCCTTGTGCCAGAAGGCCCAGTAGGATTCTTTATCAATAGTTTTTGTGCGGAATTCCTCGAGCCGGCTTTTACGTTCCTTTTCGATTTTCGTCATCCAGTCTGCGGGGATTTTTGGATCGTTGGGATCCACGGCTATGCCGTGGCGGACGAGATAAAGAATCATAAGTTTAGGCTACCTCTTTTTCCCTCTTTTGCACTCGACGAAATTCCGCATGCAAGTGAAATTCTCTCTCGAACAATTCAGCTTTGCGTTGAAGGCCGGCAAGATCCAGACGCGTGCCATCAGCGGCGCGGATCATAAAAATAGCCTTGTGGCCTTCGATCTGTACATCGACCCCGGTAACCCGCTGCTCGTGCTCGGACTCGAGCTTCTCGGCAATGCGCAGCAATGAGGTAAGCAGCCGGCATTGCCGGCGCTTCTGTCCATCAAGTGCGGCATAGGACGAGTGCTCCAGTTCAGGTTCCGATTTCGAATTATGGTAGCGCACCAGCGCAGCCACCATCTCGCATCGCCAGCCGCGCAAACCGGGAATTTCTCCATTACGAATCAAATATTCGCCGTGCCGATTATGGTTCTTACGGTTTACGAAATGTCCGATATCGTGCAAAAGCGCGGCCACTTCGAGAAGGAGCCGAAGCTCCGGTCCCATTTCATGAATGGGACGAAGCTGATCGAACAGCGAGAGCGCTAACCGAGCCACCTGCTCGGCATGATGTTGATTGTAATTCAGCCGGCTGGCGAACCATAGTGCGCCTTGTAGCATTTCGGCAGCGCGGCCTTTTTCTTCGTCGGACACCATACCGCCGGAGTATTGCTGCGCGACAAGATCCAGCAGAATGCCTTCGCGAACTCCAACGCCGGGGACCAGCATGGTGCGGAGGTCCAGCCATTTGGCGAGCGTGGTGATGATGATGGCGGCAATTCCAATGACTTCGGCACGGTCTTCACGCACGCGAAAAGTTCGCATGCGCCCCGGGATATCAAGAGCCATCATGCGCCAGGTCTGATCTTTCAGCAGGCGTACATTGATGGAGGGAATGCGTTCAACCAGGGGTCCCGGCGTGATGCGAACCAGAGCTTCCGCATTTCCTCCGCAAGCTACGGCAATTGCCCGGCTGAGTTTCGGCGGTGACGGAAGCGCGCTTCGCAGGATGGATAGCACATGATGGCGAAGGCGGTTGGCATCGTCTTCGTCGATCGCGCCGTGGATGGAATACGTTTCCATCAGGCGAATGGTGCCAAGTGGGAGTCCCATGCGATGCTCGAGCACACCGCGCTGAAAAAAATTCAGTTCCAGGCTGCCGCCACCAAGGTCGAAAATCAAGCGCGGCTGCAATCGGTCGCTGAGCGCCCATTTCACAGCGGAGCAGACCAGCCGAGCTTCCTCCTCATTGCCGATGACTTCCAGTTCGAGGCCGGATTTCCGGCGAATGCGATCCATCAATTTGCGATAGTTGCGGGACTCGCGGGCGGCGGCTGTTGCTACGGCTCGATAGGCGCTGACCTGATAACGATCCATGCGATCGCGGAATTGTTTAAAGGTGCGCGCTGCTTTTGCAATGGTGTCGTCATCCAGCATCCGGCGGGTGAAAGCGTTATGTCCCAAGCGAACTGCGGCACGCTCACTGTCTAGAAATTGGATATGCTGAGGGGAAGTGGCGCGAGCGATTACGAGCCGAATGGCATTGGAGCCCGCATCAATCGCGGCTAGTTGGACCGGGGCAGCCACTCTTTAGCGCCAAAGATGCGACAGCGCGTGCGAAGGCCTGTATTGCGTGCTGCGTATGGCCAGGTGCGAAGCAATTCGCTTGCGTAGCTCCCGGTTCACCGCAGAGACGCTGCTTTCGCCGTCTAATTCAAGAAAACTGTGCCGCTTCGAAAGATATTCGAATTCTCGCTTAATCATCGATTGATATCGGATGAAGGATTGAAACAAGTCATTCGAGAGCGACATGTCACGTCCGGATTCCCAATAGCTAATGGTCTGGGATTTCTTGAACTCGCGGTCGAAAGCAATTTCGGGGCGCACATTCAGCCAAAAAGTAAGGTCGGGCCTGAGAGCAGTTTCATAAATTCCGTGGAGATAATCTCGTCCGATCCCGCGAACAGCAGCGCGAGCAATTAAAGTGAAGATATAGCGGTCCGCCAGCACGATCAGTCCCGAGCGCAAAGCCGGAAGAATGCGGCGCTCCAATTGATCGAAAAAATCGGTGCTGTACATCAGCGCCAGGGTCATACGCGTAACCGCGTTTTCTGCGAGCAGCGCGTCGATATCTTCCCCTACCAGATACGATCTGCGGAGTCCCATGGTCTGCACCGCAAATCCTTGAGATTCGAGCCACTCAGTGAGAAGAGAAATTTGAGTGGAGCGGCCGGAACCGTCGGTGCCCTCGATAACGATGAGCGTCCCGCTGAGTTCTTCCGGTCTTACGCCCGGTAGCGGGGTTCCGTAGAAACGCGAAGGAGTTTCTACGGCGTTGTGCACCCGCCTTTGCTTCGCCGGGCGGCCATTCGGTGGAACGCGGGTTAGGGTTTTTTTCGGAGAGCGCATCACTTTTTCTTGGGCGCAAACTGTTGCAAGGCGATTTTCTCGCTCACAATCTGCCGCATCAGTTTCTGAAGTTTGTTCACGCGCACGGTGCCGTCCATTAGAACAAAACGGTCGGTTTCTACCATCTGATCGTAGTTGTTCAGAATGCGTTCCTGGAAAATGCGAAAACTTTCAGAGCGATCCAGCGAGATTCCGAGATCCATCCCGGCTTCATAATATTTCAGCTTTGGGCGGCCGGCCACGATGCGGTTAACGGCAACATCGAGAGGAGCGCGGAAATAGAAGGTGATATCCGGAGTTGGAGCGAAGCCGTAAAGATTGCGCAACCAGTGGGGCGAACATCCGCGAGCGGCATCGCGCGCAAATGCAGTGTAGATATATCGGTCAGCGAGGACCAGATAACCGCCGTGCAGTAGAGGCATGATTTGGCGTTCACAGCGGTCGGCGAAATCTGCCGCGTGCAGAAGAGAAAATGTCGTGGGTGTCAACAGCCGTCTCTGCTTGCCTCGCCGAGTAGCGGATCTCACCAGGGGAGAAGAATTCCATTCGGTGAAGTGAATACGATATCCGCCGATTTCGAGCCAGCGTTTCAGCAGGTATAGTTGCGTGCTTTTCCCGGAGCCGTCAATACCTTCCACGACTACTAGGGCGCCGGGATAATCGCGTTTGGTAGTAGGCTGCTTGGCTGTGACCGGATCTGCAGCGGGCGCTATGTCAGGGGCAATGGTGGCCATATGAATAATTTACACAGAATTGCTTATCATATCCCGGATCGATGAATGGCAAGTAACAAAATGGTGACTCGCAAGAAACATAAGCCAGGTTTGCCGGACTGGCGGAGCGCTGGAGGAGATGGCATGAAATTTAGCAAAGAACTGGCGGTGAAACCTGGGCAGAAGGTAAAACTGTCCGAGTGGGACCCTGACGACACGCTTGGGTTCGAAAAAGACCACGAGATGAAAGATAGCCTTGAGAAGGCTATAACGAGGCTCGCAGGATTTCAGTACCGGCTGTACGCCGAGAAAAAGCGCGTCCTGCTGCTAATCTTTCAGGGTCTCGATGCGGCCGGCAAGGATGGAACAATCCGCCATGTGATGTCGGGGGTTGACCCTCAAGGATGCGTAGTAAAATCTTTCAAAGTGCCTTCGGCGGAAGAAGCGGCCCATGATTTCCTGTGGCGGGTCCACAAAGCGATTCCCGGCTACGGCGAAATTGGAGTGTTCAACCGGTCGCACTATGAGGATGTACTGATCGTACGTGTGCACGAGCTTGTCCCGAAAGAAGTGTGGTCACGGCGATACGATCAGATCAATGAATTCGAGCACATGCTGGAAGAAAATAAGGTGAAGATTTTGAAGTTCTTCCTACACATCAGCAAGGACGAGCAGAAGAAACGTTTCCTGGAGCGGATGGAAGACCCGGACAAGCGCTGGAAAATTTCAGAAG
>JABDEK010000157.1 GCA_013287135.1 Acidobacteriota bacterium | reverse complement strand
ACTTACCAGGGTAGCGGCGAAGTATGGCGGAATCTACGGGACGCACATGCGAAGCGAAGGTGCTACCGAAATGGGCGCGCTCGACGAAGCGATCCGCATCGGCCGCGAGGCCGGTTTGCCGGTGGAAATCTTCCATCTCAAAGTAGCCGGAAAGTCGCGATGGGGCACAATGCCACAGGTTGTCAAAAAGATTCAGGGGGCCCGCGATGCAGGGCTCGACATTCGCGCGGACCAATATCCCTATCTGGCCGGCGCCACAGCGCTTGCTACGGCACTTCCTCCATGGGTGGCCGATGGTGGGACGGACAAGCTCCTCGAGCGATTGCGCGACCCGAAGGTTCGCGCGCGCATCGCCCGCGACATGGCTGTTGATCACGAACATTGGGAAAATTTCTACCACGACAGCGGTGGTGGCTCAGGCGTCCTGATTTCCTCTGCCTTCAGTCCGGAGCTGAAGCGATATGCTGGCAAGACGGTCGCACAGATCGCTAAGATGGAAGGAAAGTCTGAGATGGACGCGTTGTTTGACTTAATTCTTGCCGATAAGGCGTTAAGCGGAGCGCTCTTTTTCGTGGCCAGCGAGAAGGATTTGACGTATGCGCTAAAGCAGCCATGGACCTCGATCTGTCTTGATGCCAACGAGCTTTCACTCGATGGGCCACTCTTCGAGCCGTATACTCATCCGCGCGCGTTCGGTGCGTTCCCGCGTTTTCTCGGGCAGTATGTCCGCAATGAGCACCTGATGTCCCTACCGGAGGCTGTTCGGAAAATCACATCGATGCCGGCACAGCGCGAGCACCTGACCGACCGCGGCTTGATTAAGGTTGGTTATTACGCGGACATCACTGTTTTCGATCCCTCGACGATCAGCGACCGAGCGACGTACGCGGAGCCAACGCAGGTCTCGCAAGGTGTCGACTACGTGTTTGTCAACGGCCAGCTTGAATACGAACACGGGAAACTCACAGGCTCCAGAGCCGGCCGCCCTCTACGTGGACCTGGTTGGAAAAGGGAATAGTGAAGACATACGGCGGTCTTCGATGATCGGCTGAGCGATGTTTTAAAGGGTGGGCGGCTGCGCGGAGTCAGTGAAATGACACAGGATCAGTCCGAGAAAGCCAAGAGGATTCCCGTGAGCAGCCATGTACTCTACGCCGACTATTCTAAGAGTTCGAAGACCCTTGTGAAAGGTAAAGGGGTCTACGTATACGACGTTGAGGGGAATCAATACCTGGACGCAATTGGGGGCGTAGGCGTGGTCAATGTCGGTCACGGTATCCCGGAGATCGTGGACGCGATCGCTGACCAAGCAGGAAGATTAGCCTTCAGCTACTCTGGCAATTCCGAAAACGAGCCCCGTCACAATTTGGCAGAGATACTCAATGCGTGGGCACCGCACGGAATGCGGGAGACGAAAACTTTGTTCTGTTCTGGCGGAGCTGAAGCAAACGAAGCCGCACTTAAGCTCGCTTATCAATATCATTGGGAGCGAGGTAATCGAAGCAAGCGCAAGATTGTTGGGCGATGGCAGAGTTACCACGGCAATACGGTAGGCGCTCTTTCGATGAGCGGCAGAACATCGTGGCGGCGAATGCATGACCCCTATCTCCTCAGTTTTCCTCACATCCCGCCGCCGTATTGTTATCGCTGCCCTTGGAAACTGTCTTATCCCGAGTGCGGAATGGAGTGCACAAGGGAACTGAGGCGAGTCATTTGTCAGGAGGGAGCAGAAAACGTCGCCGCTTTCATTGCCGAGCCGGTGATTGGGACTTCGCTCTCAGCCGTAGTTCCTCCGCCTGAATATTACCGGTCTATCCGGGAAATTTGCGATGAATTCGATGTTCTGTTCATCGCCGACGAGGTGATGAGTGGCATCGGCCGGACGGGCTTGAACTGGGGAATTGAACACTGGCAAGTTGTACCGGATATCATTACCACCGCGAAGGGAATTGCAGGTGGATACGCGGCGCTCGGGGCGACGATTCTTTGCGAAAAGGTATGGAGAGCAATTGCAGATGGATCAGGAAAGCCAATGCACAGCTACACCTATGGCGGCAACCCATTAAGCTGCGCCGCGGGAGTGGCCGTATTGAGGTACATCGAAGAAAATAAGCTTATATCGCGAGTCGCCCAGATGGGCGACAAGCTTTTGCTAAGACTTCATGCGACACTCGACGATTTATCATGTGTCGGGGATATCCGCGGCAAGGGCTTTTTTCTGGGGATAGAGATTGTAGCTGACAAGAAAAGTAAAGCTCCATTTCCACCCGAATGGGACGTAACTCACCTCATCGAGAGCGGCGCGCTGAAAAATGGCTTGTTCATTCTCGGTGGTGTGACTGGATTGATCGACGGTGTCGGCGGAGATCATATTGAGCTGCTACCTCCTTTCATAATTGAGGACCAGCACATCGATTTCATCGCTCGTACACTTCGCCATACTCTGGAAACAGTAATTTCTGGCCGGTCTGACGGGAACCGATCCTGAGCATTCGAGCGTTGCGACGGGCTTTTAGAGGACCCGCATGCGAACCGCAGTACATTTCTTCTTGATCCTCATGATCCTCTCACTGGCGGGGGAAGCGACGGACGGAGGACATGACCTGACCTTGCGCGGTTTTACACCTGCGCACAGTCAGAGCGAGCGTTCTCTGGAGCAGAAGTTTCTGGCCGTGCCCAATCCGGAGCGGGCAGAAGCCATTCACAAGATTTTGACCGCCGAGCCACATCCAGCAGGCAGCCTCGGTGATCGCCGCACCGCAGAGTACATGCTCAAGCAATTCCGAAGTTACGGGCTTGACGCGGAAATCGAGCAGTTCAAAGTGCTGGATTCCGAACCCGGCGAGATCAAGTTCCAATTGCTCGTTCCGGAGAAATTCTCAGGGCCACATTCGGAATATGTCCCTGAAGATCCAGCCTCAAGAGATCGCCGCAGCTCGGTCGGGTTTAACGCTTATTCCGGTTCGGGTGATGTGGCTTCCGAAGTGGTGTATGCGAACTACGGTCTTCCGGCCGATTATGAGTTTCTGCAATCCACGGGAATTTCGGTGGCAGGGAAGATTGTGATTGTGCGGTACGGAGCTTGCTATCGGGGAGTAAAAGCAAGAATCGCAGAGGAGAACAAGGTCGCCGGGCTCATCATTTATTCCGACCCTCAGAACGACGGCTACCACGTCGGCGACTCTTATCCTCGGGGCCCATGGCGGCCTGCGTCGGGAGTACAACGCGGCTCGGTCCTCTATGAATTCATCCTTCCAGGAACGGTGGCTGCTGACGGTTCAAACATTCCTCATTTACCGATCATGCCGCTTTCTTACGCGGACGCCGAGCCTATTCTGAAGAATATACAGGGGGTCGCGGCGCCGCGGGACTGGCAAGGGGGGCTGCCATTCACTTACCACGTAGGGCCTGGACCCGCGAAAGTCCGGATGCTGGTCCGGATGAACCAGGTTGTGAGGTCAATCTGGAATGTGATCGCAAAGATTCACGGTACCCAAGACCCGGAGGCAATTGTGCTAGCTGGGAATCATCGCGACGCTTGGGTCTATGGTGGTGCAGATCCCAACAGTGGTACGACCGCGCTTTTGGAAATGGCTCATGGCCTGGGTGCTTTAGTCAAAGAAGACTGGCACCCGCGTCGTTCAATCTGGCTCTGCAGTTGGGACGGTGAAGAGTTGGGTGAGTTCGGTTCAGTCGTATGGGCAGAGAAATATACTCAGAAACTCAATCATGCCGCGGTAGCATATCTGAATACGGACACCGCCGTTTCCGGAGACCGTCTTTCGATATCCGCATCGCCCTCTCTCAAGAGGTTCATTTTGGAGGTGGCTGCGGACATTCCCGACCCAGTGGGTGGCTCTGTCTTGGAGCGGGCAAACGAGCAATTGCGAGAACGTCTCCGGCAGCAGTTGGTGCCGGGTCATCCCGCCGCCTCGAGGCCAACTTCTGTTCCTATCGCTCAACAAGAATTTCAAGTCAAGGATCTAGGCGGTGGTACGGATTTTATCGCGTTCTTCGATCATCTAGGAATTCCCTCGACGGACATGCAGTTTGATGGTCTGGCCGGAGAGTACCACTCGATCTTCGATAATCATCGCTGGATGAAAAAATTCGGAGATCCCGAGTTTCTGTATCACGTCGCTTCGGCTCGCCTCTTCGGCTTGATGACCATGCGATTAGCGGAAGCGGATCTCTTGCCGCTTGATTATGCGACCTACGGACAAGAGATCGAAAGCAACCTCGAAGGAATCCATAACAAGCTGGTGCTCCTCGGGCGGGCCGGGGAGCTTGATCTCCAGGCGGCGGAGCATGCTGCTCAAGAGCTGACCCAGGTCGCCTGGCAACTA
>JABDEK010000156.1 GCA_013287135.1 Acidobacteriota bacterium | reverse complement strand
ACGGTTTCAAACCCGGCAACATCTCAGTCACTCGGGCGCGCGACGGGCTCGTCGCTTTGATTCGCGCGGTGAACTACGATCAGCTCGAGAATGGCTACTTCGATCGCCACGGAGATACATCATTTAGACAGCGAACGCTGTTAGTGAACCTCGATGAGAACCTACAGGTAACGTCCTCCGTTGAGGTGTTTCCACCCGACAACCTGCCCCCGCCCAAGCACGTTGAGTCCATCGGCCTCGAAGATCCTCGACCAATCCTATGGCGTGGCGACCTGTGGAGCATTTCTTCCGTGCGTCAACTGAATTCCGAAGGCCGCGCCGAAATGGTGCTTGGGCGTGTGGCAAAGGACCCATCGGGAAATCACGCTCTGGCAGACTGGCGTGTGTTGACCTCTGGTATGCCAGTGCAGTGGGAAAAGAACTGGATGCCGCAGGTGGCTGGCGACGAGTTGCGTTTCATATACTCATTGGATCCGACCCGAATTCTCAGCGAATCAGGCGACGTCCTAGGCTTGGAAGAGCCAGTTGTCGCCGCCGAAAATATTCGTGGTGGATCACAAGCCATTCCATTCGACGGTGGATGGCTTATGGTCGTCCACGAATGGCAAGTTCAGCACAACAGGCGCTACTACTACCACCGGTTCGTTTGGTTTGACGAAAACAATAGGCTGACCCGATTTTCACGTCGTTTCTACCTCCAGAGGATTGCGGGCGAATTTGTTGCTGGCCTGGCCTGGCACGTCACTGGCGATCGCCTGGTTGTCAGCTTTGGAACCGATGATCGAGAACCAACCCTTGCCGTCGTTGAGGCGCAAGATGTTCGCGCCACGCTTCTGGACACCGACGAGCATTGGAACGCATGCGTGCAAGCGTGCGAGGTTGGCCGTAACGCCTGGAACGCGTTGACTTTGCCGGGCAGTCCTTCGGAACCCGAGTGTGGAACCCATCGAGCGAGCGATGCGGCGCCCATGAAACCGGCGAGGGTATTCACCACTTTTGGGACCGTGTTGTATTGGGATACTGCCTCGGGTGCACTTAGGCATGGAGAAATTCACGACAGTCCAGAAAACGTCGTTCTGGTGCCGAGCATGCCTTCTGCCTTAGATCATCGGCTCGGCCGTTTGATTTACGAACATACATGTGAGCGAACGTTTCTGAATGTAACGCCTGACGGCCACCGAGTCATTTTACCAATTGACGCAACCGATAGCTCAGCCACGGCGATGGACCTGGAAATCGTCCCACTTGAGCGGGGACTGGTCGGACTTAAGTTCAAGAGCCGATTTCTTTGCGCAGAGCCTGACGGACGCATTGACGGCTCTAGGTCATTGTGCAGCACTTGGGAATGCTTTTTCGTCACGGAAGACTGGTGTGCGACCCGTCCCGCAATTACCGACGATAAGATTGAGAGCGCAATTGATACAACGCGAATCGCGAGATTCACAATTGACCCGCGGTTCCGAGTCAAGGTGAACGCGAAATCGTCAGCCACGAAGGTACTAATTTATGGATACCCACATTGGTCGCATGGACGCGTATATTATGACTTATGCAAGCACCTTTGTCAAAGAGGCTATGTCGTTGATATCCTGAATTGGCAAGCTAACCACGCCGACTATTTCCACGAGTTAACCAATTTTTATGATTATTTCATGTCGGCTCTAGACGGGATTCGCACTCTGACAGACGCCTATCAAGTTCCGCACGAGAAATTGATCGCGATATCGCACCATGAATTGGATATACGAATGTTAATCGAGCAGAAGGGTATTGACGTATTTGAAAAGTTTGCGGGCTTCGGAGTCGTAAGCCACTCTGTATATAGTTCAGCGATGATGCAGGGTATTCGGCGACCCCCGAAGGTAGCATCGCTAGGAATAAATTTTGACGAGTTTTATTCGGAACCTTCTGAACGGTTGGAGACGGTCGGTTACGCGTCTTCAATGTCAGCGACGACATATGGGGTGGAATGGAAGCGGGGGCACCTGGCGGAGGCTGCGGCTCGCGAGGCAGGACTGGCATTCAAAGTGGCCGGCTCAACAGGAAACCAAGTCTCATTCCATGATATGCCGGATTTTTACCGAAGTGTGGACGCTGTCCTAATGACCTCTATCAGCGAGTCAGGACCGCTTACGGTGATGGAGGCTGCAGCAGCTGGAAGGCTGGTAATTGGCACTCCTGTGGGTCATTTTCCTGTAAAGGCGTATCAGGGCGGTGGAATTATTGCGCCTATCGAGTCGGAGAAGTTTACGACTTTTGCCGCTGGCACGCTGAAATATTTCAAGGACAATCCCTCCGCGTACATCGATAAGTGCCACTCGATACAGGACGCAGCAAGGACGTTCGATTGGAAGTACGTGATCGATGAGTGGATCGAGCTTATCGAGAGTGCCCGAAGATACTCGTCCGCGATTCTTGGCAATTGAGTGCCGATGAAGCTGTGCCCGCAACCCGTCGCAACATAGGCCACGATTCAAAGAGACAAAGGCATCTCAAGACACAATTCCTAGCAGAAACCGGAGGGCAAGATGGCACACCATGATGAGACCATAGGTAGCCTGCTTAAAACAAGGAACCGCTATCTCAATATTATGGAAGCTGCACTATGTGGCACGCTTTACGGCGACCCGTCGATCAACTTCTCCCAACTCGGTGATTATTCTGCCCGAGCGCGTGAATTGGGCCGTGACTGGCCATCGTTGGCCCACACAATGATCGGCACCGTGAGAATGAGGAACTTGAGGCAAATCTGCGAAATGATGATCATGGACGATATAAGTGGTGATTTTATTGAGACTGGCGTTTGGCGGGGTGGGGCTTGCATCTATATGAAGGCGATAATCGAGGCGTATGGAGACAGCCGCCGGCGGGTATTTGTCGCGGACAGTTTCCGGGGCTTGCCTCCTCCTGATGAGACTGCATACCCCTCCGACACAGATAGTCCCTTCCATACTTGGCCTCACCTTGCGATTTCGCGGCAGACCGTCGAAGATAACTTTAGACGGTATGGCTTGCTGGATGACCGAGTTATTTTTTTGGAGGGGTGGTTTAAGGACACTTTGCCATCCGCGCCAATTGAGAATCTGGCGGTCCTGAGGCTCGATGGCGACATGTATGAGTCTACGATCCAGGCACTCGAAGCCTTGTACCACAAGGTCTCACGCGGTGGCGCCGTGATCGTCGATGACTTTCAGATTAGCGCATGCGCAAAGGCCGTGCATGATTTTCGCGCCAACCACAACATCGATTCGCCGTTGTTGCCAATCGATGGCTGGTCGATGTGGTGGCGTTGTGATCATCCTCCAATCAGACTTGGTTCGTAGAGTCGTCACGAATCCGCTTTGCCTGGAACTATGTCAGGGTCACTCCGTAGTCCGCGGCTATATTTTCGCCATGAAAGCCGAAGCTCTTTCCATACCAAAATTGCGTAAGCGGATGCGACTCAAATAGGCTGAACTTACCGGCCAGTTCGGGTGGGCAGAACCGTATCCCGTAGCGTGTCTCAAGAACTCCTCTGGCCCAGACCGAGATCAAGATGTCCTCTTGAAGGCACCTCTCACCGTTGGCGTTTAGCACGTAGTACCCAAAGTTAGTCAACCGGTCATCATAAGGAAGCCAATCCTCGACACGCCAATTGATACGAAGATCAAGAAGGGCGTCGTAAAGCTTTCGGCTTCGAAGTGAGAAGCCGCCGTCTCCCACAATCGGTCCCCGCCAGTAAGGACCCCCGCCCCACAGTCCGCAAAATGGGGCACCGATATAGTCGTATTCCCAAAATAGTGGGTCCCAGGCCTGTGGATTCACGGCGAATGCATGATCCTGAACAATCAAATTAAAATCAGTTTTCACCACCTTCGGCATCAGACGTAAACATATGCTGTTGATGTCCTCTATATAGTCTCGGAAGTCAGGAATCTCCGTATGAATTACATCCACGCCAGGAAGTGAACCGGGAAATTGCGAGTTGCTAAACCAATAAATGCAATCCGGCCGGATACACCCGGCTGTACGCTCCACTGCTCGTGCGGCACGTGCAATATGGCTGTCACGAGTTTCCACGCAGGTAATACTGAGGCTAGGAGCTTTTCGGCCCATTGCGCCGCTGAGTACAGAACGGTGAGGACGTGGATCGGCCAGCACGAAATTTTCCCAGGCGTTACATATTCTCGGGGAAAGGGTGACGGCTCCATTCGGTATCGCGGAAAGGAAGCGATCCTGCGACTTGAGCGCGACCCACTGTCCATCCAGCGGCACGATCCTAAATACTGTCCCAGTTTCGGAAGCCTTGTTATCGAGGGCCCGCGAGCGCTCATCCAAGCACAGGATTGGCCGGGTTGTCTTCTCGGCCGTAT
>JABDEK010000155.1:1840-4476 GCA_013287135.1 Acidobacteriota bacterium | reverse complement strand
CAGTCGCTTGCACTGGCGCAAGCCACGCGGGGAAGGCCCCGGCATAGTGTTCGATCAGCACGCCAAAGAACCGCTCGATCGATCCAAACAGCGCGCGATGCACCATCAGTGGCTGGTGGCGAGCGCCATCTTCGCCGACGTATTCAAGCTTGAACCGCCGCGGCAAATTGAAATCGAATTGTACGGTGGTGAGCTGCCAAGGTCGCCCGATGGCGTCCACAAGCTTTACGTCAATCTTCGGCCCGTAGAAGGCTGCTTCACCGGGGATGAATTTGTAAGGGACGTTCATGCGCTGCAGCGTGTTAACTAGCGCAGCTTCCGCTTTTTCCCAATCTTCCGGAGTGCCGGCGTAATCTTGCGGACGCAAAGGGTCGCCGCCGGAAAGTTCCACTTCGTAGCGATCGAATCCGAAAACGCGCAGCGCTTCCCAGGCGAACTCGATGCAGTCCTGGACTTCCTTTTCGATTTGATCCGGCATGCAAAAAATGTGCGCGTCGTCTTGCGTGAATCCGCGTACTCGCAGCAAACCATGTAGTACGCCCGAGCGCTCGTAGCGGTACACAGTGCCAAGCTCGGCCAGGCGCACCGGGAGCTCGCGATAACTCCGCAGCCGGCTCTTGTAAATCAAGATGTGCCCGGGACAATTCATGGGCTTCACCTGGTAGTTGGCCTTCTCGATTTCGATCGGCGTAAACATATTTTCGCGATAGAAATCCGCGTGCCCGCTGGTCTTCCACAAATCGAGACGCATCAGGTGGGGAGTAAAAACCAGGTCGTAGCCGCGCTTGGTGAGTTCATCGCGCTGCCAATCTTCCATCTGACGGCGGATGATGCCGCCCTTGGGATGCCAGAAAATCAGGCCGGGTCCAGCTTCTTCCTGGATGCTGAAAAGATCGAGCTCCTGTCCCAACTTGCGGTGATCGCGCCGCTTCGCTTCTTCGAGCTTGTGCAAGTACTCGTCCAATTCTTTTTGATCGACGAAGCAAGCCCCGTAAATCCGCTGCATCTGCGGATTGCTTTCCTGGCCTTTCCAGTAAGCGCCCGCCACATTCATTAGCTTGAACGCCTTGATACGCCCTGTTGACGGAATATGCGGCCCGCGGCAGAAATCCAGAAATTTCCCAGTGGTGTAAAAAGACACGATCGGCTCGGTGGCTTTCTCTTCCACCAGCTCGCACTTAAATCCTTGATTGCTTTTGCGATAGAGCTCGAGCGCTTCCAGCTTCGGAATCATCTTGCGCTCGTTGGGAATATCCTTGGCCGCCAGCTCGTGCATCTTGGCTTCGATTTTTTCCAGGTCTTCGCTGGTGAAAGGCTCCGCGCGCAGGAATTCGTAAAAAAAGCCGTTCTCGATAGGCGGGCCAATGCCGAGCTTTACGTCCGGGAAAAGTTCCAACACCGCTGCCGCTAGCAAATGTGCGGCAGAGTGGCGGAACACCTGCACCGCGTCGGGATCTTTGGCAGTCAGAATGGAAAGCTTCGCGTTGTGCTCAAGCGGGCGCGACAGATCGACCAACTCGCCGTCGGCGCGCGCTACGAGAGCCTCTTTCGCCAAGCGCGGCGAAATCTGCTGCGCGATTTGCGCCGGGGTGGTGCCGCGAGGTACTTCGCGGGTCGCGCCATCCGGTAAAGTGATTTGAATACTCTCCATGTGGCTATTTGTTCTCCGGTGGAAACTAGTAGCTTACCGGCCCGGGCAAAACCGGTCAAGAACGGGGATTACGTCGTCGCGTGGGTTCAGAGCTATTCCGTGAGGCCGACGCCTTCGTTTTCAGCAAGTCAGGGCGGTTGCGTTGAGTTTTCTCCAGGGCACGCTCGCGGCGCCAGCGTCGAATTTCTTCGTGATTGCCGCCGAGCAAAACCTCCGGCACATCCCAGCCACGAAAACTTGGCGGACGCGTGTAGTGAGGATAGTCGAGAATACCTCGAGATGAGATTCCACTCCCATCGCCATATTGTTGCGGATGCTCTAGGCCGCTACGGCGAGAGCCGTCTTCATTTTCTTCAGCGCTGAAAGATTCGTTAACCGAGGAATCCTTGTTGCCGAGAGCGCCGGGAATCAGTCGCGTGACTGCATCTAGAATCATTGCGGCAGGGAGTTCGCCGCCGGAAAGAACAAAATCGCCGAGGGAGATTTCGTCGGTGGCGAGATGCTCTGCGACGCGCTCGTCCACGCCTTCGTAGCGTCCACAGATCAGCACGATTCGCTCGAGCTTCGCAAAACGCCGCGCCGTTTCCTGAGTGAACATTTTTCCCGCGGCAGAAAGCAAAACGATAGCGGTATCAGCGGGCGGCGTGGCCGAACTGTTTTCACCCAGCAACGATTCCACTGCTTCGAACAGCGGCCCGGCTTTCATCACCATGCCTTCGCCGCCGCCGAATGGTCGATCGTCCACCGTGCGGTGACGGTCGTGTGTGAAGCCGCGCAAATCATGAATGTGGGTCTCCATGAGTTTTGCTTCCCGCGCGCGTCGCACGATTCCGTAATCGAGCGGCCCGGCGAAAAACTCCGGAAAAATCGTGATGAGGTCAAAGCGCATCGCTGCAATCGTACCGCAAAACGCTAGCTTGTTACTCGGTGTTCAAATCGCGGAGACCTTCGGGGAGAACCACTTCGATGCGGCGAGGAATCCGAT
>JABDEK010000155.1:0-1830 GCA_013287135.1 Acidobacteriota bacterium | reverse complement strand
AATCTGCTGAGCTGTGGGGCGAAAAAAACGGGTTCCACGGAGAGTGTGGCCATCCGCAATTGTTGGCTTTCGCATAGCCGCGGCGGCCAAGCAATTTTCCAACTCGCAAATCTCCTGGGCTAACGGGATGAGAAGTTCGCCGCGCGCGGTATCTACCGCCAGAATCGGATTCCTCGCCGCTCCTTCGCCCGTAAACTGCACATCGCGAACAATTCCGACTTGCGAGCCGTTTTTTTCGTACACTTCGCAGCCGATTAGATCAGTTACAAAATAACCTCCGGCGGGCAGGGCCACGCGCTCGGCCAATGGAATTTGTACTTCGAGACCTACGAGTCTCTTAGCGTCAGATACCGAGTTGGAGTTTTCGAAATGGAAAATTGCTTGGCCGCCGCGGCTATGCGAAAGCCAACAATTGCGGATGGCCACACTCTCCGTGGAACCCGTTTTTTCGCCCCACAGCTCAGCAGATTTCAAGCGGGTAAGACGCTCGGGAAAATCGGTGAGGATTTCGGCGGCTACTTCGCCGCGAACTCCGTGCGGGCGCAAAACACGCGCTACGGTGACGCGATCGGGCCTCGGAGATTGTTCTGCAGTCACTACTCGAGAATTTCCAGCGTAAAACGTTTCTTCAATTTCATTCCCGCTGCGCCCAGCAGAGTACGGATGGATTTGGCCGTGCGTCCCTGCCGTCCGATTACTTTTCCCAAATCGTCAGGATGAACGCGCAATTCCAGCACGGTTACTTGTTCGCCTTCCACTGACTTCACCACTACATCTTCCGGATGATCAACAAGGGCTTTAGCAATCTCTTCTACAAGTGCTTTCATTACGTCCTCCACAGTAACTTGCGCTCAGCAGAGAACTTCGCTGGAGCTTGTGCGGGTAATAGATTTACTGTGGGGTGAGACGCCTTAGGCGGGTTTCCGGTTTCGTAAAAAACTGCGGACGGTGTCACTGGGCTGTGCACCCTTGCCAAGCCAGTAGTTGACGCGGTCGTGGTCCAAAGTAATCGCTGCAGGCTTCTTCAGCGGGTCGTAAGTGCCCACGATTTCCACAAAGCGGCCGTTCTGAGGACGCGTCTTTTCCGTAACAACCACGCGATAGAACGGGCGCTTTTTCTTGCCAATCCGAGATAACCGAATCATTAACACAGCGAAAATCCTCCTATGCCGAATCGGACTATTATAGCGGAGGTACTGTCTTTCACCAATTAGTATCTACGGTCTGCGGGCCTTATCGTAGTAGCCATAGCGGCAAGGCCGCCTGAGCGCAATGCTCGATCATCTGCTGGTCGCGCTCAGAAAACGCGTCGGCGACGTCGCTTTCGACGTCCACCGTACCAATCACCCGTTCTCCTCCCGGAGCGAGGACCGGCACAATGATCTCGGAAAGGGTATTGCCGAACGCGGGGAGATATCGCGGGTCGTTCCGCACGTCACCTACAACCACCGGCTTCTTCTGTTGAATAGCGAAGCCAGTCAGACCTTTGCTTGCCGGAAACTCAGGGTACTCAGGTGCGCTTGGGCCGCTCCAGGAGATGATGGAGACGGTCTCGGCGCCCACGTTGTAAATGCCGACCCAGCGATATTGGCCGAGCACTTGGATTCTCTCCGCAAGTCTTTTTGCTTTGGCGACGCGATCATTACCACTCGCGGCGATCGAGCGAATCTCGTTCAACACGTTGTCGATGACGATCGGCATGGTTTTCCTGCGCTCAACTATCCTGGACGCGACTAATCCGCCTGATCTACCTCGTACACTACTTCGTAGTGGCGAACCGTGCGATCGTACTCGACGAGCACCGCGGCAGCCTCAGGCGCGACCACAGCC
>JABDEK010000154.1:1438-4695 GCA_013287135.1 Acidobacteriota bacterium | reverse complement strand
CGTTGTCGTCCATCCGCCGCCGGAGGCAACCTGGGCGAAACTGCCGATTCGCAGCATGCTTGAATTTGCAGGTTGGATCGTCAATTGGAAGGAGGTGGAACCGGTAGCTCCGGTCGTGTCACGAACCGAAACCGTAAAGCTGAACGTTGCTCCGATCGCCGGTGTGCCGCTGACGACTCCGGTTGTGGAATTCAAGGACAAGCCGGCCGGCAGGCCGCCGGCGGTGATAGTCCAACTGGAGTAGGGTTGAACTCCGCCGGTGGCCGCGAAGGTCTGCGAGTATGCAACGCCCACCGTTCCCGTGAGCGCCGGTGACGTTGTGATGGTGGGCATCGCAGTGACAGCGTTTCTTATGCGGTTGTTATGAGAGTCCGCAATGTAGAGATCGCCGGCAGTGTCCACCGCCACGCTCAGAGGAAAGGAGATCTGAGCCGAGGTTGCTGGGCCGCCATCCCCGCCATAACCGCCGGCGCCGTTTCCGGCAACAGTGCGGACCGCGCCGTCCGCGGTCACCTTGCGGACGCGGTTATTGAAAGAGTCCGCGATGTAGAGGTTGCCGGCCCCATCTACGGTCACACCCTCCGGCTGGGAAATCTGAGCTGAGGTTGCAGGACCGCCGTCCCCGCTATAACCAAATGTGCCGGTACCGGCAACAGTGGTGATCACGCCGCCAGCAGTCACCTTGCGGATGCGATTGTTATTTGTGTCGGCGATGTAGATGTTGCCGGCCCCATCCACCGCCACGCTCAGGGGAAAGGAGATTTGAGCCGAAGTTGCCGGCCCGCCATCCCCGCTATAACCGGCAGTGCCATTGCCAACGATGGTGCTGATCACGCCACCAGCGGTCACCATGCGGACGCGGTTATTGAAAGAGTCGGCGATGTAGAGGTTGCCGGCCCCATCTACGGTCACACCCTCCGGTTGGGAGATCTGAGCCGAAGTTGCCGGCCCGCCATCCCCGCTATAACCGGCGGTACCATTGCCAACGATGGTGCTGATCACGCCATCAGCAGTCACCTTGCGGATGCGGTTATTACCAGAGTCTGCAATGTAGAGATCGCCGACCGCATCCACGGCCACGCCCTCCGGCTGGTAGATCTGAGCCGAGGTTGCGGAGCCGCCATCCCCACTATAACCGGCTGTACCATCGCCGATGACAGTGCCGATCGTTCCGCCTGCGCTCACCATGCGGATGCGGTTGTTTTCATAGTCCGCGATATAGAGTTTCCCGTCCGCATCCACCGTAATGTTAGTCGGAAGGTTCAGCTGAGCAAAAGTGGCGGCGCCTCCGTCTCCGCCAAAACCCGGCGTGCCGGTACCGGCAAAGGTGGTAATGATGCTGCCATTGCTTTGCGAGAATGCTGGGGCTGTGCCGCATATTACGAGAGCTCCAAGGAGCAGGGCAATGATTCGCCCGGTAAGCAACTGCATAACCAGATTGTGCGGACAAGCGCAAAGCTAAGATGTTCAAAAGTGAACTGATGGACCGCAGGTTGGAATGCTGAAATGAATGCTGAATCGCGGAGCGGCTTCACTTTGATTTACTGGGAATAAACACAGGTATGGACCGAAATGGACGACGATAATCTGGCGCTGATTCAGTCTCCCCATCAGGTTGACGACCTGAATTCCGCATTCTATTCCCGATTCCCTTATCCGTGGCGGCCGCAAATCTTTGACTTCGTCGGCGATCCGCACCTCCATGCCAAGCTGCTCAATCAGAATATTGGTAGCTGGGAATTTGAAACGATTCCCGGCGATCCAAAGATCTGGATCGCCGGGTGCGGCACGAACCAGGCCATCTATAGCGCGCTACGCTTTCCCAATGGCCAAATCACAGGATCCGATATTTCACCGGCATCACTGGAACTCTGCGCCCGAACCGCCAATGAACTGAAGTTGACCAATCTGAAACTCGTGCAGGAGAGCATCAATGACGTCACGTATTCGGAATGCTTCGATTTTGCAATCTGCACCGGTGTAATCCATCACAACGCGGAACCTCAGTTCGCGCTACGCCAACTGACTCGTGCGATGAAACCGTCGGGCGTAATCGAGTTAATGGTCTACAACCGGTTTCATCGAGTGGAATCTTCCGCATTTCAAAAAGCGGTTCGATTACTTTGTGCTCCCAGCGGAGGCGTTCCCGATAGTGACGAAGAGTTGCGGCTCGCGCGCCAAATCATGACGGCATTCCCCATCAGAAATCACCTTCGTGATTTGCTGCAACGCCTGCGAAAGAGGCCGGAGTCCGCTATCGCAGACGTACTGATTCAGCCGGTGGAATACAGCTACACCGTGGAGTCTCTCGCAGAACTCGCCGCGAATTGCGGTTTGGAAATGCTTTCGCCGTGTCTCAACGAGTGGGATCGGGCTAACAGCACTTATCAATGGAACATCGAGTTCGGCGATCCGGAGCTGCAACAAATGGTCGACGAATTGACGGACCTCGCGCGCTGGCAGTTCACGAACCTTATGCTGCAGGAGCGCTCGCCAATGCTGTGGTTCTATTTTCGCAGATCCGATTCGGGCCGTGTCCGGCGCTCACAACGCGATATCAATGAAGGCTTCCTCAACACGATTTTCGAACGCGTGAACACCGATCGTGGTTGTTACCTGCTTCAGTCCGATGGATTTTATACACGCTCGGAGAAGACTGTTCCGTTTCCAACCACTGCGCCACGGCTCGAAATGGCAAAGGTGATTCAGGCCCTGGACGGCCTTACACCGATGAAAGATATCTTCGCGGCGCTCAACCTCCCCATGGATTTTGGAAGCGTTCTTGGCTACCGCGCGCATCTTGCAACTTCCGCTTTCCCCTTCATGGCGGCTGTTTCAAACCGTGTGCAATTGGGGACATCTTTGATTTGATCTTATCCGCAAAATATCTTTGTCTTGAATTGGAAATAGAAACGGAGCAAATGCCGTGTCTCCTCATCGTGGACTTAAAATATTTGCGACGTCTCCATACTCCACCGATCACAGTCCCGAGGACTATCGGCAGCGGGTCGCAGACGTAGCGCGCTGGAGCGAGGCTCATGGATGCGAAGGCATCCTTGTCTATACCGACAATCGGATGCTGGATCCCTGGCTGGTCTCACAGATCATCATTGAGAGCACCACTCGGCTTTCGCCGTTGGTGGCGGTACAGCCGATCTATTTGCACCCCTATAGCGTTGCGAAAATTGTCAGCTCGTTCGCCTACCTTTATCGGCGGCGCATTTATCTCAATATGGTTGCCGGCGGTTTCGTCAATG
>JABDEK010000154.1:0-1387 GCA_013287135.1 Acidobacteriota bacterium | reverse complement strand
CACGATCGGCGTTACGACCGGCTGGTCGAGTACACCACAATCATTCGCAAGCTCTGCGCTTCCGAGAACGCCGTCACTTTTGACGGTGATTTCTACCATGTGCACAACCTGAAACTGACTCCGCCGGTGCCTCCCGATCTGATGCCGGGTTTCCTGGTTTCAGGATCATCCGAAGCGGGACTGACGGCTGCAGCCGCGACCGGCGCCATTGCCGTCAAGTATCCAAAACCGCCTTCCGAAGATGACGGCGCGTGTGTGCGGCCAGACATGGAGACTGGAGTTCGGGTCGGGATCATCGCGCGAAAAAATTCAACCGAAGCCTGGCAGGTGGCGCACGAACGTTTTCCTGAGGACCGCAAAGGCCAGATCATGCACCAGCTGGCGACGATATCTTCGGACTCCGCCTGGCACGGGCAATTGTCGCAACGCACAGAACCCGGCGACAGTCCGTACTGGTTAGTCCCATTTCAGAATTATAAAAGTTTCTGTCCTTACCTGGTAGGCAGCTATGAACGCGTTGGAGAAGAGGTGTCGCGTTATCTGGGACTGGGATACACCACTTTTATCCTCGATATCCCGCCGGCTGCCGAAGAACTGGAAAGTATCGGAAGAGTCTTCGATTTTGCAAAAACTCAGGCTGTCCAATGACCGAACTATTGCAACACTACGCCAGTCAAGCGGCCCAAATCAGCTCCGGAAGTTCGGCAGTGATCCTCGGCGCGGAGCACCAGAGTTACGGTGCAATTGAAGCTTTCAGCAACCGGATAGCCAGGGCGATCCATGCCGCCGGTTGCCGGCGGGGCGATCGGGTGGCCTTGTTCCTTCCGAAAACTCCACGGACCATCGCCTGCATCCTCGGCATTCTGAAAGCGGATTGTCTTTACGTTCCGATCGATCCGGCCGGGCCGACAGAGAGAGCCCTGAAAATTCTCGAGTCGGCGGAACCTGCACTTCTGCTCGTTGACCGATCTGCGGTGCATCATCTCGAAGAAATTTCCCGCCGACCGGGGGCGCCTTTCACTTCAGCGTGGATGGATGACTCGCTCAAACCATCGACGCACCCCTTCGCGTTCGATCTTGACGATGTTTCCGGGCTGTCCGCGGATTCGATTGCGTATCAAAACACCACGGCCGATCCCGCATATATCTTCTACACATCGGGATCGACGGGCGTGCCTAAGGGCGTGGTCATCACGCATGCGAACGTGATCTGTTTCATCGAATGGGCGAAGCGTTACTTCGGACTGAATCGCGAGGATCGGGTGTCCGGACATCCGCCGCTCCACTTCGATCTTTCGGTCTTCGACATATTCGGCGCCTTTGCAGCAGGCGCGCAACTCCACCTTGTGCCTGCCGGATTGAATATCTCCGCGAAGGGTTTGGCAAA
>JABDEK010000153.1 GCA_013287135.1 Acidobacteriota bacterium | reverse complement strand
GGGCTGGGATGAAAAACAGATTCTGCGGCTCGCTGCAACGCTCGAACGCGGCAGCGAACACCCGCTCGCGGGAGCGATCCTTACGGGAGCCAAAGAACGCGGCATTGATCTCGGCAACCTCACTGATTTCCAGTCGCGAACCGGAAAAGGTGTTCTGGGAAAAGTTGACGGGCGCACCGCTGCACTCGGGAATCGCGCACTCTTCTCTGAAATCGATCTTGCCCTCGGAGAACTGGACGAAACTGCTAAATCGCTTGAAGCCGACGGCCAGACCGTAACGTTCGTCGCCGCGGACGGAGCAATCATCGGAATCATCAGTGTCGCCGATCCTGTGAAATCAACAACCGCAGAAGCTCTCGCGAAACTTCATCGCGACGGAATACGCATCATCATGCTCACGGGAGACAGTCGTGCAACTGCCGATTCCGTCGCACGCAAACTCGGCATCGATCAATTCCACGCAGAGATTTTGCCCGGCCAAAAAAGTGAAATCGTAAAGCAGCTCCAAGCCGAAGGACACATCGTCGCCATGGCCGGTGACGGAGTGAACGACGCCCCTGCGCTCTCGCAAGCCAACGTCGGAATCGCCATGGGTACCGGAACCGACGTCGCTATGGAGAGCGCCGGAATTACGCTCCTTCGTGGCGACTTGCTCGGACTTGCGCGTGCCCGAACACTCAGCCGCGCCACCATGCGCAACATCCGCCAAAATCTTTTCTTCGCCTTTGTATATAACTCGGTCGGCGTCCCCATCGCCGCCGGCGTCCTCTACCCCTTCGTCGGCTTGCTCTTGAGCCCCATCCTGGCAAGCGCCGCGATGACCTTCAGCTCAGTCTCGGTCATTGCAAACGCCCTCCGTCTCCGCAAAGTTCGCTTATGAACGGATACGCGACTGCGGCAACGCAAGGGCTACTGGGGAGCAGGTTCCAATCTTCGCAGGACGGGGATTCTGGCTTGGCGCAAAACACTCTCTACTACGTTGTCGGTCAAACGCGAGGCGTCGTAGTCAAAATGGAGCAGATTTTTCTTCTCATCATAACGAAATTTCTGAAGGCCGTAAGTATTCGAGAACTCTCCAAGTGCACGAAAATGCTCCGGCTTCAGGCGTTCCTGCAATTCGTAAGTAGCGGTCATTAACGTCATGCGTCGGATTATAGCAGGAGCCTTGTCTAAGTGAAGGAAACCTCTGGTGAACGTACATGACGAAAACGAACTGCGTGTCGCAGAGGAGCACATAAAAAAGGGACCCTCGGTCGAGATCGAAGGTCCCTAAAGGCCGTGTTCCAGTAATTCGGTCTCGGCGGAGCGAATTATGCGGTCATCCATTCTAGCTTCCCTGTCAGAGGCAGGTGGGAACCACCCGGAGCTTTCAGCAGGTGAGCCCCTTCCTCCCCACTTGCTGTCGGCTCGGATCGTGTAGGAACGCGACCCACATAGTGCCATGTGCAAGTCGGATGCCCAAACTTTTTGTCAGCCGCGGCTCTGGGACACGGGCATTTTCAACTACTTAAGGAGACGAAGGCGGCGCGTGGCGTTGGCTCAAGACCAGAACGGAACTGACTCGCACGGATTATCCCGTATTGGCGCAGGGCACGTACTCACCGGGTACTTTGTGCGAGCTACTCGTTGTTCGGCGTGACAGCATGCTGCATAATGGAATGGGCAGTTGAGGGCGGATGAAGAAATCCTTTATATTTGTCTTGGCAGCGGTAGCGGGACTGGCGGGAATCGCGATCGGACTTGCGGCGGGCCGATCGAATCTAATTCGCGGGCCGAAAACCTCTGTTGCGGGCGCGCACACTTTGCCTACGCACGCAATGGCTGCTGTTAAAAACGTGGCCTCGCAACAATCCGGCCAGATGGCGGTTGTTCGGTTCGCCAGCAACCCGCAGCTTGCTCCTCCTTTTCTGGTGCGCGACATCGACGGAAATGTGATTTCCACTGCGGAATGGAAAGACAAAGTTGTGCTGCTGAATTTCTGGGCCACGTGGTGCCCGCCTTGCCGCGAAGAAGTTCCCGAGCTCGTCGATCTGCAAAGCCGTTACAAAGACCGTTTGCAAGTAATCGGAATTTCCATGGACGATCCGGAAGACGTGCGCGCGGTGAAGAAATTCGCGGTGCAAGAAGGCGTGAACTATCCGATCGTAATGGCCAGCCGTGAAATAATCTTGGAATACGGCGGCGTTCCCGCGCTTCCGACTTCCTTCGTGGTGAACACGGAGAACAAAGTGGTACAGAAACACGTGGGGCTGTATCCGACCTACGTTTATGAGACGGAAGTGCGCGCTCTGCTTGGAATGCCGATTAACGCCACTGTCGAAACATTCAAGGACGAAGGGCAGGTTTTCCTGAAGAATGCTGCGCTGGCAACAGAACTCCCCGACGTTGATTTCAAGGATTTGACGCCAGAGTTGAAGAAAGTCGCCTTGCGGCGTATGAATTCCGAGAGCTGCGATTGCGGATGCCGTCTGACCCTGGCGCAATGCCGTATTAATGATTCGCTTTGTCCGATTAGCAAGAAGCTGGCAGCAAAAGTAGTTGCGGAAGTTGCTTCAAACGCTCCTGCGCGCACCAGCAACCCTGCGCCTGCTCCCGACACAACCGCGCCGACCTCGAATCAGCAGTAGATTATTTCCACAGGGAATCTCATCATCCAGTTAATTTTTGAATTAAAGGAGCGATGGTTTTGCCGCATCTCAAAAGCGATTTGGGCGGATTATTTTGCTTCCACGCCGTTCCGGCGCAAACGTTTGAACAGGCGGAGTTTTTGCGGCCGAAGAGAGAATTACAAAGAATTGTTTCCGCTCGAAAAAGCTTGCCGAGATTACAGTAAGCTACGGATGGGTCATGTCTTCGGGACGTACGAGTACATCGAACTCTCCCTCGGTTAGATAGCCCAGTTTTAGTGCGGCTTCGCGAAGACTTAGGTGCTCGTGGTGCGCCTTGTGCGCGATTTCCGCAGCTTTGTCGTAGCCAATCTTGGGGCTGAGAGCAGTTACCAACATCAGCGAGTTCTCAACGTTCTGCTGGATGCGATCTCTATCGATTTCCATACCGGTGATGCAGTGGGAAGTAAAGGAATGGCACGCGTCACCCAGCAAGCGCACGGAATTCAAGAAATTGTGAATGATCACAGGCTTGAAAACGTTCAGCTCGAAATTACCCTGCGAGCCGGCAAAACCGATGGCGGCGTCGTTTCCAAAAACTTGTACGGCGACCATGGTGACAGCTTCGGACTGCGTGGGGTTCACTTTTCCGGGCATGATCGAGGAACCCGGCTCGTTTTCCGGAAGCACTAATTCGCCGAAGCCAGCGCGCGGACCGGAGGCCAGCCAGCGAATGTCGTTGGCGATCTTCATCATCGAAGCCGCCAAAGTTTTAAGAGCGCCACTGGCGAAGATAATTTCGTCGTGAGCTGAGAGAGCAGCAAATTTGTTGGGATGGGAACGGAACGGCAAACCCGTGAGCTCGGAAATTTTCTTCGCGGCGCGCTCGGCGAATTCAGGGTGAGCATTCAGCCCTGTACCTACCGCGGTTCCGCCGATGGCGAGATCGTAGAGTCCCGGCAACGTATCTTTCAACCATTTGATGTCGCGATCGAGCAGGTTTACCCAACCTGACATTTCCTGCCCGACCGTGAGAGGGGTGGCGTCCATCAGATGCGTGCGGCCAATTTTGACTACGGTAGCGAAAGAGCGCGCTTTTTCGTCGATGGCGTCGCGCAATTCGGTGACTGCCGGGATCAGGAATTCTGAGACAAGCGATGCCGCGGCAATATGCATCGCGGTTGGAAACGTGTCGTTGGAGGATTGCGACATATTTACGTCATCGTTGGGATGAATGGGCTTTTTGCTACCCAGCACGCCGCCAGATATTTCGATGGCGCGATTCGAGATTACCTCATTGGCGTTCATGTTCGTTTGCGTGCCGCTGCCAGTCTGCCAAACGTGGAGTGGGAAATGGTCATCGAGCTTGCCGGCGATCACTTCATCGGCTGCCTGGACGATCAAGCGTGTTTTTTCGGGCGAGAGTTTTCCGAGATCCTGGTTTACCAGCGCGGCGGCTTTCTTGAGGACGCCAAACGCGTGGATCAGTTCTGGCGGCATGGTGTCGCGGCCGATATCGAAGTGAATTATTGAGCGAGCGGTTTGTGCGCCGTAGTAACGATCGACGGGGACTTCAATTTTCCCCATGCTGTCAGATTCAGTCCGCATCTGCGTGTTCGGCGCAGGTGACGCTTTGGCATCCAAGGTCAGTTCCTCCCTACATCAAAGCGAACCAAGAAAAGGCGCAAGTACGTTTTTAAGGATACTGCGGAAACGCTAATTGCGCAGCCTTGTTTGTAACAGTGGGTAGCAATTTGCAGGCAGTACAGCGCAGCGCTTTAACTGTGCCGATTGGAACCTGTCTTGAAATTTTGCGAAAGGACGTGCGGGCAGCTGTTCGGCGGCTGCACTAACGTACAGGATGGATTTGAGAAACGTCCACGATAGGATTTTCGGGGCGCGGGTTGAATAAGACTAAAATTGACGCAGCACAAAAAGCCGCAGGCTTCACGCGATAGAAACTTTCACGGGGGCAATAGGCACATCAAATGGCTTCTCTTTTCAAGCGTCTATTCTCGTCTGGCGGAACGCAGACCACGAGCGTGCAGGTTGCAGAGCCTAGCGCCGAAGCGTCCGTTGCGGAAGAAACTATCGAGCAAGCGGCATCGCGAT
>JABDEK010000152.1 GCA_013287135.1 Acidobacteriota bacterium | reverse complement strand
GCAGCGAGCTGCACGATCGGAATCGCCTTCGATCCGACGCAGACTGGCTCTCGTGCAGCGACCCTTCAGGTGGCGGACGACGCACCTGGTAGCCCTCAATCGCTGGGACTCTCCGGCAGCGGCGTGCAGCCGAACGCTTCCGTTTCACCGGGATCGTTGCCCGCTTTTCCGTTGACTCTGGCAACCACGACGGCGACCGTCACACAAACGGTGACGGTGAACAGTACCGGTACCGCGCCTTTGCACGTGACAAGCGTCATCTTCACCGGCGCGAACTCCGGGGACTTCAGCCAAACGAACACGTGCACAGCGGCCGTGAGTCCAAACGCATCCTGCACGGTCACGGTTTCCTACAAACCAAACGCCGCGGGAACGAGCAACGCAACTTTGCAAATTCAAGACGATGCGCCGAGCAGCATGCAGACCGTGGCGGTTTTGGGTACCGCGGATGATTTTGCATTACCGGCGCCGAGCGGTGCAGGAGCAACGCAAACGGTGCCGCGCGGTAGCACCGCGACGTACACTCTGACGCTCTCCTCGACGAATGGCTTTGCTGGAAGTGTGAACCTCAGTTGCACGACAACGGCGCCAAGTTCAAAGTGCAACGTGACGACGCCGATCGCTCTAACTTCCAATGGAACTGCAACTGCAACGGTGACGGTGTCGCCACAGGCGGCCGGAACGGCGCCACCCGCTGTTCCGTTCACCGACTACTGGCGCCTATTGCGAATTATATCGTTCGGCATGCTTATGTTCGCGCTCCTCGCTTACGTGCGCCAGCAGAAGACGATGCCGAGATGGCGAACTGTCCTCGCCCTCAGCTCCATTGCATTGATCGTGGCGGGTTGCTCCGGCGGCGGTGCGACCCCTCAGCCGTCTCCGCCGGGACCGACTCCTGGAAGCTACGTCGTTACCGTGACGGCCTCATCAGGCGGTCGGACTCTTCCGTCGGTGAACCTGACACTGGTCATCCAGTAAGTCGGTGCGTCCAACGCTGCTCCCTTCCGAGGCCTCGCCGAGCGAGCAGCAAGCGGGCCGACTAGCTTCATCGCAGGCCTGGGCCATATCTCCTCCCATGCCTGATTGGTTGTAACTACCATCGGTCTTCGTTGCTGACAAATTCGAATCCGTACATCGTCCGGGTTTTGTGCCGGACGAAAGCCCATACTCTTTTTCCCATTGCTACTTCGAGCTGAACTCGGTCCCCAACATTTAGTTCAGCCCCGACCGAGGCTGATAACCCGCCTTCGCTGATCTCAAGTACCGTTCCGCGTTTAGCTGAACCATCGGGGATGATGAGGGTCAAGGATGCAGATACCGGATGCCGAACATGACGGCGTCGGTCTTGAAGCCCAGGTGGAAGTTTCGCCGGGGACGGGACGGATTCATGCTGCATCGGGTGTCACCTGCTGCGTCGTTTCCGTGAATACCATTCGATAGCGCTCAAACCCCACTCCTACACCGCGGATGACCGAGTGCGAATCGATGGCCTCGGCCAGAACAGAGGGAACCAACTGTGGATAACCCTCACGGCAAATGGAAGAACTAAATTCGTCCTGCTAGTTCTGTAGCTTTCGTACTGGGTTAAGAGATTAGAGGAACTTCATTCTCTGCGCGGAACTGCAGTTGTTGTGAGTATTCATGACGCTGTCCTTCGAGAATCTGCTACAACGGTCCGGGAAACGTCGCTTACAAGTATCGGCCCCTTGCGGTCCATGCGAACTCGCTATACACTGTTTTTTATGTCATCGAGTCTTCGGGAATGCCAGATGGTTGCGTCGACCTGTTGTCGGTGTCGCGCATTCGTGTCTTCTGGCACCGGGAGGCTAGGAATCTAGAGCCGTAACTCTAGCCATTTTTTTGTAGAACCCACCGCCAGAAGCGAATTGGCAGGTGGGTTTTTTGTTTTTATGCGGGCGATTCCAAGAAGGGGATGGGACCAATGGCGACTGTGCCGCAAACACTGTCCAGCACAACGGAACTTCAGAGCGGACAAGATTTGCCGATTCAGGTGGGGGGCGGTTCGCGGTTAAATCACCTGAAGACCCTTGAAGCTGAGAGCATCTTCATCCTTCGGGAAGCAGCGGCGGAGTTTTCGCGGCCGGTGATGCTCTATTCCATCGGTAAGGACTCTTCCGTGATGTTGCGCCTTGCCCAGAAGGCTTTTTTTCCTGGAAGGATCCCGTTTCCTCTGCTGCATATCGATACGAATTACAAGTTTCCAGAGATGATCGAATTTCGCGATCAGTACCCAAAGCAAATTGACGCAGAACTCCTGGTCCACAAGAACCAGGAAGCCTTGAATGCAGGCGCCAACCCTTTTGTGCTCGGCACTCAAAAATGCTGCGGTTTGCTGAAAACCAAATCGCTCCTCGACGCACTGGTCGAAGGCGGCTTCAATGCGGCATTTGGCGGAGCGCGGCGGGACGAAGAGAAATCGCGCGCGAAGGAAAGGATTTATTCCTTTCGCGACCTTCACGGGCAGTGGGATCCCAAGAATCAGCGGCCTGAGCTCTGGAATATCTTCAATTCGAAAATTGACAAGGGCGAGAGCATACGTATTTTCCCTCTTTCCAATTGGACGGAGCTCGACGTCTGGATGTACATCTACACCGAAAATATTCCGATTGTGCCGCTCTATTTTGCCAAAGAGCGCCAAGCTGTCGTGCGCGATGGCACCATCGTACTGGTTTATCCGCTCGACCAGCTGCACCCCGGCGAAAAAGCCCAGCCCATCCGCTGCCGCATGAGGTCGCTCGGTTGCGTGCCGTGCACGGGAGCGATCCGATCGGATGCCGATACCGTTCCCAAAATCATAGAAGAGATGATTTCGTTCCGCCGATCGGAGCGCGAAAACCGCGCGATCGACCACGATGAGGAAGGCTCGATGGAGATCAAGAAGCGTGAGGGCTACTTCTGATGAGTCCGGTGACTGGAATCGGGGTTCGCAACGACTTCTCGGAATTCCTTGAACAAAATCTCAACAAGGAACTCCTGCGATTTACTACGGCAGGAAGCGTGGATGACGGCAAATCCACGCTAATCGGCAGGCTCCTGCACGATTCCAAAACCGTTTACGAGGATCAGCTTGCCTCAGTTAAGAAGAGCCGCGCCAATCGCTCCACTGGACCGATCGATTTTTCACTAATCACCGACGGACTGCGGGCAGAGCGCGAGCAAGGCATCACCATCGACGTCGGATACCGCTACTTCACTACCGCGCGCAGGAAATTCATTATCGCTGATACGCCCGGGCATGAGCAGTACACGCGAAACATGGCCACCGGCGCATCCACGGCGGATTTGGCGGTGATTTTAGTCGATGCCACGAAAGGTCTGCTGCCGCAGACGCTGCGGCACACCTATATTTCATCACTATTGCGAATACCAACGCTCGTTGCGGCAATTAACAAAATGGATCTGCTGGATTATCAGGAGCGTAAATTCCGAGAGCTCGAGAGAGATTTTCTCGCGTTAGCGGAAAGCTTGGGCATCAAAGCGGTGACGTGCATTCCAATCAGTGCACTGGCAGGAGACAACGTTGTCGAACGCAGCGTACGAATGCCGTGGTACACCGGCCCGGCCGTACTCGAACATCTGGAGCGTGTGCCGATAGCGCGGCCCGTAAGCACACTCGGCGTTAGATTCCCAGTTCAGTATGTGCTTCGCCCCGACGCCAATTTTCGTGGCTTCGCCGGTCAACTGGCTGGCGGCGTGATCCGTCCGGGCGATGCCGTCACGGCGCTGCCGTCCGGTCAAACCTCGCGCGTGCATTCCATCGTTACTTACGACGGTGCTCTTCCGGAAGCGTCGTCCCCGATGTCTGTGACGTTGACTCTGGAAGACGAGATTGATCTGAGCCGCGGAGATATGCTCGTTTCGTCCGCGAATCTTCCGCACGCGTCTCAACGGTTTCTTTCCACGGTCGTCTGGATGCACGCGCAGTCGCTTGAGGTCGGACGCTCCTACGTCATCAAGCATTGCGCGCGACAAGTGCGCGGCAGAGCCACTGTGATCCGGCACCGAGTGAACATTAACACGCTGGAACCAGAAGCCGCCGAGAGCCTCCACATGAACGACATTGCGGCCATCGAACTCGAAACAAGTGGCCCCCTATTTTTCGACTCCTATGAAAGGAATCGCACAACGGGAAGTTTCATCTTCATTGATCCGTTGACGAATGCAACTGTGGCTGCGGGAATGATTCGAGAGAATCTTTCGGAAAAGTCTCGAATTTCAGCCAAAGAACAAATTCTGCATTCGCAGACTCCGATTACTCCGCTGGAGCGACACCAGCGGCATGGGCACTATCCCGCCATCATCCTGGTGAATGCACGCGCATCTCTTGCCGGCCGGCTCGAGCGTGCGCTTTTCGAGGGCGGCTTTGAAGCAATTGTCGTCCGAGAGAACTCTTCCATTCCTACGACGAAGCATGTCTGGCGCGGCCTGCATGCCGCGGGGTTTGTTGTCATCTATCACAATCCATCGCTCAGCGCCGAAGAGCGGCTGGACCTGCAAAGTGCAGCGACCCATTATTTTGTCGATCTGGCCGAGGTGGAGTTGCCCGTGGCAGATGCGGAAGCAGTCGAACGCATATTCACGTTAGTCGAGCCGCTCCGCATTCCGCCACGGCAGGGAAAATCGAAAAGGGTGAACTGAAATGGGAACAACACTCGTTGCGGAAGCTCTCGAGAATTTCGCACCGGCAGAAGTTTTGAGCACCGTGCTGGATGCATACGCCGGGCGGCGCGCCTGCCTGACGTGCAGCTTCCAGGCCGAAGACATGATTGCTCTCGACCTTCTGCGCAGACACCTTCCCGC
>JABDEK010000151.1:752-4906 GCA_013287135.1 Acidobacteriota bacterium | reverse complement strand
GCGCGCGGAATAGCGCCAGGCGAAGTAACAGCGGCAGGTTCAGTCACTGTGCCGAAACTCCCGGCTGCGACCTAAGAGCCACAGCGCTCGATCCGCACCTTCAGCTTCTCCGCAGACCGCAGCCGCGGCATTCTCCATCTCGAACGCATGACCGATCACTTCGTCCACCGTCTCAGGATGTTTGGCGATGTTTTGCCAACTCTGGTCGGCAGTGAGCTCCTTACTTTCGGCAAAAGCTTTCTGGAGCTGCGACTGCGGGGGCGTTGCCGTAAGTGATTGGCCCACTTGGCCGGCGCACTGCTGAAGTCGGGCAGTGGCGAGGAATAAGTCGTTCGCTGCCCTACGAGCTTTGGCCTCGCGTGAAAGGCCAGGGAGGAACGCGTTCATTTCATTGATCTGCTGCGCGGTTTTATACATTTCGGCGACTCTCGATGCGTCACCCTCCTTCTCGGGCCGTCGATCAAAATAATCCAGCGCCGCACCGTACTGGCCAAGATTGAAAGCCGACGTGGCAGCTCCCAGCAACGCATCCTCGTCGCTAGCATTTGCGGACAAAATCGTGCGGAAAACCTCCAGCGCTCGAGTCCATAGCTTTGCTCTTAGCAACAAAATCCCTACAACTCTGAGTTGTTCCGTATCATTTGCGGGAGTGCTGTCGGCGAGGGCGATAATTTCGGGCACAGCCTGTTGCTGCAATCCGTGATCCAGTAAGTATTCGGCAAGTTCGCGCCGAACCTGCCAGCGCTTGACGATCGGATCATGGTCCCACTCACCGTAGATCGCTCCGTGATAGTAGCGAAGGGCCTCGGAGGTCAAGCCTTTGTGAGCAGCAATCCTGGCTAACGTAAGATTCACGTCTCCACTGCCCGGCGATTCCGACAACAGATTCAGCAGATACGACCGGCCCTCGTCGCCACGGCCCGCCGCAGCCAACGCTTGCGCCAAATGAAACTGAAATTTTGCGTTATCAGGAGCATAAACCAGCGCGTTGCGGTAGTCAGTCAGAGCGGACTTGATATCGCCGGCCCGGAAGCTCGCTTCGCCCTGATCAAACCAATTGTCAGCCAGAACATGAATACTCTTGTGGTACATCCGCGAAACCGCCGCAGTGAAGAGCACGAATAATACAA
Organism: Acidobacteriota bacterium; assembly: GCA_013287135.1. GTDB lineage: Bacteria > Acidobacteriota > Terriglobia > Acidiferrales > UBA7541 > Palsa-295. Next base: position 3,776 of record JABDEK010000151.1, on the reverse strand, counting down.
GCAACAGAATGCAACCAAACAGCACAGCCTCGCGCGAATAAATCCGCGGACTTTTTTTCCCAACCACGATGGCCTTTGCCGGGGAACTCATACGATGCCCAATATTAAAGAATACCTTAACTTGAGTTATTGGCGCAGATGGCGTGAAAAAAACTGGAGGAAAATATTATGCTTGGTCGATCAATCGGTGGTGAATAGCGTAGAGTGCAAGTTCCAGACGATCGGAGACGCCCAGCTTGTCGAAAATATTGTGAAGATGATTTTTTACCGTCTGTTCGCTGATGAAAAGCTTCTCGCCGATTTCGCGGTTGCGGAAACCCTGAGCCACCAGCTGAACGATTTCCTTTTCGCGGTCGCTGAGCAGAGGCTTCTCGCGGCGCTGTCCGGATTCGGCGGATTTCTTAAAAGCATCGATCACTTCCGCGGTCATGCGATTATCCAGCCAGATTTCTCCGTCAAACACTTTGCGTATGCTTTTCACCAGCAAATCGCTGGCCGACTGCTTCAGCACCACTCCGCGAGCGCCCAGACGCATGGCGCGGACAACGTCGCGGTCGTCTTCAGCAGCCGTGAGTACGATTACGCGGGTAGGCAGCGTCTCGAAATTCACTTCTTCCAGCACTCCCAGGCCATCTTTCTCCGGCATGCGTAAATCCAACAAAAGAATGTCGGGCTTGAGCTTCGCCAGCATCTTGACGCACTCATTTCCATTGGAGGCTTCACCGACAATTTGTATTTCGTCGGCCGCTTCCAGCAGCTTGCGGAGGCCGTCGCGAAAGATAGCGTGGTCGTCCGCGACCAGGATTCGAATCACCTGTTTCGCTTTCGTCATTTTCAATTCAGTGGGATTTCTACCGTAAGACGCGCCCCGTGCCCGGGATTCGACTCCACCGTTAGCGTCCCCCCTACGCTTCGTGTTCGCTCTTTGATCGAAATTGGCCCGAGACGCAACCGGTCCAGCTCTTCGCTTTTAAATTGCCCCGAGAAGCTGAAACCACGGCCGTTATCGTCTACGACGAGTGAGACTTTCGCCTCGTCTTGTTCTAGTTTTACCACGACGTGGCTGGCCGACGCATGCTTTTTTACGTTGTTAAGTGCTTCTCTGTAAATCTGGAACATCTCGCGGCAAATGCGGTCGGGCATGCGCAAACTGCGGTCCTCTATAAAGAGATCCACAGCCAGTCCCGATTCGTTGCGATATCGCTCCGCAAACCCGAACATCAATTCGCGCATGTCGGCGCTCTCCACCCGCACCGGCCGCAGATCCGTAACCATCCTTCGTAGCTCTTCGCTTTCTTGTTTTATCGTGTTTTGCAGGGTTTCCAGCTCTTTGCCGGCCTGTTCTGGAGCCCAGGGGAACTTGCGTTGCAACACGTCGAGCTGGATATTCAAGCTGAGCATCGTTTGCAGGATTCCGTCGTGCAAATCTCTCGAAATGCGGCTGCGTTCCGATTCGACTGCCCGGGCGCGCAGATGCCGAAGCCGAAAGACGTTCTCCATGGGCAGGGCAATATGGCGAACAATTTGTTCCAGCCAATGCAGGTCGGCCGGTTTGAATCGCTTCTCCGGGTTGATCAGCAGAACCCTGCCTGCTGGACGGCCGCTGGCGTCGATCGTGACGGCTAGCAATGAGCGAGCTCCGAACTCTTCGCGCGTGGAGTTTGGCGGCGTGAGCAACGTGCGAATTCGGTGGCCCGTCCGCCGGTCCCAACCAAAACCCGCATTTTTTCCGTCTTTGTATTCCCAGCACATGGATACTTCGAAGGCATCGGCCAGAAAAGTGTCGGACCGCGAAGGTGACAGAGTTTCCGGCCCAGACGGCTCGGTTTCCGCCGCGCGAACTCTCCACACAAAAATGCGCTCCAACTCGTCATCACGAATCGCCAGGCAAGCTTGCTCGCACCGAAATTCCAGCAGCAGCTCTCCCAACGTTTGACGAATCGACTCAGTCAGCCCTCGGTCGAACTGCAATAGCTGCGTTATTTTTTCCAGGAATTGCCGACGTTCCAGATGGCTTCTTTCGCGCGCGCCCAAAAATCCGATTCCCAGCCCGGAAATTAAGGTGCCCAATCCAATCGATAACCAGTGCCAAAGTCCGCGCCAACTGAAGGCCTCGGTAGCGGCTACGCGCAGCACAACGCCGACAGCCGCTGCGCTCACCAAACCAAGCATAGCGTTTGTGTTACCGCGGGTGGCCAGCGCGAAGACCACAAACAAGAATAGGAACCATGATACGGAGGCGGGCGGATTGAAAATTAGAAAAACAGCCAACGCGGCAACGTCTGCGGCCAGTGGAATCTGAAAATGTGCTTCGCTCACGACGCGCTGATACAAAACAACTGCCAACGCTACAACCAAGTAAACGGCCAGGAACAATACGGGAGCACGTCGCGCTCCTCCGGACATTTCCAAGAGCGCCACCAACGCGAGAGCTACAAGGACGACTCTAGCCAGGGTTACCTGGCGCTCCAAATACAATCGTTCGGCGCTTTCGAGAGCCATCGTGGCGGGCGATTCAATCTAGTCTAACAAGCGCAGGCTACAAGCCGGCCGGAGCGCACCGCTCTATGTATGCTTCTAGTAATCGGCGGATTGGCAACCTTCTTCGTGCGAATGAATCAATGTCCACACGAAACTCGTCCACACACGATTTGACAATAGGTGCATAATCATTCGCAGAAAGTGTTCCGCACGTGGGGGCTGGGCGCTTGACGAATCGTTATACCCGTACAGAAGCCGGGCGGATCTTGGGACTTGAGACAAACCGTCTGCGCTATTGGGAGCAGTTGCGCCTCGTGCGGCCCGAAGCACGCTGGGGCGAGCGTTTCTATAGTTTTGGCGATCTGGTTGCCTTGCGTTCGATTCAACGGATCACTCAGAATCACATTCCCGCGAGAAAATTGCGCCGCGCCGTTGCGCTGATAGAAAAACAGCTCGGCGGCTCTTCGCTTCCGCTACAAGAATTGCATTTGGTCGAACTTGGCCGCGATATCTTGGTTATCCCCCCCCGGCGCCGAAAAACCA
>JABDEK010000151.1:0-742 GCA_013287135.1 Acidobacteriota bacterium | reverse complement strand
GACTAGATTGAATCGCCCGCCACGATGGCTCTCGAAAGCGCCGAAAAACCATTCAATCCAATTCAGGGACAATGGGCATTTCCCTTCGACATTCCCACGCGGCCGGCGAAATTGCACTCGATGGCCGGTCCCACGCCTGAACAATTCTTCGAGACTGCTCTCAGTTGTGAGACGAAACAGGAAATGCTCCCTCAAGCAGTTGAGAACTACCAGCGTGTCGTGGAACTGGCCCCAGATTGGATCGAAGCGCACATCAATCTTGGAGTGGCGTACTACCAAATGGGCCAACTTTCCGACGCACGCGACGCTTTCGTCGCTGCCGTGGCGCTCGACCCTTTGAATGGCATCTCGCGTTACAACCTGGGCTCGCGCCATGCCTGCCCATGCGGACGTGCACTTCAACCTTGCTTTGGCGTATGAAAAAAGGGGAGAACGCCGCGCCGCTCGCGACCATTGGACACTTTATCTTCGTTACGCGCCAAATGGCGCCTGGGCCGAACAAGCCCGCGCGCGATTGAGGCAATCTTCAACCCGGCGAAAAAATGCTGCGCCAATTCCCTTCCGCCGTCCCAGCTAGACGCATGCTTCTATTCATTTGAAAGGAATCTTTATGATCCGTGTGATGGTTTTGTCAGTTTGCACTACTCTGTGGCTGGGCTTTTCCGCAATGTCGGCAAATCCGCAAGAAACAAATTCGTCGGCAAAATCGTCCCAGGGCGCCTCGACGCAGAAATTTGCGGCG
>JABDEK010000150.1 GCA_013287135.1 Acidobacteriota bacterium | reverse complement strand
GCTTGATCGAACTGCTCATCGTTATCGCAATCATTCTGATCATTGCAGCAATTGCCATTCCGAATTTGATTCAGGCCCGCATATCGGCAAATGAAGCCGCGGCAGCAAGCAGCATAAGGACTATCACCACTGCGGCGGTTGTATATTCCACGACCTACTTAAACGGGTATCCGCCTGCTATAACGACGTTGGGACCACCCGCGGGCGGTCAAGCTACGTGTGACAATGCAGATCTGATCGATCCAATTCTCAGCGCCGCCCCGTTTCAGAAGAGCGGCTACACCTATACTTACGCCGGATCGGGTCCTGTGCCGGTTGCCGGCGGCTGCGCCGCTCCGGGCTTCAACGCTTACTTGGTGACCGCTGTTCCCATGATTGCCGGTTTCACAGGCAACCAGAGCTTTTGTAGCGATGAGCCTGGTGTGATTCACTACAACACCAATGGCACCGCAATCGCCAGCAGTGGCGCGTGTGTCGCACTACCCACTCTGCAATAATCTTTTCGCCGCGCCGACGTTCCTCTACGCAGCTAAATCTTGGTAAGATGTAAAGGTGATTTGCATTCTCCTTTTTGTATTTCTCGTGCCGTTTCCTTCCGCCGAGAAAAATCCGAAAGACGCGCGTCAAGTGGCTCGCGCGATGGAAGCGCACTATCATCGGGCCACCACTCTGAAAGCTCACTTTTTCGAAAAGTATTCCGACGGCAGCGGGGGTGTTTCCGCGGAATCCGGCACAGTTTATTTCTCGAAGCCCGGTCGGATGCGTTGGGAGTATGAATCACCGGAAGAAAAGTTGTTTATTGTGGATGGTGCAAACGTGTGGTTCTACATTCCCGCCGATCGCACGGCCAGCCGCGCGAAGATTGGCGCAAGTTCGGATTGGCGAACTCCGCTGGCGTTCCTTACGGGCAAAAGCGACTTCGACCGGCTTTGCCGCAGTATGCAGATCGTGGATACGGCGAACGGGGATAAAGCTGGTTCCCACGATCAGGCCACGAATCCCGGGGACACGCTGTTGCGTTGCGCGCCTCGCGTGAGTTCGGACGCTCCCGATCAGCAGATTAGTGAAGTTTTGTTGGAGGCAGATTCCGAGGATCGACTCGTTCAAGTTGTAGTCCGCCAACCTGGTAAACTTGAAACGGAGTTTCGATTCGGAGGCTGGGAAGAAAACATTCCGATCCCGGAGGCGAAATTTCATTTCGTGCCGCCGCCGGGAGTGGCGATTGTGGACGAATCCACTCTAGCCGGCGCTTTACACTGAGATTTGTCGAAAGTGAAATAATACGCCGCTGTTGCAGCTCCCCAGCCACTAGCAACACTCAACGCAACCAAAACACGCATGGCGAGGCCTAGAACTGCCAGCCAGCCAGTTTGAGGCCATGTAACATCCTAGTAATGCAGGGTTAGCGCGCTTACGACAAGCTCCGGAAGGGGTATGGTAAACTGGGTGTCAAACGTCTCGGTGGGCGAGGCGTCTAAGTTCTAATATGACCGAATTTGTCTGCAAAGTTGGAGATACCTCTGGGCGCACGTTCCAGCAACTGGAAACGGCGCAGTCAGAGGGGGAGGCGAGGCAGAGGCTCGTCGACCGAGGACTATTTGTCTTCTCGGTTCGCTCGCAGTTTGACCTGCTGACGCGGTTCAGCGGGTCGAAAACTGACAGCAGAATACGCGCTGCGGACTTTCTGATCTTCAACCAGCAGTTCAGCACACTAATCAAGGCCGGGCTGCCGATCTTAAAAGCTCTTGATTTGCTGGCTGAGCGAGCTGCAGCGCCTCGTTTAAGGCCGATTCTTCGCGACGTTCGACAGCGTGTTCGCGACGGCGCTTTGTTGTCGGAAGCCTTAGCTGCCCAGGGATCATTTCCGCCTGTGTATGTGACGGCAGTGACTGCTGGTGAACGCAGCGGAAACCTCACGGGCGTTATCGACCAATACATTTCGTATTTGCGCGTGAGCACGGGTTTTCGCCGCGCGTTAGCAACAGCTTTGATTTATCCAGCGATCCTGGTGCTCGCGGTCATAGTGATCGTCACTTACTTGGTGACCTATGCCATGCCGCAGTTCTCGAAACTTTATCAGGACTTGGGCGTGCCGCTGCCGAACGCAACCAGAATTCTGCTAGACTTGTCTGTACCGTTCCGCAATTATTTCTTCGTGTTCGCAGGTGTTTTCGTTTTTGGTTTTGCTGCGCTCTATCTGTGGACCAGAACTTTGCAGGGCGCGCTGGCGATTGATCGTTTGAAGCCGAAAGTACCTGTGCTTGGCGACATCTGGCTAAAAGGCGAGATCGCACAATTTGTGCGAACGCTGGCGACGCTTCTGGCCGGCGGAACGCCGCTTGTTTCAGCCTTGCAGACTTCCTCAGCCGCAATTGGAAGCCGTCTGATTGCAACTTCGGTCGAGCAGGCTTCTGAACGTGTTCGCGAAGGAAAAACGTTGAGCGAGAGCTTGGCGGAAACGCGTCTCATTCCACCTCTGGCTCTGGAAATGATCGAGGTTGGCGAAGCATCTGGAGCGCTTCCGGCGATGCTCACAAGCGTCGCAGAATTTTATGAAGAGGAAGTCGCCACGCGGTTGCAGCGAACTCTTGTGTGGGTAACGCCGGCAATTCTGGTAGTGATGGCGGTGGTGATAGGGTTTATTCTGATATCGCTGTATCTGCCCCTGTTCTCCCTCCAAATAGGGTCAAATGGGGGATAGCATTCAATGGCAACGCTAAATAACAATCCGGTACTTGGCAATCTTTCCAATGATGGTGAGCGCGAACAAGCTCGCAAGTTGGCGGAGCGCTATCGCTGTCCATTTGTGGATTTGAAAGAGCAGCGTATCGATCCCGAACTTTTCCGCAGCATCCCTGCCGAATTGATGTTCCGCTACAAATTCGTACCGTTGGAATCGCACGACACCACTTTGACTGTGGCGATGGCGGATCCCAGCCAATTGCAGCTCACCGACGAGCTTTCTCTTCTGCTGGGAAAGCGTTTGCAAATAAAAGTGGCAACGACATCGCAGATTGATGATCTGTTGAAGCGCACCGAGCAGTCGCAGCGTGTGCTCGACCAAGCCACCGAAGGCTTCACGCTGCAAGTAGTTGGCGACGAAGAGGACAGCGAAGAAAACATTTCGATGGACAAGCTGTCGCGCGGCGATACCGGCGTCAGCCCAGTCGTGCGATTGGTGAATACGGTCATCTACACGGCGCTGGAAAGGCGAGCAAGCGATATTCACATCGAGACCCGAAACCTGGAAGTGGTGGTGAAGTACCGCATCGACGGCGTTTTGCAGTACGCCATGCAGCCGCTGGCTAAAGAATGGCACGCCACAATTCTTTCGCGTATCAAAGTGATGAGCGAACTGGACATTGCCGAGCGCCGCGTTCCGCAGGACGGCCGCTTCCGCGTGCGTTATAAAGGCCGCTTCATCGACTTCCGCGTTTCGATTATGCCCTCGGTCCACGGCGAAGACGCCGTGCTTCGCGTTCTGGACAAAGAGACGCTAAGCGAAAAATTCCATAACCTTACGCTCGATGTGGTGGGCTTCGACCAGCAGGACATGACGCGGTTCCGCCGCTACATTCACGAACCGTATGGCATGGTCCTCGTCACCGGTCCGACCGGCTCCGGAAAAACCACCACGCTGTACGCGGCCATCAACGAAATCAAGAACGACGAAGATAAGATCATCACGATTGAGGATCCGGTCGAGTATCAAGTTCGCGGCATCACGCAGATTCCGGTGAACGAGAAAAAGGGACTCACGTTTGCGCGCGGGCTGCGGTCTATTTTGCGTCACGACCCGGACAAAATCATGGTCGGCGAAATTCGGGACCAGGAAACCGCGCAAATCGCGATCAATTCGGCGCTTACCGGCCACCTGGTGTTCACCACAGTGCACGCAAACAACGTGACCGACGTGATCGGCAGATTCATAAACATGGGCGTGGAACCCTATAATTTCGTTTCGGCGCTGAACTGCATCCTGGCGCAGCGCTTGGTTCGCGTGATCTGTGAGAATTGCAAAAAGAAAGTCCAGTATTCGCCCGAGGTTTTGAAAGAGTCCGGCCTGGACCCGGCGGAATGGATGCAGGTTCCGTTTTACGAAGGTCCCGGATGTTTGGAATGTTCCGGCAGCGGTTATCGAGGACGCAGCGCGATCACTGAACTTTTGGATCTTTCCGACCGGATTCGCGAGATGATTATCAATCGGCGGCCCACCTCGGAAATTAAACGCGTGGCGAAGGAAGAGGGCATGACTTTTCTGCGCGATTCCGGTTTGGGCAAGATTCGCGCGGGCGTGACGACGTTGCGCGAGATCAACAAGGTGACGTTTCTTGACTAGCACGGCTAGCCTGACAACTCAATTTTACGATCTGGGGCCTGTCCGACGCATCGAACGCTGGCTCACTGCGATGCCGCATCCGCCTTTGGTGGTGGACATCGCGTCCACACACGTAGCGGCGGCTCGCTGGGGGAAAATTGGCAGTTCGCTGGATTCGTTCGCTGTAGAGCCATTGCCGCTGGGATCGGTGATGCCGTCTCCGGTGGAAATGAATGTGGCGCAGCCGGACGCGGTGAAGACTGCGCTGCGCCGCACTTTTGACCGTGTTCCTGCTCGCGAACATGGCATCGTGCTTTTGATCCCTGATTTGGTGGTCCGCGTTTTTATTTTGCCTTTCGATAGCTTGCCGCGAAGCGCGAATGAGGCCATGCCGCTCTTGCGTTGGCGGCTGAAAAAAAGTGTGCCGTTTGATGTGGACGAAACGGTTGTCTCCTGGATGCGGCAAGCCGGTAACACAGGCAATCTGGAAGTCGTTACGGCGGTTGCGCGCCAGAAAATTATCCGCGAATACGAAGAAATCGTGGAAAGTTTGGATGCGAAGGTGGGAGTGGTTCTTAGCTCGACGCTGGCAACGCTGCCTTTGCTGGAAGAGCGTGGCGCCACGCTT
>JABDEK010000149.1 GCA_013287135.1 Acidobacteriota bacterium | reverse complement strand
TTCACTCTGAACCGTCGTCGCTGGCCGAGATAGCTCGCTTTACACAACGGCCATGCCTTCCGCGAGCCGTAAATCCTGGAGTGAACCCCTAAAGTGAGACAGTTTCAAGATGCACACTTTGCGGAATCGCAAAATGCGGCGGTAAAGTGCACTGAGGCGCTTCACCGGAATGCGATGATCGGGAGGTCGTCTATTCGGAAAATGGTGCATTCGCGACGACATCGGCAAAGTTGGGGGATGTGTACCCCTCGACATATCGAACGCCGAAATCCCGAACGATGTTGTCAAAGGTGGACTCCGGTTTCCGACTAGCGATGTTGCAAAGGCATTCTTTGAGTCCGTTTTTAAGTGCCAGGCGTGGAAATTCGGCTAGGATCGCGCCTTGTTTGTCTTGTGGAATTCGATCAAGGCCTGCCCCCAGAACATCCGCCGTTATTCCCGAATGAGCCATAGCCACTTCGGGCTCTTTGTGAAGAGCGATAGATCGTGTGGTATGAAGCGCGATGGCATCCCAAACAACTTGCATTTGCTGTGTCGAGATGCCTCGCCCCTTCAGAAACGAGCGCGCCGCATTGGCGCCATCCACCTCGAAACGATTTTCCGCCGTATAGCGGTCAGTCAAGCCCAGATCATGCAGAATCGTGGCTACTGCCAACAACTCGGCATCCGGAGCACGTTCAGCGCTTTCTGAAAGCAATACGCCGAATAGCCAGGAGCGCATCGCATGATTGAAGAGAAATGGCTCTGACGCGCTCCGTGACAAATCAATCGCATCGCGAACCAGAACTGTGTCGGGTACTTTGATTCCTGCTAAAACCATTCCCTACCTCCCCTCGCTTTCATATAGTCCGTGGTCGGCGATAGTAAGAGCCTCCGCGGCTAGGTCGCTACATCACACAGCGCTCGCCTGGATACTGTTCAGAACGGTGTTGTCCCAATAGGCGTCAAGGCGCGTAATTTTGCCGTTCGCGTCGAAGCGCAGAATGTAGCAGTGAGGAATGTGTACGTCTTGACCCTTCTTTGCAATGGCCGGGACTTCAGCGGGTATGGGCCCGCTCATCTCCGCTTGGATCACGACTGTGTTCTCTTCGGCGGGGATCATCTCGATCACTTTCACTCTAAAATTCGGCACGGCATTCGGAAATGCACGCCAAATTAGGTCAATGCCACCGCGAATCGGCACAACTCTCTCGCGACCGTACGGCGCATATCGCCCTATTGCGCCGTCTGCACAGAGAGCGAGCATGCCGTCGACATCGTGGGCGTCGTATGCGGTGAAAAACTTTTCGGCGATTGGGAGGAACTTTGCGGTGTTCGTTTTCATCTCATTGCTTTTTGGGATCGCTTTTGTTGTGGTCTTAGTGGCCTAATATTCAAACCACTGGCTGAGCGCTTTGACCTTCTCCTCAGTGTAGGGTGGGAACAAATGTTCGATTGCCACGTCAGGCGGGGAGATGAGAACCGATTTCGCATGCGTCAGAGCGTCAAAACCGGCCTTACCGTAGTAGTGGCCGATGCCCGAGAATCCGACGCCTCCGAAAGGCATGGTTTCAATGAACAGATGAATGTTCACTTGGTTGATTGCGCCACCGCCGAACGACAAGCTCGAGAGGAAGTGGTCGATCGCCTTCTGGTCACGGCTGAAAAGGAAACCGGAAAGGGGCTTTGGATGCTTCTTCACCTCACGAATGGCCGCATCCATGTCTTTATAGATGAGGATTGGGAGAATCGGCCCGAAGATTTCGTCCTCCATAATCGGGTCGTCCCAAGTGACCGGATACAAGATCGTGGGATCGAGGTAGCGCGCCTCGCGGTCGGCAGAACCTCCAGCCACAACCTTGCTCTGATCAATTAAAGATACGAACCGGTCAACGGCTTTCGGGCTGATGATGCGCGAGTAGTCGTCAGGCCTCCTCTTCGGATCGGTTCCGTACAACCCGATCACGGCCTTCTGGCATTCCTTTACAAACTCGTCGGCAATCGATTCGTGCACATAGGCATACCCGGGAGAGGTGCACCACTGCCCACCCCAGGCTGTTGCGCCCCAGACAATTTTTTTGGCCGCATCCGGGATGTTCGCGGTCGTATCAACGAAAGCAGGATTCTGTCCGCCAAGTTCCAGAAGAACGGGGGTCAGGTTTTTTGCAGCCGCCTCCATGACGATCTTGCCGACCTTGACGCTTCCGGTGAAAAAGATGAAATCAAACGGCAACTTGAGAAGCTCCGTAACTTCTTCTTTGCTTCCCGAGACGGCAGCGACGGCCCGAGGATCGAAATATTTCGGTATGAGATCCAGCAAGAGCTTACTCGTGGCGAGCAACCCCTCAGAGAGTTTGAGGATGCATGGATTGCCTGCCGCAATGACCTGGACCGCAGGATCGAAGAGCAGCGTCAATGGCCCGTTGAAAGGTCCGATTACCAGGGCGACGCCATACGGCTCTCGATAGACTTTGGCGGTGTGTCCGCTTTCCCGAAGAGCCTTGGGAACGACTACTTCTACGGGCTTCATCCACTCTTTCAACTCAGCTTTCGCGAAAGCTGCGGTGCCTACGGGAGCCATGATCTCGAAGACTTTTTCCTGACTAGCGGTCTTGAAGTCACTGCTCATCGCAGCCTCTAGAGCCTCGGAGTTCTCGTTGCACAAATTCTCAAGACGTGTCAGCTGGTCGATACGCCACTCGTACGATTTGGTTGCGTCCGAATCGAAGTACGCTTTCTGTTTGTTAAAGATTTCCTGGAACGGATTCATCCAAGTCTCCCTCTGGCACATTCGATTTGTGACGCGTTTTGCTGCACACTCTTGAACTTGGTCAGCTCATAGTGAGAACCATTCGAAAGCGTGCCTTGCCATCCATCATTCGCTTGTAGGCTTCCTCGGCTTTTACCAGCGGGAGCGTTTCGATCATTGGACGGACATCGGTGAGTACGCTGAAATTAAGAGTGTCTTGAGTCTCGATTGTTCTTCCGGTGAGACTGCCAACAACTGAGCGTCCGCCGAAGATGAGCGGTACACCGCTGACTGGGATGGCATCACCTGAAACTCCGACAGCCACCAATTTGCCGCGAATTTTAAGACCGGGAAGCAAGCTGCCGATTGCGGCCCCGCTTGGCGCGGTCGCAAGGATGACATCCGCGCCTCCGAGCTTTTGCAGTGCCGCGGCCGCGTCTTCTGCCTTGGCATCGATGTAGATGTGCGCTCCTAATTTCTGCGCCAGGTGCTCTTTGTCCGGGCCCCCACCAATCGCCACGGTGCGCAGGCCCATTTTTCGTGCAAACTGCACGCCAAGGTGGCCAAGCCCGCCCACTCCCTGAATGGCAACGGTGTCGCCGGCACGTGCGGAGTTACGAAGCGCGTTGAAGGTTGTTATGCCCGCACATACAAGAGGGGCCGCATCTTCTGACTTGAGTGCATCCGGTATCAGGGCAAGCGCGCGTGCCTCCGCAATCATCGTTTCCGCGTAGCCACCGTCAGTTGTGATGCCGGTCATAATTGCATTTTGGCAATAGGCGGTTTCACCACGGCGGCAGGCCTCGCAGGTTCCGTCTTCACCTCCGAAAAATCCAACTCCGACACGCTGGTCGACCTTCCACGCTGTCACGCCAGGACCCACTTCCTCTATTCGTCCGATAACCTCGTGGCCAGGCACGCGCGGATAAGAAAGATTGGGGAATTGCGCTTCCACAGTTGCCGCATCCGAATGGCATACACCGCAAGCCTCGACGCGGATACGCACCTGACCGGCGCCGGGGACGGCAATCTTTCTTTCGACGCAGGAGAAAACGCCCGGTGAAGAAATCTCGACGGCTCTGTATGTGCTCGCCATCCTTATCCTCCAACCTCACATTCCGCCCAACAGAGATGATTCGATCTTGAGTGTCAGTCACTCTCTTACTTCGAGGTCCCTTCCTGCGAACGCAACATGCGCCAGCGCGAGAGCGCGGTTCCAGAGCGCCCCATTGAATCTGCGAATCTCATTATTTCGGAAGATTAGAGTGCCGTCTTGATTGGAACTGTCGTGATTTGGAGTTTACGTCCAGTTTACCTAGCAGGTCTGCCAGCAGAGAGTGTCGCTTCGCTTTAGGAATTGCTTGTGATGCTTCGGAAAGTCCCGAGTGGTCTTATGGCAAGCCGTTTTGACCCTTACTGCTCGGCAAGCAGTTTGAATGCCTTTGGCATCGGCGCATTTGCTCTTCGCCACTGCCCCGGGGAAGCCCCGACAATCTCACGGAAGCTTCGATTGAAGGCTGGTTGATCAGAGAACCCCACTTCTAATGCAACCGTAAGCAATGATTTATCGGAGTGCAACAACATCGACTTCGCGGCTTGAATTCGTCTCTGAAGCAAGTAGCGGTGTACTGGAGCACCAAATGACTTCTTGAAGGCGCGCATAAAACGACCCGGCGATAGACCGCATTCTTTTGCTAAATCGGGAAGTGCAAGATCACCATCCAAGTGCTCGTGCAGTAGTTCGATTGCTCGATCTTGCTGCCAGACAGCTAGTCCTCCGGTGACAACTTCCGGGAACTGAACCGAATCCTGATAGGTCCTGGTCAGGTGAGCGCACAGCAATGTAATCATTTCATCGAGAACCAAGCGCGGAAGATGCATCGCACGATCAAAGTAGGGCATCATCATCCGTGCCCAATGGAGAATCACGTCATCCGTGGTTCCCGGAGTGCAATGCAAGTTGCGAACCCGCTTCTGCTCGTGCTCGTCGCTAAAATGATTGATAACTGAGCGGGGTATATAGACGTGAACCGAGTCGAAACCTGAAGTTCGCAGTGCGACCGGCTCCGACTCCATATCGAATATCTGAATTCCGCCGGCATCCCATTCGGTGACACGATGAAAGCGTCCGTCAAGCCACGTTCCCCAGCCTTTAATGCTGTCGGGACGGCGCAGGTGCACGGATATCGAAAAAGCCTTTTCTGGTGGAATGTGTGGAG
>JABDEK010000148.1 GCA_013287135.1 Acidobacteriota bacterium | reverse complement strand
AACAAAAAATAATGCGGTGATGATGGCGCTCGCTAGCGCGACGATCCAGAGATGGAACGGAAATCCGGCTGCACCGGCGGCCGTCCACGCTCCGATGGCGCCTAGCGTGAAGAGGAACCACATGCGGACCGCGCGCATTCGGCTTTTCGCCTGGTTGCTATAGATCCATGCCGCGATCTGCGGCAGCAAAATGATCGCGGTGAAGCTGAAGTCGATAATGAACAACAGATCCCAGGAGACGCGCTGTTGTGAAATCGGCGTCCACATGCGCGTGCCGAACGAAGTCATCCCGTCGAGCACGATGTGGCTGGCTATTCCAATGCCGTAGATTAACGTCAGCATCGCCCATGAAGGGGTTTCTATTCCGCGACGCCTCGCGATCCAGCGTGTGAGCCAGGCAAGAAGCGCCGCAAAAAATGGAAGTCCGACGAAAGAGTGCGTAATTCCGCGATGGTATTTCACGATGGCCAGCGGGTCGGGTGAAACGATTTCGTCGATGATATCGATGTCAGGAAAAACCGCGCCGAGAGTTGCTGCGAAAATTGCCACGCGCCCTTTACGGTCTGCCAAATACCCTTTGCCCAGCAGCGCGCCGGCTATCCCGTGAGTTATAGGATCCATGAATTCTTCAAGGAAGAAAAGTGTACACGATTGAAGCGGGTCAGGCGATTTCGATCAGCGGAGAACGCCGTGGAATAATTTCGCCGATGACTTGCGCGGACACATTAAAACGCTTCAGGGCTGTGATTGCGTAATCGGCCGACTCCGGAGCAATTGAAACAAGCAGTCCGCCGGAGGTCTGCGGATCAAAAAGAAGAGCGCGAAATTCTTCCGTAACTTGGTCAAGGAAGTTGACGCAACCTTCGCAAAAGTCGCGGTTGTTCTTCAGACCGCCGGAGAAAAAATGCCCGCGCGCTGCCTCGACCGCTCCCGGAAGATAGGCGATTTGTTCGTGATTGATCTGCATGGAGATGGCACTGCCGACGGCCATCTCTCTGGCGTGCCCCAACAAGCCAAAACCGGTTACGTCGGTAACTGCGTGAATCGGACCCTCACCGTTTTTCGTTGACTCAACTTCATGCAAAGCCGAAGCCGCGTCGCGGTTCAGACGAGTCATCGAATCGGTTGCAGCGGCAACCCAAGCTGCTTCGGCCAAGCCCTGCTTTAGCGCTGTAGCAATCACGCCTGTACCGAGAGACTTGGTGAACAGAAGAACGTCCCCAGGCCGCGCCCCAACATTCTTCCAGACTTTTCCGGGATGGATCACTCCAGTAACGGCATAGCCAAACTTCAACTCGTCGTCTCGAATGGAATGTCCGCCGACAACAGTGCAACTCGCTTCGGACATTTTTGAGAGGCCGCCGCGGAGTATTTCTTCGAGAATTTCCGGTCTGCCCGAAGTTGGAAAGGCCACAATCGTTAGCGCCGAAATCGGGCGACCGCCCATGGCGTATATGTCGCTGAGAGAATTTGCGGCAGCAACCTGACCGAATAACGATGGATCGTCTACGATTGGTGTAAAGAAATCTACGGTTTGAACGATAGCTAAGTTATCCGATAGTCGGTAGACAGCCGCGTCGTCACTCGTTTCAAAGCCGACCAGAACATTTGGATCGATTTGTCGCGGCAAGCGCTTCAGAACAGCATCCAAAATTGCTGGACTGAGTTTCGCCGCGCAGCCGGCGGCCTTTGCGGTTGTCGTCAAGCGAATGGTTTCCGGCAAGCGATCTCCTGAAATAACGCAGTCTTGATTATAGCGCTTTGACGCGGTTTGATTTAGTGCCGGGGAAATTAAGATTTGTGGAAATACTCAGGCGCGTGCCGCCACAGAACGAATTGGAATGGTGACTGGCTTTGAACTCTGCGTGGAACCCAGCATGTGGCAGCTTCCGTCGAAGACGGCTCCCGGTTCTATCAGAACGCAAGGAGCATGGATTTCTCCAGTCACAATGGCCTTGGTCTGAATTTCGACTCTGCCCTTCGCTCGGATAACTCCGTCGAACCGGCCGGCGATTATCACGTAGTTGCCATCGATCTCGCCTTCCACAGTTGCATGTTCGCCCAGAATTAATGTTTCTTCGGAAACGAGGGTTCCCTTCATCGCCGAGTCAATTCGGAAAGTGCCGGTCGATTCGAGTTTGCCTTCGAGCTTGACCCCACGCTCGAGGAAACCGGTCCATTCTCCGGAGTCATGCCGTTTGTTACGGTCGAACCATGCCATTTACGATTTTTACCCCGCGCCTAATTTATTCGCGTAGAGGTTCTATTTAAGCATCAATTGGTCGTAAAGGCGGGTTAAATCACTATCGTCGTAGTATTCAAAGGTCAACTGGCCCGGCTTACCTGACCGACGGGGCTGTATGAGCACACGAGTTCCATACTCGCGCTGAAGTTCTTCAAGAGCAGCCTTCGTGTTCGGATCGGCTTGATTGATTGATGGAATCCCACGCGCACGTGGGCCGCGAGTTGCAAGGCGTTCGACTTGGCGAACGGTCATCCCCGTACGTGCGATTCGTCGTGCAATCGCCACGCGAGCACCGGAGTCCGCGATTGCGAGCAGAGCTCGGCCGTGACCAGAGCTTAGTTTACTATCTTCAAGTAATGTGAGGATTGGCTCTTCAAGTTTGAGGAGCCGTACCGCATTGGCAATCGTTGTACGATCCTTTCCGGTCCGTTCAGCGACCTCTTCCTGTGTGAGGTGAAATTCCTCGATGAGACGTTGGAAAGCATGGGCCTGCTCAACTGGATTCAAATCTTCGCGCTGAAGATTTTCAACCAGGGTCATCTCGAGTGCCATCTCGTCAGGCACGTTGCGAATGACTATTGGCACGCGACTCAAACCGGCGCGCTGCGCCGCCCGCCAGCGTCGTTCACCGGCAATGAGCTGATGGCGTGCACCGACCTTGCGAGCTACTAGCGGTTGCACGATCCCGCTGGCTCGTATGGAGCGCGCTAGCTCCTCGAGCGCCTCCTCGCGGAATCGGGAGCGAGGCTGATACGGGCTCGGGTCGATCAGGTCGATATCGACGTGCAGGAGACCGTCAGCTAGCACCAGAGCTGGAGCTGCCGCCATCGCCGCCGCTGGTCCCGTCGCCGCCGGTTGTGCTGGAGTTTGGACCGGTGATGGTTCTGCCGCCATCGGCCCCTGCGATGGCGGCTGCTGCTGATTCGGCTCGGGTTCCCTGATCAGCGCGCTCAGACCCTTGCCCAACGCGTTTCTGGGCATTTGTGATAACCTCCTTGGCTAGCTGTACGTAGCTCTCTGCACCTTTACTATGTATGTCGTAAAACATTACGGGCATACCGTGGCTTGGAGCTTCAGCCAAACGTACATTTCTCGGTATCACGGTCTCAAATACTTGCCCGCCGAAGAAACTCCGTAGATCGGCGGCGACTTGTTTGGAAAGTGTTGTGCGATCGTCGTACATCGTTAGCAATATGCCTTCGATTGCAAGCGTCGGATTTATGGTTCTTCGAAGACGCATCAACGTATCGAGAAGTTCGGATACGCCTTCCAGGGCTAGATATTCGCATTGAATAGGCACGAGGACCGAGTCGCTCGCCGCTAGTGCGTTCAGGGTGAGAAGGTCAAGAGCTGGTGGGCAATCAATCAGAACATATTCATATTTGTCACGTATTCCGGCTATCGCTGCTTTCAAACGGTATTCCCGGTTCTCCATGTTAACGAGTTCAACTGCAGCTCCAACTAGATTCTTATCTGATGGAATTAGCTCTAACCCCTCGACTTGTGCATCCAGAGTGATCCTCTCTATCGATTCCTCCAAGATAAGAGCTTGATATAGAGTTCTTCGGGCAGGATCCTTTGGAAATCCTAGTGCGCTGGTGGTATTTCCCTGCGGATCGCAGTCGATTATGAGAGTTTTTTGGTCCGACGCGGCAAGCGAGGCGCCTAGATTAACCGCAGTGGTTGTTTTGCCAACTCCACCCTTCTGATTTGCGATAGAAATGATGCGAGCCAATAACGGATCCCTCGCGCGAGAATGTAGCAGACCGCTCTAAGAAGATGCAAGTTGTTTCACGTGGAACTATTGATGAGGAGCTGAAATCAGAATGTTCCACGTGAAACATTCTGATTATTTGTGAGCTCCGACAAGAATAGTGCGGCGATCACTATTCGGGATGAGTATAGGCGGGCGCCATTCGATCGAGGATTTATTTTGCAATTTAACCGCGTCATCCTGGCCCAGCCATAGGACTAGCGCTCCGCTTGGTGCCAAGCTCTCTTGTGCCCATTCGGTGAGACGTTCATAACCACCCAGAGCTCGCGCCGTGATGAAGTTAAAATCGAGGGCGCGCTCGTCAAGATCTTCAAATCGAGACCGGACGACCTCTGCGCCGACAAGGCTAAGTTCGCGAATGCACTCGAACAAGAAAGATGCTTTCTTCGTATTTGATTCTATAAGGACCAAATCTAGGGTCGGAATGAGGAGCTTCAGAGGGATCCCTGGGAAACCTGCGCCTGAACCAACGTCGGCGAGCCGACCATCCCGAATAGGAACGGCCGATGCGGCGAACATGCTTTCGCCGAAGTGGAATCGCAAAATCTGCAGGGGATCGCTTATCGCGGTGAGGGAAATTCTCTCATTCCACCGCCGAAGCAATGAAATATACTTTTGTATGCCTGATCGAATGTCCGAGTTCGCCGAGACTCCGTACTCCTGAAGCGTCCTGTCTATTAACTCGTCTGAAATGATCGGCATAAGCTAGTTGCTAAGTAGTGTTATTACAGCAATTTGAAAGAAAAAGGACATTCGGTATCATCGATCAGCAGACTATTATAGCAGGCATGAAGACACTACAACGAATATCCGACGAGCATGCGATGGATTATTACTATGTATGTAGTTTGTATTTCATGAGACAGGAAATCGAAATGGGGCCAACACAAGAGTCTCTTTCCTAGAAAAGTGGTCAAAGATCCACGAACGGCCGACTCGCGGAAAAACCTTCGAGACCCGGACGAAGCAAGGAACTAGAGTTGACAGCGGTAATTGTCCCTCGTATCGTTCTTGGTTCTGTGATCAACATGAACATTCTCGTAATCGGTGGCGGCGGGCGCGAACACGCAATCGTCTGGAAATTGCGGCAGAGTGTTGGCGTCGAGAAAATCTGGTGTGCTCCCGGGAATGGAGGGATTGCGAAAGAGGCCGAATGTCTGCCGTTAGATCTCGGAGATGTAAGCGCGGCTGCAGATCTGGCGAAGAAACTCGGTGTTGATCTTACGATCTGTGGGCCGGAATTGCCGCTGGTTCGCGGTATCGCGGACGAATTTGCAAAGCGCGGCTTGGCACTGTTGGGGCCGACA
>JABDEK010000147.1 GCA_013287135.1 Acidobacteriota bacterium | reverse complement strand
ACATCAGCAAGAGCACTTTCAAAACGCAATGCTGGGACACACAGGTTGATTTCATTGCACACTTTGACCTCGAGCGAGTCACCACTGGGGCGGAGGATGCTTTTGTGAAATATCTTTGCCACACCAAGAACGGTAAATCGTTCCGGAACGTGGAATACCTCAGAATCAAGAACGGAAAGTTGGAATCCATTGAGTGTTATTTCGGCGCGCAATCCAGCTTTCCCTCAGCAGTGAGCACTGGGCAGAAGTAAGCCTATGGGCCGGCTGACCCAAGGCGCTGATACTTTTCATGAATAAATCGAGGAATTGCGATTAGGAGCAGTGCAATCGTCAGTCTCGCTTCCTGAGCAGGCAGCAGAAGCGACAGGGCAATGCGAGGGTTCCATCATGAGCGCCCGCGAGATTCAGGATCAGAAGGCCATTGCACGTGAGATGGTTCTTCAAGTAAAACGACAGGCGCCACGAATCGCGTTCAGGGCAAACGGTAGCATCGTATTCTTGGATTTAGCCGAGATCGTGGCAGTGCAAGCCGAAGGTAATTACGTTTCGCTGCGATACCGACCGAGTCCCTATTTGGTGCGCGAGTCCCTCTCGTCTATGGCGGAGAAACTCAAGCCCTACGGTTTTATTCGAATCCACCGCTCGGTCCTCGTGAATATTTCGGCAGTGGAAAAAGTCCAACCTTTATCGACGGGAGAGTACAGGCTCCGTGTAACGGGTGGGAAAGAATACTTGGTAACGCGGACATACAAACATAATCTCAGAGATCTGGCTCAACTCTGGGTCGGCTCGGAGCGCCTCCCCGGCTAACGGCCAGGAGCTTCAGGGCGAGGCCTAGATTCAATACCAGTAGTTATCACGAGCGGCATTCATCGCAGGCTTTACCCTGCAATCCTTCAATCCCCTCTTTCGCGATGATAGGAACCATGATGAGGGCCGCAACTGGGTCGGCCCACCATAGACCGAACAGTATGTTGAGCAGCAATCCGGCCAGCAATATCGCGGACAAGTACGTGCAAAACTCTGTTTGCTTGGCATCCGCGTGCATGGCAGCACTGCCCAGCGCGTGTCCCACTTTTCGCTTCGCTCGCGAGAGCAGAGGCATGACGATCAAGGAGACACAAGCCAAAATAATTCCAGGAATGCTGTGTTCAGGTGCCTTCTTGGACCACAAATCCATCGTCGATTCATAGGCGATGTAGGCCGAAAGTAGAAGAAAACAAACGCCCACAATCCTCAGAGCTCGCCTTTCGTTTAGTTCGCGGCGGTGTACTTCTGCATCAACCGACATGCGCCACAGTAAGACCGACCCGGACGTCACTTCGATGAAGCTGTCGATTCCAAAACCCACAAGCGAAATGCTTCCGGCGATTGCACCTGCGACGACGGCCACCA
Source organism: Acidobacteriota bacterium (assembly GCA_013287135.1). Classification (GTDB taxonomy): domain Bacteria; phylum Acidobacteriota; class Terriglobia; order Acidiferrales; family UBA7541; genus Palsa-295. The sequence continues at coordinate 4,031 of JABDEK010000147.1, read as the reverse complement.
GACCTTCGAAGGCATTCCACGTGATAGTGAAATATTCAAGTCTTCGCCCGCGGTTCACTACTGCTATTCGCTCTAGGATTGCGACATCGTCCATATCTGGAGTGTACTACGGCATCGAATCCTGGCTGAGATTCGGAGAGACGCGCGCGGACGTAGAGCCCCTGCCTAGACAATTCCACTGTGAAAGAGGCACGACGGTGTTTTGCGGCAAGTTAAAGAAACAACGCGAGATATTTCGGTCGGAACACGCGGCCTTGAACCGGGGACCTTACGCCCAAGGCAGGCGCACCATCTCTCGGAAGTCCTTCCTTTTCAATCTCGTTTTTGAAAACAAAAGGGTTAGAACAAAATTTGATTGTGCCACGATGTATGGAAATGTGGCTCCGCATGCATAGAGTCCCCCCAATTTCCCCCTCAGCGAAGACAAGGCGGGTTGCGCGATCCTCGCAAACTACGTTTGCTTTGTGCGACACCAACTTGTCATCTCTGCGCAGAATCCAATTTTTCACGCTCGGTCCCAAGCTTCCTCTAGCAAGCCGCAACAGGCTGAACTGGCGGCACCTAATTGAAACCAGGTGGTGGTCCGAAGCGAACGTTGGAGTGGCGACAGCGGCAAAACCTTTCTGACACACGGTCGTAGGGTAGGATAACGTTGCGTTAACTGTGTTGCCCGATCGGGATGGACAACAATGGTTAACAGTCGTATAACCCTATTGCACAGCTGATACCGGGGCGAGAGAATTGCACATGCCATTTGGAGGCACGAAATCGGATACACTTGGCTTGTGCGTCGGACCCGCATTCAAAACACTCTCGAACGGAATTGTGCAGAACGAAAGCCGGAGCGTACATGACGCTCCCGAATTTTTTACTCACACTTACCTCCAGCAAACTGCTGTTTCAATTTTGAAAGGAGGTCACCCGTGCGTAGCGTAAAACTCAAGAAAGCATCTGTTCGGGCAAGCAGAAAGCGACCAGGAACTCCGCCGCTTTTCATGCAACCGCGGCAACCGGAGCTGCTGCAACCTCCCGCATCGCCCCTAGAAGTTCTCGATGCGCCCTCTGCCCTCTGGCTCGGCGACGCAGAAGCATTTCTGAAAGCGATGCCGAACGAGCCTCTCTTCGACCTTGTTGTGACTTCGCCGCCGTACAACATGGGGAAGGCATACGAAAAGAAAAATTCTCTGGAGCTCTACCTCGAATGGCAGCGCCGGATTATTGACGAAATCGTGCCGCGCCTTAAGCCTGCGGGGAGTTTGTGCTGGCAGGTCGGCAATTACGTGGACAACGGGCAAATCGCGCCGCTTGATATTGAATTTGCTCCGATATTCCGGGAGCACGGTTTGAAAATGCGAAATCGAATTATCTGGCATTTCGGTCACGGCTTGCACACGAAGCACAGATTCTCCGGCCGCTACGAAGTCGTCCTCTGGTACACGAAAACGGATGAATATATTTTTAATCTGGACGCAGTGCGTGTTCCCTCGAAGTATCCCGGAAAGAAATACTTCAAGGGGCCGAAAACAGGGCAGTTTTCGGGCAATCCGCTGGGCAAGAACCCCGAGGATGTGTGGAGCATTCCCAACGTCAAGAGCAACCACGTGGAGAAAACCTCACATCCCTGCCAATTCCCAGTAGGACTCATTGAGCGGCTCGTACTTGCACTGACGAACCCAGGTGACATTGTTTTCGATCCGTTTGCCGGCGTTGCCTCCGCGGGCGTTGCCGCCCTGGTGCATGACCGGAGGTTCTGGGGAGTCGAGATCAACGAAGGCTATGTTGCAGAAGGAATGCAGCGACTTAAAGCAGCGCGCAACGGAGACGCCGCCTATCGATCACACAACACGCCGCTCTACGATCACACACAGAGTAACCTCTCGAAAATTCCAGATACCTGGCACGTCGTCGGAGCGATATGAAGGTCACTGCGAGAAGTCATTGTGCAGGCGACGAAGCAATCCCCAAGCCCATTCGGCAGGAGATCGCGAAAGCCATCGAAGCCGCGACAGTAACACCGGCCAAAGGCGCCGCTACCCAGATTCGTGACGCCATCATCCATAATTTGCTTGCCTCCGGCTGGTCGGCGGAGACGCATATCTCCAATGACTCGGAAATGACCATCACCTCGGTTAAATCCAAGATTGGCCTGTGCCTGCAGACTGGAAACATGGCGCGGATGTACGCGGATTTACTCAAGCTCCAGAAAATCTATCTGGACGGCGCCATAACGGCCGGAGTTATGCTGGTGCCGTCCCAGGCGTGCGCGCAAATCCTGGGCGACAACGTCGCGCACGCTGCCAGGCTTGAGCGTGAGCTGGAAATATTCCGCAAGGTCATCCATATCCCTATGGTAATTTATTCGATAGAGTAACCCCATGCCCGATTATCAACTCCCAGAGAATCCCACTGCGTCCCGGTTCGGCTATCCTCTCGCCTTGCGGCAGGAGGAATTCACCAAGCTCTCGACTGCCGAGGATCTACCCACGCATCGCGTTGTCTTCAAGGGCGCTTCCAACGACTTCCCGATACTGCGGGTATCCATCAACCTACCCAAGTACCGCTTGTCCAACGGAAGAACCGCTTCCGCGCAAGAGGAATACCTTGCCAAGCATCCGACGCGCCCGCGCGATTTCTTCGAGCAGGATCCTGAACTGTTGGAGGTGCAGGAGATTCAGCACCAACTGCTCTTGCCGCTCGCGAAAAATGCCGAACTCCTGGAGACGTTCAAGGATCCCGCTGTAAAACAGGTCGATCCGATTTTATTGGACGAACGAGGTTTCGTCGTAAACGGCAATCGGCGGCTCGCCGCCTGGCGGCAGCTCCTCGCAGAAGACCCCAAGAAATACGCCCACTTCACATACATCGACGTTGTTGTCCTGCCATACTGCGACGAAAAGGAAATTGATCGCCTGGAGGCCGCTTACCAGATTCAGAAGGACATCAAGGCCGACTATACCTGGGATGCCAAAGCCAACATGATGCTCCACAAGCGCAAACTCCACAATTTTTCCGATAAGGAAATCGGAGACCTTTACGGCATGAAGGAGCCTGCCGTCCGCGAGTTAATAGACATGCGCGCGTATGCGGCGGATTATCTCCACTCTCGCGGCAAAGACAACCATTGGTCCGCCGTTTCGGACGACGAATTTGCCTTCCGCAAAATCGTGACCTCTAGGGCGCGGATTACAAGTGCCGGAGAACAGGAACTGTTCAAGCAGGCCGCATTCACCCTTATAGACGATTCCACCGTTGTCGGCGGGCGACTGTATGAAGCGATTCCGAACGTGCAGGAGCACATTGCTGTTATCAAGGATCGGCTCCAGGCGCACTTTAATGTGACGACCGCAGCCAGTGATGGTGACCTTGCAACCATGTTTGGCGGCAACGCCCCCGTAGGCTCCGCAATCGATATCCCGCTTGCCGTCGAAATCCAGAAACCTGAAAACGCCGAGGCTGCCCGAACCATCATTGTTGATGTGCTCGAGAGTCAGAGACAGATCAAGAAAGACGTGAAGAATGCCTACGCCCTTGTCAGACTGTTGGCTGACGCAAACGCAAGCCTCGGACAGGCGGTATCACAATGCCTCAAGCCCGAAAGCAACACAGCCGGTGTCGAATCCCAACTTGCTGAGCTGGAGGCCAAGATAAAGCAGGTCCGCGACTGGCTCTCGACCCATGCTTAGGATTTCCTACCGCGACACAGACCGACGCGCGATTCTTAGCTGGGATGCGACTGATTCCAATGCACCGTGGCTTGGCGTTATCACACGGCTTGTTTTCGATAACTGCGACGATGCCGCACAGGAAGGACCCACCCTCGTAACCCTTCCCTGGTGGTCCTTCGCCGCAGTCAGACCACGGCTTCTGGAGATATTTCAGGGATTCCGCCTGAAGCTCGGCACTGAGGTAGAAGTCACTCCCGCCGCCGCAGAGTTGTTGCGCCGCGCGACGGCAAATGCCGCTCGTTATATAGCTGCTGCCGCAACCGTCTCGCTTGAGCCTTCGCAACTCCTGGAAAAACTGAATGAGAA
>JABDEK010000146.1 GCA_013287135.1 Acidobacteriota bacterium | reverse complement strand
ACGTCGGCCCATTTGGCGGCCCATTCGGGTTTGCCCTGCGCGAATGTGCGGAAGACATCCGGAAGGCTGGACCACGGGCCGAAACGGCGTTCCAAGGTGCGATGGTCGAATTTCCCGAGGTGACGGTACGTGCGGCGAGGGGGCGGCTTGCGATTTTCACGAACTGCGGATGCCCAATCTTCGAGAAGTTCGCGGTCTTCGAGGCGTTCGTTCAGGGTGTGAGGCTGGAGTCCGGAAGCTTTGACGGCGTCATTCCAGGTTGGGAAGAATCGCGTGACTTGATGTTCGGGGATTCCGGAGAGAGAGACGAATTCGGAGCGCGAAGGCGGACGGCCAGCGCCGCGAGCGATGGCGGCCAAGCAACCGAGGATGAACGGTTTGTCGATGCGCTGACGCACAGGATTTTGAGATATTTACTGGTAGTTGTAGACAGGCACATGATAACACAGCGGGCAGCCAGAGAGGCGCCCGGCGATCGCTTCGCTTGACTATTTTGAGTCTGCTTCCAAATCCATGAACGCCGGCTGAATTTGCAGTCCTACGCAGAATCGTCCTTCCGCCAATGGCTCACAGTAAATTACCCGGGCTTGCAAAAGAGTCTTGCTGCGCTCCCGGGCAACGCGGGGGCGTTCTCCAGGATTCCACTTTCGTTTGGTCCTTAGGCGGGCGCCATGCGGGCTAACGTTCACGGTGACAGCCTGCTCGGCAATCCGTGATTCTTCCGCATTTATCAGACTCACCGACATCGCCTTGATAATGCGCTTTTCAGTTCTCCCGTCCAAACGCATGATACAAAGCCTTCCCCCAAGCTGCTGCAGCCGAGTCGAGCCCAGTTCCCTAGGACTCGCGCTCGCCAGCAAGATGGTTTCTGCGTTTTCGTTCGTACATCGCCTTATCGGCCTGGACCATCAGTTCGCCTAGCGTAACGGCATGCTTGGGGTCGAATCTGGCTATTCCAACACTCATGGAGAGTTCATAACTCGATTGCGGACCGTTCGATTTCTTGAGGTTTTTCTCCAAGCGCTGGAAAATAGCCTCCTGCGATTGATCGCGGGCTTCCAATGCGAGAACGACAAATTCGTCGCCGCCGAGGCGCGCCAGGATGTCGGAATTGCGGAAAGTGTGTTCCAGGGCGTCCGCCGTTCGGATCAGCGCCATATCTCCTTCGCGGTGCCCGTGGGCGTCATTGATTTTCTTAAGGTTGTCGACGTCGCAGAACAGCAGCAACAAGCTCTCTGAGTTTCGCGCTGCCAGCTTCAGTTGTTGGGTCGCGGCCGCAAAAAAACCACGCCGATTGTACAAGCAGGTCAGATCATCAGTGAGCGCCAGATGGCGCAATTCCCGGTCCAGCAGGGCCTGCTTTACCGCTACCCAGACCGCCGGGTGTCCGACCACCCGCAACATTTCCGAGTCAGGATTTGGCGATTTCAAAACATCCGAAATCGCATCGACCTCACGCAAGATTTGTCCTAGTTCGTCATCCGCGGCCCGCAGAGCCGACGTCAGATTGTCTTCCAGCCCTTTTTCCAGGGAGGCGTTCTTTCGTTCCATCAGCAGAACTTTGCGATTCGACGACGGATAGCTGCGCCCGGCCCTATGGCCGCTCACATGAGTCTCACTGACCCGTCTCGCTTCTCGTAATGCCATAAGGCCTCCGGCGCAGCAATAGAGAGTCTGCTGTCACTACCGATGCATATCCTTCCATTCGGCGGTATCGTTGACAAGCAGGCAACCTCCGCATTTGGCCGCAGGTGTTTCCCCGACTCCCCCCAGGTACGAAGGCCGGGCCATCCCGAGTACCAGCGCAGGCAAATTGACAAAAACTGCCCGGCGCGAACAATTCGCCCAGTGGGAATGGGAGTCAGCAGGTTCTGCTAATAAAACATCCCCCTCCCCACTTTTTGTAAGTGTTGCGGATAAAGGAGTTACAGACGCGAAGTCTGTAAGTGTTGATTCATCCCGCGAAAACCGCGGGATGGCGCGGAGTTGCAAAGAACTTGCGGAGAGACGATTTCGGCCAAAAGACGGCAAAACGCGGCAAAACGCGGAGTTCGTCTGTAAGTGCGGATTCTAAAGGAGTTATGGAAGTGGAGGTTGAGGAGTGGAAAGTGCGCTCTTGGTGACACCCCGGGTAAGCACACAAAGAGTGTGGAAGCGATTGCCAGGGAGGGGGATGCGCTTTGCTCTGGTGCACCCCTCGTGGATCGGGATAAAAAAGAGCGAACCCTTCGCAGCTCCCTTCGAGACTCCCTTCGAGGCTCAGGGCAAGCAGGGTAAACAGGGCAAGAAAGAGCGCGAAATCAGAGATCGAACGAGGGGGAGTTAGAAGGACAGCCGGGCGGCGGGACATAAGAGCGCTGGCAGGGACGGATCCGTGCTAGCAATGATAACGCATTATATTATACTTCCTGAATTTGCCAAGTAGTATATGATAAGTATTTTATCTTCCAGGAGATACGAGGCGGGCGGACCAATCCTGGAGGAGACGGAAAAGTCTCCGCACGCGCTGCAGAATCGTCGCGGATGCGGAGACCTAAGGTACCGATGCCATTTAGCGATTCGGTACGGCACGACTGAAGTCGTGCCCTCCCGAAGCATATTGCCGGTGGCGGGGACTAGAGGAGGCGCTGCCGGGTTAGGTTGCTGGCGAGCGGGCAGGATTGCCTGGGCTGGGGCGCTGGCATTAAGATGCACCGCCAGTGAGCAATTCCTCGCCGAGCATCGGACGGACAATCTCGCATTACCGGGTTCTGAGGAAACTCGGTGGCGGGGGAATGGGAGTGGTCTACGAAGCCGAGGACCTAAACCTCGGTCGCCACGTTGCACTGAAGTTCCTTCCTGAAGACACGGCAAAAGATCTGCAAGCGCTGGAGCGCCTGCGACGTGAAGCGCGCGCTGCTTCGGCACTGAATCATCCGAACATCTGCACTATCTACGAAATCGCGGAAGATGGGGGACAGCCGTTCATCGCCATGGAGTGCATGGAAGGGCAGACTCTCAAAGAGATGATCGATGGCAAACCGCTTCCCATCGAACAGGTGTTGGAGCTGGGCGCGGAAATTGCGGATGCCCTGGAGGCGGCGCACGAAAAAGGTATCGTCCACCGCGATATCAAGCCGGCGAATGTTTTTGTGACGAAACGAGGACGAGCGAAGATTCTAGATTTTGGTTTGGCGAAGCTCACTTCAGCCTCCGAGGGTGTTAGCGATTCTGCGATGCCCACGGCAAGCGTTAGGGAACTGTTGACGAGCCCCGGAAGCGCGCCGGGCACTATCGCATATATGTCACCCGAGCAGGCACGCGGTGAAGAGTTGGATGCGCGTACGGATTTCTTCTCGTTCGGTGCGGTGCTTTATGAAATGGCGACGGGGCGCATGGCGTTCCCCGGCAATACTGCTGCCATCGTTCATGATGCGATTTTGAATCGAGCGCCAATTCCACTGGCAAGCTTGAATCCTACCCTGCCGCCAACGCTGGGAGGAATCATCGACAAAGCGCTGGAGAAAGATCGCAACCTGCGATATCGAAATGCAGGCGACATTCGGAACGCTTTGCAGCAATTGAAGGGTGGTTCAAATTCGGCGGGGTTGCCTGCAACGCAGGCAATAATTAAAACCCGACTTGCAAAACGCTGGGGGATCATTTTCCCTGCTGGCATAGCGGTTGTAATGCTTGCCGCCGGCACTTACGCCTATTTGCACCGAAGGCCGAAGCTAACGAAAGAGGACATGCTGGTGCTGGCGGACTTCACCAACACAACTGGTGACCCGGTCTTCGACGACACCCTGAAGCAGGCGATTTCAGTCCAGCTGGCGCAGTCTCCCTTCCTCAACATTCTTTCGAGCGCAAGAACTCGCGCCACACTGAAGCTGATGGCAAAGCCACCGGGCACCAGGCTGACGCCGGAGGTGGCTAGTGATCTCTGCCAGCGCGCAGGCGGAAAGGCTTATATTTCGGGCTCGATTGCCAGCCTGGGCAGTCAGTATGTGATCGACCTAGATGCCATCAATTGCAAGACAGGCGACCCACTCGCGCAGGGGCAGGTAACGGCGGAAGACAAAGAACACGTCCTGAAAGCGCTAGACAAAGCGGTGACGAATCTCAGAGGTAAGCTCGGTGAATCGTTGAGCACGGTGGAGAAGTTCGACGCTCCACTGGATCAAGCCACCACACCTTCCCTGGAGGCCTTGAAGGCCCTTTCCGTCGGGGTTAAAACTCTTCAGGAAAAAGGTAGCGCGGCAGCAATTCCGTTGTTTAAACAAGCCATCGAACTCGACCCTAATTTCGCCGCCGCCTACGAAGCCTTGGGAATTTCTTACTCCAACCTCAGAGAACCGGGTCTAGCCAACGAGAATCTGCAGAAGTCTTACGATTTGCGGAACAAGGTCAGCGAGCGGGAGAAGTTGCGGATCTCAGGTGCCTACTTTTTGCTGGTCACGGGCGAACTCGAGAAAGCCATTCAGACGTATGAAGTGTGGACGCAAAACTATCCGCTCAACAGCGAACCGCTCGGCAACTTGGGAGTTGATTACACCTATCTGGGGCAATACGAAAAGGCAGTTGCCGCGAGCCTCGAAGATCTTCGCTTAAACCCGGGAAGCGCCGCCGCCTACACCAACCTTGTGGGTCTGTATCCTGCCCTAAATCGTCTCGATGAAGCTGATGCGAAATACCAGCAGGCCATCGCGCACAAAGTGGATAATCCGTTCCTGCACGGGAATCGGTTTGGAGCTGCGTTCCTTGAGAACGACACGGCCGAGATGCAGCGGCAAGTCGCCGCATCCGGTGGCAAACCGGGGGAGGACGTGCTGCTCTCGTTCGAATCCGACGCCGAGGCCTTTTACGGGCGACTAACCAGCGCGCGAAGACTCTCGCAACGCGCTATCGATTCCGCTCGCCGCAATGATGCAAAGGAAACAGCAGCAGCATGGCAAATGAATGCCGCCCTGCGCGAAGCCGAGTTTAACAACACATCGCGCGCCCGCCAGCAAATCGCCGCCGCGCTCGCCGAAGCTCCAACACGAGATGTAAGCGTTCTTGCAGCTCTGGGATTCTCCCGGATCGGAGATAACGAACAGGCGGAGAAAATCGCGCATGGTTTAGCCGATCGCTTTCCGTTGAATACGGCAATAAATCGTTACTGGCTGCCGGCGATCTATGCCTCGATCGAAATCACGCGAGGCAATCCGGCGAAAGCTCTAGAAGATCTCCAGACGACAGCACCATACGAATTGGGATCACCGCTTCCCCAGTTCGAGGTCGGTGGCTCTCTCTATCCGGTGTATATCCGGGGCGAAGCGTACTTATTGCTGCGTCAGGGCAAGGAAGCAGCAGCCGAGTTCCAAAAATTCCTAGACCACCGCGGCGTCGCGGTGAGTTGCCCGCTGGGAGCGTTAGCGCGCTTGCAACTCGGCCGCGCCTACGCCTTGCAGGGCGACACCATCCGATCCCGCGCTGCCTACCAA
>JABDEK010000145.1 GCA_013287135.1 Acidobacteriota bacterium | reverse complement strand
GCTCTCGAAGATCGATGAGATTCTGGCTTGGGAGAGGGCAAGGGAGCAGGAGCGGGATTCGAAGTTCGTCGAACTTGGTCGATATCTATGCGAGGTTCGGGCAGGGCAGTACTGGAGGGTGGACAACGTCCGTTCGTTCGATGAGTTCTTAGAGAGGAAGTTCCCAGAATCTAGGCGCAAGGCCTACTACCTGATGGCAATTCACGAGCAGCTGACGCCACTTCGCAAGCGGGAACTTGAACAGATTGGATGGACCAAGGCGAGGGAGTTGGCCAAGGTAGCTCGGCGGGACAGGCAGGGCTTCGAAAGTGCACCCTGGGTGCACAAAGCCACGACGATGCCCAGGGAGGAATTCAAGCGCGAGGTGGACCGGAAGCTTCGGTTAAACCCTCTATAACAATGCCCAGCTTGGCCGCCTCTTCCTTATAGTAATCAACAAGCCCTAGGCAGGGGACGCCGCCCTTCGCCCAATCGAGAGCCTGTGCAGTACTATCTGTTTGATCGTCGAATCGGCTCGCTGGAAACGTGGTGAGCTCATGGATGTACTCGCCAAGCCATTCTGCGGATTCTGGGAGGTAAACAAATCCATTTTCGATCGTACTTGTCACGGAATGAAGTCTCATGACCTTGTCCATCTTTGGCTCGTAGCGGGTAACACCGGCAAGACCTTCTCGAACGAGATCTTGTATTAATTGCGTCCCGGAGCTCCGGTCTTCGATGAGGATGGTTTTGGCTCCATGCCTCATTGCTAGTTGCACGACCGCCCGTTTGAGATCGGGAAACTCCAAGCGTTTGCGGTAAACGTCGAGGAGGAATAGTTGCTTGCCTTGCAGCCCCCACGTGGTGCAGACACTAAAATCGTTCAACTCTGTGCTTTTCGCAGCCGTGTCCCAAGACTGAAATTTCAGCTCAAACGCGTGAGGTTCCTCCCCCCGACGATAAAATTTGAACCATTCCATCTTTACCATTCCGCCGCCGAGCGGTGCGGGCTGTTGCTGGTATTGGCCCGCAAAGTTGTATGTGCCCAGAGTACGTCGCAGATGGTCAAGGACAGGAAGCGGCTCACGGTCTGGATGTAGTGGCTCCCCTGCTTTCCGACTCACGGTTTTACGTCCGTACGGAGTGTCGATGACGTGAGTTTCGTCTTCTTCTGCAATCGCCGGTAGTCGAACTAGGTCCCACTTTTCCTGCTCTAGCACGTGGCCAACGAGGTCGTCCTCATGGAGTCTTTGCATCACGATGATGATGCAACCGCGACGTTTGTCGTTCAAACGGCTATAAAGCGTGTGGGTGAACCACTCGTTCACCGCATTTCGCTGCGTCTCAGACAGCGCGTCCTGCGGTTTCAAAGGATCATCGAGGATAATAAAATCCGCACCACGACCCGTCAGCGTTCCGCCAATTGAGGTGGCAAGCCGAAAGCCACTTGCGGTAGTCACAAACTCTTGGGCCGATTGCTTCTGGTGGGATAGTCGCGTCGGAAACGAGCCTTTGTACCAGGCGCTCGACATCAAATTTCGGCAATCGAGAGAATGCTTGTACGCCAGATCCTCTGCGTAGCTCGCGCATAGGATCTGTGCACTGGGGATGTGGCCCAAAAGGAAGGCTGGAAAAGCTACCGTGGCCGCGTGCGATTTAAGAGATCGCGGTGGCATGTTGATGATGAGCCGATTGATTTGCCCACGCCAGCAGGCTTCCAGCTTCGACGCGACCAGCTGGATGTGCCAATTGTGCGCGAAGGCGCAGTTGGATTTAATTCGAGGAACGCACGGTGCATGAACGTATAAAAGTCGTTGCGCGAAAACGAGATGTACTCAGCTGCATTCAGCATCGCCGGCCTCCTCTGTGTCTGAACTGTGTGATTCCTCCGGTTCAAAGCGTTTTAGAATTCCCTGGATCACTTCGCGATCAAGTTCATTCAGGGCTGTGGTCTGGCTGCCCGGAGTGTTCTGGCGCGCTTCGGCATCCCGTGCCAATTCGAGTAGCTGATGAAGGGCACGCAAGTCGCCCGAAGCGGCCTTGTTCACCATCTGCGTCAGCGCGGCTTCCAGTTTGGTGACAGTCTTTTTCCGGCCGCGTTCATTCACGATCACCTTTTCATGCAGCGTTTTGATGAAAACGGTAGCCACGTTCAACCGGCCTCTCGGGCGTCCTGCCGGATTGCCGGAAACACCTTTTTTGAAGCGCGTTGCTTTAGGGGGTTTGCAGAAACCAACTGCTTCCGAAGCGGTATTGGAATTCTTGTCGTCAGTTTTCACTTTGAGGTACCTCCTCCTGAATGTCGTTAAACGAGCGGCGAGAAACCGCATGAGTGGCCGATAGCTTCGTGAGTGCCTGCCAACGCCTAACCGCCAAATCGACGAGGTCCGGATTGAGCTCAATTCCGTAGCAGACGCGAGAGGTCCTTTCAGCGGCAATCATTGTTGTTCCGCTGCCACAAAACGAGTCGAGAACGACATCGCCGCGTGCGCTTGCATCTAGCATGGCGTCCGCAATCAATTGCGTGGGCTTAGGAGTCGGGTTCAGCTTGAGCAGCCTGCCTTCTTCACGGTTTCGCGTGTTGAGTGCAGGGTATGACCAAACATTCGTACGGGTATTTCCGGATTGGCCAGGCCGGTTATCGTTCCGGAGGGTTGTGCTGCCATGCCTAAGAACCAATATCAGTTCGTGTTGCGACCGATACAAGTTGCCATTCCCGCCAGTGCCTTTGTCCCAGACGACCAGCCCTTCCCACTCGTCGTAGATTGATTTGGTCGCAGCGAGCAGCTCCCTCAAATGGCGCCAATCGATGAACAGGTAGTGCAATGATCCGTCGCTTGAGTTCGCCGCAAGCAGAGCACAGGCGCTGGCTAAGAAACTGATGAACTCTTCGCTCGAAGCCAGCGACAACTCGGCATAGTGGATCGCCTGCCTCAAAGGATGACGATCGATCCGGAGATCGGACAGGGGGTCTGTAACCACCATGTTGGCTTTGCGCCCTTGCAAAAGCCTCGCAAAGCTTTGTTCTTGGACCGCACTACCGCAGAGGATCCTGTGTGGACCAAGCAGCCAGATATCTCCCAACCTCGTCACCGCAGGCCCGGTGTGCGGAGCGGGTGCCTCGTCAGCCGGATCGTCTGCGTCGGCCGGCTCGACTCCCTCGACCAGGAGGTCGATTTCACCCATTTCAAAGCCCGTTGATTCGATATGGAAGTCGATTTGTTCAGCGAGGAGGTACTTGAGTTCCTCAGCGAGCAACTTCCGATCCCATCGCGAATTCTCAGCCAGTTTGTTATCGGCAATCCGGAACGCGGCAACTTGTGCCGGCGTCAGGTGGTCGACGGTAACCACGGGAATACATTGGAGCCCAACGCGCTTCGCGGCTTCAATGCGGCCGTGCCCAACGATGATGACACCGGTGGCGTCGACGAGGGCCGGCACGTTGAAACCGAATTCCTGAATACTTCTAGCTATCTGCTGAATCTGCTTGTCGCTATGAACACGCGCGTTCCGGGGATTGGGTTTCAACTCATCAGGAGACCGATATTCGATTGCAAGGACGTGGTTCTTATCCTCATTAGGTTTCATTCATGTGCCTCCAAACAGGCGTTGTAAAAGTCCCGGCTCAAAAGCGGAGTGGGACACGACCCTATACTGGAGGCAAATGGCTAAAAGCAACACGACACGAGAGTTCACATTTCTGAAGGTTTCGTGTCGGGGGGCGCAGGGGAGGCGGACACAGGCGCCGTGAATCGGAGTTTGTTGCAGAGCTTAATCGCCCGTAGTTTCGATAAATCGCAGATTGTTGAATTGTCCGGATGTGCCCGAAAACGCTGGAGCGCGCGTTCGATCGCCGCGACTTCAGCAGCTATTTTGTTCTCAGGGATACCGAAAGCTGATTTCCCGGCTTCGATCAGATCAGCCAAATCTGTTGGACTCAGATGTCGGGTTCTACCGTTGGCAAGGGGCCTCCTCGAGCGGCGACAGAACTCATCGACAAAATCTTGTAGGTTGACGAGAATGAATAAGTCGTACTTATTCCCACTGCGTTTTTTAGAAAAATAGATCCTGGCGAGTTTCTGTTGCTGCACGAGCCGGTCAGCCTCGGTGTTAAGACCATCCGCGAACCCCTCAGGAGCCGCCCATCCTAGCACTAAACTCCATCCGATCTCGGGAGCGAGCCGCCCGAGCTTGTCATACTCCTTCGCTGCTTTCCGGAGGATTCGTATTACTCGTACGAAACTTTTGTCCACCTCTTTGCCAGTTCGGCGACGCCCAGACCGAAATTTGCTCCATAGCTCTGGACGAAGATAATCGAAGATCGACCTTGCCACCTTTCGCCTTCCGCCATAACCGAGTTTCACCAGCAAGCTTCGAAGGCTCGGATCCGTACTTTTCCGATCAAGGTAGGCCGTAAACTTCTGGCTCCACGACCAAAGATCCGGCGTAGTCTCCGAATTCGGCATTGGATTCTCGCGCACCATCTCTCGGATCATGATTACATAAACGAGTTCAAACATGATCCTAAGTACCCGAGAAGTGACCTGGGGCATCTGCCCGTGGGTGGCTCTCGAGCCGGCCGGCCCCAACCCAGTTTCTTAGGCATTCGGTTCTCGATCAGGGAACGCCCGATCCCTGATAACTTCCCTGTTCCGCCTCGGCCCGAGAGCCACTGAACTTGCTAGTGCCTTCACTCTACGCGGCTTGATTACGCGGTGGCTTGAAAACGGCTCGAGGTTCCCTGCAAATTTCCCTGATAGCAGGGAGAGCGGCGACGGCTCCCCGGTCTCCTCCTGAACCGGCGTACAGGTTGTGCGCACGGCTTTCAAGGCTTTATGCTACCGAAGGGGGCTGACTCCGTACGGATGTGAAATAGCCCTGGTCAATTGCTTAGCAACTTTATTACTATCGGGCCACCCATGCGGTAGCCTCAAGAGACCTCAATATCCGGCTCTTGAGCGTCCAAGTCTCAAAGCTCGCTGTGGAGAATCACAATGGCAAAATTTGATTTCGCTGTTTTTCTCCTGCTCTCTGTTTCTATGACTGCCCCGCGTGTGGCCCGGGCGGCAGAGGATCGGGATCACAGACCGGACCTTCTCGTCGATGACGATAAAGTCCAATGCCCTACCGCAACGTTCACGTCCATTCAGGACGCCATCAATGCCGCCAAGCCGGGCAATCTGATTCGCGTCTGCGCCGGCAGCTATCACGAGCAGCTCTCCATCGACAAATCGCTCCGCATCGAAGGCGACAACGGCGCGCTTTTGTCTCCGAACAATATGACCGTGAACGCCACCGGCTCTTCCGGCGCTCCGATTGCTGCCGCCATCCTTGTCAAAGAAGCTGCAGATGTCGAGATCGAAGGCCTTATTGTAGACACGGCAAACAGCGGTATAACCGGGTGCTCCCCTGACCTCATTGGCATCCTGTACCAGAATTCGTCAGGCACGATCGAACACAACGCGGTGCGCAACACCAAACTGTCCGATTCGCTCAATGGCTGTCAGAG
>JABDEK010000144.1 GCA_013287135.1 Acidobacteriota bacterium | reverse complement strand
GGTTATATACTCCCAATCATCCATGCCCTACCGACCATCCAAAAGAGAAGATGCTAGGCTAGCTTCGCAAAGCGTCTTAGGAAAACTCGCTACTAAAGCTCTCGGTGCCGCAGGATGGATTACACTCGGAGTGGATGGAGTCGTAACAGTAGTGGCCGTCGCGGTCTGTCATAGCGACAGGGGTGGTTTTCAATGAACCCGTCTGCAGATATTCCAATCCTCATTGGGCGGGTTCTTATCGCGGCTTGGACAATTTACGGTATTTTTAAGTACGGACAGAAGCTCGACCCTGTTGCTAGACGGTTGCGATGGACAATTGTAATAGTCGGCTTTCTCGCTTCAGTGGTTGTCCTTAAGTTTTTCCCGCGTGCTTCCTTCTATCTCACTGTTTGGTTGATAATTGTTCCAACAATTCTGTTCCTCGTGCTTCCGGATCTATCTGTACAACTTGTCCGTGCGTTTCTGGCAATTAAGCGTCGGGTCAATTAGAAACATATTTGTGCACTTTGAGTTTCCATGGTAACTGTCTCGGATCGCAAGACCCAGAAGAAGCCTTTGGCTTCGCTCATCCATACGCCGTAGAGTACAGCGATGAGAAATCCGATCATACAAACTCTCGTTTTGCTAGCTCTGATAGCAAATCCGGCGGCACAAAATCCTAAGGAGCTACGACTGAAATTCGCTGCTCTCCCGGTGTATCCGGCGATTGCGCGTGCGGCAAGAATTCAAGACGACGTGGACGTTCAGTTTGTAGTCAATGCCAGCGGTGAAACGGAATCGGTGACTGCAATCTCCGGCCACCCATTGCTGAGAGCCGCGGCGGTTGACAACGTCAAGACGTGGAGATTTGTGGTTCCTTCAAGCGACTCCAGTACTGAATGGAAATACACTACCACGTTCAAGTTCAAATTCTCGGACGATGACAGACCTTACCAAACCAATAAGCTCACGGTCACTATCGACTCTGAGTCCTACCGATTTGTTGAGGTCGTCGCCAGTTCGCCGTCCAGCAAGATCGCGCACGATTGTCCCCCGTTCGACCAGACTCAACCACCATCGTCGATTGGCGATGGCGATTCCGTCGAGCTGTCAAGATCGGGATGTTTTGGCACTTGTCCGATTTACGAGGTGAAGGTTTCTGCCGACGGTGATGTGGAGTGGACTGGCCACACCTTCGTAGATGTTATCGGCTATAAGCGTTCAAACATCGGAGCGGAAGCAGCACGCGCGCTTCTCCAGCAGTTCTTGTCTCCGAAGTTTTGGGAACTCTGTGGTGGATACAGTGCAAGCGTCACTGACAATCCCACAATGCGGATAAAGGTTAACTTCGGCGGTCGTTCCAAAGCCGTTTGGAACTATGCAGAATCTGCTCCGCATTTTGAAAAAGCGTTTGAAGACTCAGTCGATGCAGCTGCGAACACTCACATCTGGAGACACGGTGACCCGGCCACCGAGCCACTCAGTAATATTCTTCAAGATGCTTACATGCCAAAGCCGGGCGTAACTGCTCTCATGAAAGCTGCTGCGCGAGCAGACATAGAAGGGATCAAGGCGGCTCTCAAATCTGGCGGCGACGTCGATCTCGCCGATTCCAGTGGATGGACGGCACTTATGTACGCAGCAGCAAGTTCAAACTCAGAACCTGTTCAACTACTCTTAGCCGCAGGTGCCAATCCAAATCACAAGTCACTTTTGGGCGACACCCCGTTAATGGCATCTGCAATTTCGCGGACGTTGGACGGTGACCTGCTTCGGGCTGGCGCAAACATCAACGCACAAAACTTTCGTGGAGTGACAGCTCTGATGATCCTCGCGTCTACAGCGGAGTCCGATGAGGTCAACGCTGCTCTTAAAGCCGGTGCAAGCGCCTTTCTCAAGGATGCCGCAGGGCGCACAGCTCTTGATTATCTCGTGCTAACCAATTGCGGGAAAAGTCCAATCAAGGAATGGCATACTTTTGAGACGGGTGAACGATGCAACCACCTAGATTTGGAAGACGTTCAAAAGACCAAGACGCTGCTCAAAACCTCTGAGCGAAACCATAATCCGTAAACCTAAATCGTTAAGCGGCGGAGCATTGTTCGGGCCTGATTAACGTTAGCGCTTTAACGTTAGCGCTTTATCGGAGACGCGCTTTTAGGAAGAAAGTGTGCACGGGCGCGGTGCTCCGGCGCGCTTTCGATAAAGAGCAAACCGGACACGTACAAGTTAAGTGTTACTTTAAATTGTCAGTCCGAGGACTTATTGAACCTTCACCGGTTCGAGTTGCCGCACGTTGTTTCTCGCGCTCGCTTCTCAGGGCGAGTAAAACGTCGCCGACACTTTTTAATGCAGACGGGTACAAAGAGCACGTAGGCGAGTGTTTATTCGCACGAAACAATACTGCATTGCCAGCAACGCTCAGCGAATGGGTTCAAGGAGTTCGCAGGGTCTGACCCTCAGACCGTGGGCCAACTTCACGATGTTGAGGAGACTGACATTCCGTTCGCCGCGTTCAACTCCGCCCACATAGTTGCGGTGTAAATCGGCCAGCTCCGCTAGCTTTTCCTGTGAGAACTTCCGCTGCAATCGCAGCTCGCGGAGACGATTCCCAAATAGTCTGCGTGGGTCAGAGGGCGGCACTGCGCCATGATTGGCGCTTGACCACTATCAGTCTACACACTATAAGTGTTTATTGGGCGAGCCAGCGATGGGGGCCAGCGTGCTGTTCGCTTGGCCTGGGTGTCATATCGCCGCGCCTGAGGCTGCCGTCGCCACCGAATTGGAGAAATTGTCCGACTTGTTAACCGGAAAGAGAACTAGTATGAGAAAAGCCTCGTGGGTCATATCCGCCGTTTGTTTTTTCGCCGCTCTTCCTACCTGGAGCCAGCAGGGGCATGCGGCACCAACTAAGGCTACGTCTATAGCGGAACTGTTTCAAAAGCTCTCACCATCCGTCCTAGTGGTCGAAAGTTTTGGTTTCGAGGGTAAAATTCAGGGGAGTGCCGTGGCCTTGGGAACCAACGTTGCCGTGACGAACTGCCACGTAGTGACTCCGCCTTATCGAAATTCGGAAATAGCTGCGGCCATTGTCGAGGTGGCCGACGAAGCCGCCAACGCGGCCTCGATGGATTCATCTAATCGGGACGCGATAGACACTCTGAACGCGGCAAATGTGCTCAGCCAAAGATTGTTCGGACAGACAGCTCCCAATCTAAAAATTAGGTCGGGCGACCTCAAACCCTCCGTTGAACTAAGGCAAGGAGAGAAGCGTTGGGATGTCTTTAACATTGTCCGCTCAGCCATCGACGAGACAGGAAACTCTGACCTTTGCCTGTTATTCATTGTGACCCAAGACATTCAGCCACTTCATCCGATAAGGAGAACGCGGTCAGCCAATACACTACAGACAGGCGAGCGCGTCTTTACTATAGGCGCTCCGAAGGGGTTGGAACTAAGCTTGTCTGAGGGTATCGTCTCCCGATTGGAGACGGCGCCTATGTCGGAGCGAGAACTCGGAGGAGCGAGGATGCCACGAATGGTCACACGGATTCAGACAACAGCCCCAATCTCCCCAGGGTCGAGCGGAGGCGCGCTGTTCGACCGGCAGGGTGCGCTGGTTGGAATTACCACTAGCTCTGTCCGTGATGGGCAGAACCTGAATTTTGCCTTGCCCGTAGGAGATGCTTTATTGCTGCTCAATTTCAGCCGACCGCAATAAGAGTAGGAACGAAACAGCCGGTCCCTTCGCTAATCTCCGCTCGCCGCTATTTCAGAACAAGATAACTAAAAAGTTCAAAAATCTAATCCCCACGCGGGGGACCCAATCGCGTTGCCAACGGGTCCCATCCCAGTCCTAAGCCTAATTCCCATCCACTTTTTAGATTCGCGCGCGAGGCAGCAACAGCCTTGGTGTGGATGCTGTAGCGGCTACCCTCACCTTTGCCCTGCAGAATCCGGAGGACCGCACTGCGAAGGAGTGGTTAGCAATGTTCGATTCTTCCTCCGCGATAGACTCCTCATGCATGTTCCCAGACCCGCAGGACGCCGATGTAACCACGCTCGGAGGTGCACGGAACAAGGCCTTGTTTCTCGAATTAGTGAAACGCTGCCGAGAAGGAAGGGATTTGTTAAAGAACATAGAGGACTTCATTAATTTTGAATGGGTGGCAATTGCTTTGAAGCGCCGTAGCAGACGTCGGCGTCCAAAACCAGAATGACACTCCTCTCCGCGCCCTTGTCCCTCGATAGAATTCGCTCCTGTTCAAAACAGGAAGACCTGAAGGACACCCTATAAGCAACAGTGTAATTTATTACTCTGGCCTATATGGAATTGAGTTCGAAGGGCGAACCACCAGTTGTAAACCTCGATGAATCTTACCCTCCCGCAAAGTTTTATTGACCATTGTGCAACCACTGTGCAACGCCGAGGAGCTTGGGAAGGCTATGTGATTGGGGTGAGCGACGGGGTTTGAACCCGCGACCCTCGGTGCCACAGACCGATGCTCTACCAGCTGAGCTACGCTCACCACACGCTGATTGGAAACAGTTTAACATCTTCGAACCATGCTGTCACAGCCGCGTTTAACGAAAAAGTGGGTTGAGCTCGGTATTTGATGATGTCCGGTTATTTCTTCGGCGGTCAAGGGGTAGGGGCAATGGTAAATCTCCCGTTATACGGTGACGACCACATTTGATGAATGCCACCACCCACGTATTCGTACTGAGTTCTGCCCTCGAAATAAAGGTAATCGCCTTTCCAGAAACCCACAGAAGCTTTCACTTCGCCCTGCGGAAGCGGGACGCTTGAATGTATACCGTATGCGGAGTGAAAGACTTGTTTGGTTCGGTCAGCAGCTTCCAACTTTGCCTTACTCCTTATCTCGACCCACTCGCCGGGCTTAATTTCTAACTGCGTCCATGGCATGTCGTCAGAACCGTATAAGGTAAGAAGAAGCACACCCATGTTTCGTTCCTCCGACTCGCGCAGTCCGAGCCAAATCTCCATGGGAGCGTATTGGAAGTCTGCTGAGGGGTCATCGGGTTCTAAGTCTGCCAAGTTAAAACGAGTCGGAATCTTAATCGGCTCTGCGCTGACATTTCGCACATCCAGCGTGTAAACAATCTCATCTCCCATGCTGTACGCCTCTCGGTCCAAGGAAACCATAGAAACAATGAGCGTTGCTTCTCCCAAGATTCCGGCGGCCACTCCGCCCAGTTTCATGCCCGGTGGAAAGGGTTTTGGGACTCGCTTTCGCGCCTTGGGAACCGTTGCAGTGAAATCCAGAACTGATATGCGCTGAGCCCTAGCGTCTCTGGAAGTTCCGCAGACGCCTATGAGGAGAAGAATGCACGCAAGCGTCTTAGATTCCCAAAGACGACGTCGACCCGCGAAGGCATAGCAGATTCGGCTCATGTGTAACCATATTAGGCCTTTATTCTTGGCTAACGAGAATAGAACTATAGTGCCACGAGTTAGTGCCGAGTATCTAAATAGCCATCTGTCTCACT
>JABDEK010000143.1 GCA_013287135.1 Acidobacteriota bacterium | reverse complement strand
AATGGATCCTAATTTTGCACTCGCGCATAATCAGCTCGCCCAAGCGTACCTCCAAAAACATATGTACAAAGAAGCCGTCGCAGAATTGCAAAAGGCAGTCGAGCTTTCTAAGGGTAGCCCGACATGCATAGCTAATCTCGCGCGCGCCTATGCCGCATCTGGTGAGACTAGCCAAGCGGAGAAGCTACTGGACGACCTGAAGAAGAGCTCAAATCGTAATTACTCAGACGCTTCGGAGATTGCCGTGATTTATGCGGCGCTCGGGAATAGGGATCAAGCAATGAATTGGCTGGAAAAAGGATTCGAGGAACGATTTAATCCGGGAGTCTTATCGCGTCCGGGCTTTGACCCTCTGCGCTCGGATCCACGCTTTAAAGACCTCCTGCGCCTTATCGGCCTCCCTCATTAAGAGTTTTATGCGAACGGGAACAGAAAAAATACGGGCTGTGCGACCGAGGATGAGCGTCGCGCCGGTTTTCATTTGTCATCAGCACTTGCTTCTGCAAAGGCCGCATTGGATTCGGCGAGCTGATCGCGCACAGCCGCCACGGTCAATCGCGACATCGGAATGCCCAGTGTCGATCTTGTTTGCGGCGAAATGAACAGAACGATCAATTCTATTCTTCCGGGAATTTCCTTCAAAACGCCAACATATTTTCCGCCCCCGGCCTCAACGATCGAGGACATTTCAGCTTCGTTCAAACTCAGACACATGGTGTTTCCTTCTCGTACTACCACAACAGCTATTGTGCACTTGTTCCTCTACTACTACTTCTCATTGTGCGTTCCACTTGAACCGTCATAAATAAGACGATCGAACCGTGGCGGCGGAATGTAAACGGTTTGTCAAATGCTCGATAGAACAATTCAAGCAATCCAGGAGCACGCCACCCATTCCGAAAGACTACTTTTCTGCGAAACTCTACTCTGTCTTTATGGGGTGGGGGGAATAATGCTCTCTATCGGATTTGAGGCAGCTCGGGTAGTTCACGCATTAGCATGTTCGCAGATATATTTCAGCCGGCGTAGCCCGAGAGAACCGCGCATCAACTTTCGATGGCGATGCCTAGTGCGCCCAATTGCGTTCTGCAATAACTCACGTAGTCGCAGTCGAGCCTTGTGCACTTGCGACTTTGAATTTCCCACCGAGCATCCGAACATCTCGGCGATCTCGTCGTGGTTGTATCCCTCAATGTCATGGAGAATAAACATTACTTTATATCCGGGCGGCAAATCGTTGATAGCCGCTTGAACGGTAATGCGGTCAATGACGCCATTGAGTCGTAGATCAGGCTGGCCAAATTCCTTGGGAAGTGTGCGGGACTCCTCTTCAGGATTGATGATTGTGTCCAAGGGAGTTTCAGCTTTCGGCTTTTTGCGAAAACGCATCAGCACGATATTGACGGACATCCGATGGAGCCAAGTGGAAAAGGCCGATTCACCTCGAAAGGTGTCGATCTTTCGCAACAATTGGAGAAAAACATCTTGGGTCAAATCTTCAGCTTCGGTTCGGTCCCCTGTCATACGCAGACATAGGTTGTAGACCTTCCGGCGGTGCAACCGATAGATTCGTTCAAACGCTGCCGCATCGCCATGTTGAGCCAGTCGCACGACGTCTGCGTCATTCAGCTCTGGTAACTCAGGTTGTCTCTGTGCACTCATCATATCGCCCTCAACTGGTCTTCATCTTGCGCGTCTCGCGCCTGTTATGTGCGAACGCCCGACGCCACACCAGACTTCTGAGCCCGCTTTGGCCAATCCTCCGGCGGAGATTAAATTGCACCGCCGATTAGTTGATTCCTATATCTGAACTCGTCGTTACTCTCCGGCATCGACGGTCACTTGTTTGTTCTTTGCGAGTTCTTTCCACATCTTGGCGGGGTACAGAAATTCATGTCCGGTCGTGCTACCCGGATAGAACCAGTAAATGATGGCCTCAGGCTGTTTGGGTTCACGCACCGTGAGAGTGAACGTGGTCTTATCGGTTGGCTGCAGACGCTGGGCAGTGACACTGATGACAGTGGCATAAAAAATTGTTCTGTCAGAGTTATAGATACGGACTTGGTCATGCAGCGTATTGTCGTTGGGCAGCATGAACCAGTACGTTCCCGCAGGCAGGACACGTCCGGGAATCTGAACCGGCTGGCTAAACGTTACTTTAGTGGCCTCATTTGACTGATCTGCTCGTGAGACCGGCAACATGATTAGTGCGACCACAAACGCGAGAACGGTAAGAGTCTTTCGAATATTCATTTGTTTCTCCTCGCTATAACTGACTATCCTTTCGCTCGTTTTATTCCAGCGGTTAAGGTTTTGGGGCTTCGGCGGGTTGTCCGCATATGTATCCCGCCCATCGCCGCCGCTTTGACCGGCTTGGCGGTTTCAAGGCTGGCAGCTATCAAAACTTCTCGAACTCTTCATCTGGCAGCCGTCTTGCCGGAGAATCCTGGCCAATTACCTTCGGAGTTGGGGCAAAGAAGTTGGAGAAAAGCGGGAAAGGTCGCTGGTGTGTTCGCGGTAGTGCTGCTTGATTGGAATTGCCGCAGCGCCTTGCATGTTTGCCAAACCGAAGGAATAAGAATGCGGGCTAAATTCGCTCATTTTGGCGGACATTGGCGCGAAGATCCTGCTCCGACAGGTGGATTACTCAAAACTCGTGCGCTAGTTCGAGCGTGGCAGTTTCTTTGCTCGTCTCGCGTGCGTACTCAGAAGAGTTGGAATAAATGGAGGTTTTGGAATCCTCAACAAAAAGAGCGCACCTGGTCTTCGGGCAAGCGGCGCTCCTCCCAACAGTTCTCATCGTGAAATGCATTTCTTTGTTTTCAATGGTTTGGGCCACGGACAATTGCGCTCAGTAACTTAGATGCGAGAGATATTTTCACAGTTCGTGCACAGTCGCTGTTTAGATCACTGGGAGGAAAGCCGAAAAGTACAGTGGAATCATCAATGTGCATAGTGTCGAGGCGTAACGCAGCCTGGTAGCGCGCCTGCCTTGGGCGCACCGAACTCGACTCCAACAAGTCCGCCCGTCACTTCTAACTACTAACGTTTCCAATAAATCGGGGAATCTGCTTTTCGCTCAAAAGTAACCCGAATGGAATGAAAACGTTGGATTCGTGCACAGTTGGTGCACAGTTGAGGTCCGTCAGAAATCCTGTAGAGTGAACCCCTCGATGAGACAAAGATGTGTATCACACCTTGCTTCGAAGGGCATTGCGCTGGTAGATGCCCGCATTAGCCTTCGAAGAACGTCATCATCGCCGCCGTTGACGTTCTCTGGGATTCTCGTTGGGACTCTTTTTCGAAGTCTTCTGGCGAACGATAGTCCAGCGCCGAGTGCAGCCGACACACGTTGAAGTACCTCTCAATGAATTCCTCCATTCTCTCCCGCAAAACTTCGAAGTCCCTGTAAGTGCTAGCGTGGATCTCTTCACGCTTGAGTTTTTAGAAAGCTCTCGCACGTGGCGTTGTCATAAGGATTCGCAGGTCTGCTCATACTGGGCAGCATGCCATGCTCCCAGAGCTTTTGCATGTACTGGCTGCATGCATATTGCACGCCCTGATCCGAGTGGTGCACGACTCCCGGGGGTGGCTTTCGATTAGCTATCGCGCGCTCCAGAGCACAAATAGGCAACTGGGCTTTGAGGCTC
Organism: Acidobacteriota bacterium; assembly: GCA_013287135.1. Lineage (GTDB taxonomy): Bacteria > Acidobacteriota > Terriglobia > Acidiferrales > UBA7541 > Palsa-295. The sequence goes on along the minus strand of JABDEK010000143.1, from coordinate 1,881 downwards.
CGGCCGAGCGCCCAGCCAATAACCTTGCGAGAAAACACATCCAGAACGACCGCTAGATACACAAATTCGCAGGCGAGACGGAAGTTTCGTGGCTGCGATTGCGTTCCTCGGTCAGTCCTTCAGCGAGCTGAATGCCCCTTTGGATCACCAACGGACACCACGCCAGCGGTCAAGCTGGTCAGATTTGGGCCATGCCGCCATCGACGAAGAGTTCGATGCCCGTGACGTAGCTGCTTTCGTCGGAAGCAAGGAAAGAGACCACCTTGGCAACTTCGTCCAAAGTTCCCGTGCGACCGAGGGGTATGTTGACCACGGCGCTGTCCGCGTATTGTTTGATTTGTTCGTCGGTCAGGCCCAGGGAATTGCGGTAGCCCGGAGAAGGAATCACGCCAGGACTCACAGCGTTCACGCGGATCTTACGGTCCTTGAGATCCGAAGTGAAGGTGCGCGCGAAGGACCGCACGGCCGCTTTGGATGCGCTGTATACACTGAGCGCCGGCGATCCAGTGACCGAAACGATGGACGCATTCAGAATGATGGAGCTTCCATCCTTTAGCAGCGGAAGGGCCTTTTGTACGGTGAACAGAAGACCTTTGACGTTGGCGTTGAATGTCTTGTCGAAATGCTCCTCCGTGATTGTGCCGAGGGGGCCAAATTCCCCAGTACCGGCATTGGCGAATAGAATGTCGATATGTCCCTTCTCCTGCTTTACCGTGTCGTATAACCGGTCAAGATCGGCGAGATTGGAAACGTCGCCCTGTACCGCGGTGACGTTTTTGCCGATCAGTTTCACTGCCGCGTCGAGCTCGTTTTGACGACGGCCCGTGATAAAGACATACGCGCCCTCGGCAACGAAGCGTTGCGCCGTGGCGAGACCGATTCCGCTATTGCCTCCCGTGATGACTGCTACTTTCCCTTCCAGTTTGGTCATGACCTTTCTCCTCTCTGATTTGCTGTCATGCTAGACTTCTGTACCATACGGTATAGATGTCGTGGCGAGTGAATCGTTGCAACAATTATGTATCGATTGGTACAGAAGGAGCATCAAAGCTACGTATGAAACAAAACAAACCCTCACGGCGGATTGGGCGTCCCCGCTCCTTCGATGCCGACAGAGCCCTGGACCATGCGTTGCGGGTGTTCTGGCGGAAAGGATATGAGGGCACGTCTCTGTCAGACCTGACCAGAGCTGTGGGAGTAAACCGCCCGAGCCTCTATGCCGCCTTCGGCGACAAGAAAGCGCTCTTCCGCAAGGCGCTCGATCATTACTTGACTGGGCCGGCGGCCTATACCCAAGAAGCATTGAAGGAACCAACCGCCCGCGCGGTCGTTGAACGATTGTTGCACGGCGCCGCCGATTTGAACGCGGCGCCGCGCAATCCGGGCGGATGCCTCATGGTGCAAGGTGCGCTTGTCTGTGGCGAGGCGAGCGATTCTATCCGGCAGGAACTAATTGCGTGCCGCGCGGCGGGTGAGGCTGCATTACGCCGGCGCTTCCAGCGTGCGAAATCGGAAGGTGACCTTCCGGCCGATACAGATCCGGCTGATCTTGCGCGCTATTTGGCAACAATCATATACGGAATGGCAGTTCAGGCAGCGGGCGGAGCTAGCCGCGATAAATTGCAAGACGTAGTCGAGATGACGTTGCGAACTCTACCGCTGTGAGACAGCGCCCGTTCACTTTTGCTAATGCCGCAATGTGTGCATCGTGAAACTCTCTCACTTTAGGGGTTCACTCCATCGAGTTCCATCAGAAATCCTGCAGAGTGAACCCCTCGTTGAGACAAAGCTCCGTCCTGCAAATACAGCAGCGCGTCGACATCGGCCACGCTGATTCTCTCTGGACCGTCAGTGATTTTTACAATGTAGTCGCCCGCCCCA
>JABDEK010000142.1 GCA_013287135.1 Acidobacteriota bacterium | reverse complement strand
TGCCTTAAGGTCATTCGCGTTTCGAACACTTGACGTGTTCCTATTCTTGGGTTTAGATGACCTACCCGCCGAGTCATATTTTGTTTTGGTCAGCCTCGGACTGTACGAGGACTTTCTTCTGAGAGAATCGTGACGAATAGCGCTTACGCGGAACAATGGAAGCGGATGCAGCGAGTCCGTCGCCGACCTTGGCTTTATTTCTTGATTGGTCTGATTGTCTTCATATTCAACCACTTTTTCATTGACCCTACGAACCAAGGTAGTCTAGGCCTCACGATTTTTACTGCGGCGTGGTTTTCGCTTTTCTTATGGGCGGTGTTAGAACGCCGGAACATTCACTGTCCTCGCTGTGGGAAACTGTGGTACGGAGGCGTTTTCCAATACACGGGACCGTTTCCGCGACATCGGTGTTCTTATTGTGGCTTGAAATTGCCTTAACGATTCGGTTCGACGAAATGACTGCCGAGTGTTGTCTCTATGGCGTGCATCCATCGAATAGCTCCTGATTAGCTCTGACTGCGTCTTCGACGCGTCGCTAGTGCCAGAAACTTGTCCAGAGTCTTCCTCTTTGCCAAAGTGATCCTTGGATTCGATTCGGCAAGCTAAGGCCGATATACGACATGGCGCTTCGTGCCCGACGATTAGCATGGCTCCGGTACTGGCGATCACTTGTTTGGTGGCAAGGACTGAATGTTCACAGTCCTTTGACCCCGTTGGAGAGTTTCTTAAACCGTTCGTCACCGGGCCGAACCGAATCCCTATTTCCATCAAGGAGAACAGGGATGAGGACGGACACAAAGCTGTGGCGAAATCGAAAGGCGAAGCAAGAACTGGCGCGGCGGTTGCAGTCTGAGAACCCGGGGCTGGAGGTGGTCCAGCCACACGCCGCGGGAATCGATGTGGGCAATGGTGCGCACTACGCGGCCGTGAAACCGGATCGTGATTCGCAACCGGTACGCCGATTCGAGTGCTTCACCGCGGATCTGTCTCGCTTAGCCGACTGGTTGCAGAACTGTGGTGTGAAGACCGTGGCCTTGCAGTCGACGGGGGTGTATTGGATTCCCTTGTACGACATTTTGGAAGAACGTGGGTTCCAGGTCTATCTGGTTAACGCACGGCACACCAAGAATCTGCCGGGACGCAAGAGCGACGTGCAGGAAAGCCAGTGGCTATTGAAATTGCATACCTACGGGTTGTTGAATAATTCGTTTCAACCACCCTCCAAGATCCGGATTCTGCGTACCTACTGGCGGCAGCGGTTACAACACGTCACGGGAGCGGCCACCTGTGTGCAACGCATGCAGAAAGCGCTGACGCAAATGAATATTCAGCTCGCCAATGTGATCAGCGACCTGAGCGGGGTGACTGGACAGCTGATTGTGCGGGCCATCGTCGCTGGTGAACGTGACCCATGGAAGCTCGCCGAACTCAGTCACCCGCGGATTCAAGCCAGCCGTGAGGAGATTGCCAAAAGCCTGGAAGGCAACTGGCGCCAGGAGTTGATCTTTGTGCTGCAACAAGAAATCCAGATGTATGACACCTACCAGCAACGAGTTGCTGAATGCGACCAGGAATTGCAGAAGCACCTGAGCGCTTTTGCCGATACTGTCTCGCCGCCAGCGAAGGAAGAACTGCCCCCGAAAAAGAAGAAGAAACAAAACAAGAATAATCCTCAATTCCATCTCGCTGCTGAACTGCAGCGCATCAGCGGAGTGGATCTGACGCGCATCGACGGCGTCGACGTAATGGTCGCGCAAACGCTCGTAAGTGAAGTGGGCCTGGACATGAGTCGATGGAAAACTGAGGCACACTTTCCTTCCTGGTTGGGGCTCTGCCCAGACAATCGCATCAGCGGAGACAAAGTGCTCAGTCGAGGTACTCGCCATGTGCTCAACCGTGCGGCCACGGCACTTCGGCTGGGGGCCTCGACCCTACTGAAAAGCCAAACCTACCTCGGGGCGCAGTACCGCCGCTTGCGTAGCAGGCTCGGCGCCCCGAAAGCCATCACCGCCATGGCTCATCGCCTCGCTCGACTGGTCTATCGCATGCTCAAGTACGGTCAACACTACGTCGACAAAGGTGCAGAGTATTACGAACGAAGGAACCGCCAACAACAGATCGACTTCGTCAGAAAGAAGGCCGCCCAACTCGGCCTAAAGGTCACACCAGCCCATGCGTGAACCTCTCAATCGAGAAGTTTCTGGAGAGTCGGATAACCGGACATGTTCCGGACTAGTACTCAACTTGCGCTAATCAGTACTTTGCTAAGACCGGAGCAAAACTCAGAGGATTCTGGCTGCCGCATCAATTTGATTGCTTGAAGTAAATTGAAGTCTTGTCCCACTCGTCATCCCTCTCGCACAGGAAAGCAAAAGGCCGAGTTACTCGGTCATCGCGCAGCTTCCTCAGTACCGAAGCAGCTGGCTCATCTCGCTCGATATAGTAAAGAACCTCTCTCGAACCATTCCAGGTGACGTGCCCCACATAGACAAATGGACACACTGCGGCAATGCGTTTTTCTACCAAATCTTCCCACTCATTTAACGCAATCGAATCTCCCGGCGTCGGCAGCCCATCTTTCGTGGGCTCAATTAGCCGTGTCGAAAGGCTTAGAAACCACGGGAGACTCGCCTTTGACTCGTAGCCGTGTAGCCCCACATCAATCGTGGCTATGAGCGGGTGGCCGTCCATTTCGCTCTTGAAGACTGAGAATTTTTCGTGGCTCTGCGTTCTAGCGCCTCCTGTCCGAGAAGCAGATTTCGACCAAAGCGCCGATAATCGTGAAAAGAAATCGGGCATCCGTATGCCTCCGCGAAAAACGACAGGGAGCTCTGCGGCGCCATTTTCGTTGGCTGAGTGAATCACGCACAGTTTTGGTGGTGCGTCGGCCAGCAATTGCGCGACTCCTAAGCTATTCGCTGTGCCCAAGTCGAAGTCGAGGAACACCGTGTCCGGCTCACACGTGAGGGCGTTGACAGCATCGACCGGATTGGTCGCGATCATCGCGTGCGGCAAACGCTGGCGAAACCAATCGATGCGCGCCGGCGAATCCTCGACCACAAGAACTGATCCTAAGAGGGCGCGCCGCACTAGAGAGTTTTTACGTCCTTCGTCCCAGTTGGTGGAACCTTCGGCTTGGCCGACTCTTTTTTCGCCAGAGCTTGGGATTCGCTTGGATGCGTTTTCTGGTATTGGACCACGGCAGCGGTGACGCCCTGTAGAGTCGTAGCCAGTCTGGTGTCTGCTGCAGTAAGCCTATCCGGCGTGACGCTCTTTAGCAGCATCGTGTATGCATACTGGGCGGTTGTCTGTGGCGTCTTCGAGACGATCACGACTGAGTTAAGATAGATTTGAAGGCCCATCCAAGAATCTGGTGCGTAAATGACAACTTCCGAGCACGCTGCGCCAGAGCCGTCTTGCATGGGCGCCAGACAGTTTAGGAGCAGGTTCACGTCCCAAGATGTATCGCTCACGAGCTGAAGATTCGGATTTGATGCGATCATTGGCAAGAGAGCGTTGAGCACATCGCCCTCGACGCCTTCTGGGCTCATGACGACGCCGACCTTCAGAGGCTTTGTTGGCTGTTGCGCCGAAGCCGATGGAATGAAAATGCTAAGAACCAGAACTGCGAGAGCACCGAAGGTAAGTTTGGTTTTCACGGCTCCTGCCTCCACGCTCCCAGAATGTCTTTTAGATCCGCGGCGCGCAATATTACGACCGTACCCCCAGTAACTCTTACCAGGGGAGAAAAGTTTTTACATCTTGGGAGTGCGGGCCTGAGCTTCGTCCCTCCACTTCTTGATGAGCGCGGACTCCTTCGTCGTCTCTATGTTGACCAGCCCTGCATCCGTATGCCCGAGCGCGCCGAAGAACACAACGGTGAGGTTGTCAAAACTCCAGGCCGCTGCGTGACAGTTGAACACAGCACCCATCGCGTTTTGTTCCTGCTTTTCCTGAAACTCCGAAGGCTCCCCGTACTTCGCCTTCAGCGACGCCAGGACTTCGTCCTGAGATTCGAGACCGTGCGTGTGTATCTGAACGCCTTCTAGGTTCCCATCGACGATCTGGGCGTGAAGGTCGAGCGACATCGTTGCGAGCATGCTCGTGGGAAAGTGGATTTTTACATTCTGGTCGTTCAAGAGCGGGGTGTTCGATGGAGCAAACATCAGGATGTTGGTCAACTGGAAACACGGAAAGGATGGCTCACTTCGGTAGTCGTAGTTCAGAACCCCCGCGTCGCCAGTTGTCGATCGGGCGCACTCAGGGAGAGAGAACTTCGCGCCGAGATGAAGCCCGAACACCGTCGCGTCCGCACTCTTCGTCTGAGCCGATGCGACCAAAACCATTACCAAAGAGATAGCTATAATCAGAGCCAACTTTTTCATGAGAGCCTCCAGTTAGAGTTTGAACTGATCGTGCCCGAAAGTCCGTGGTACCCGTTCCTGGGCTGCAACATTTAAAGTCGACGAGACACGCTCCCGTTTTTTATTTGCGCCGGGCACTTCCCTTTAGGTGCCAGCGCGTCGCGATCGTGGGAAAGAACATCCGAGCAAAGATATTTGTATTCCATGTGTGCAACCGCCTCTGTGCGCCAAAAACAACTGATTTTGCCCCAGCGTTGGCGTGGAAATCCGTCCTGTATTTTCATGCGATTGCAAGGCCCGCAAAACAGGGATTTTGCCACACGAGCCCAGGCACCTGGTTGGTCTGGTTGGTCCCACTCGATTGCTGGACCGACACTAGTTCACGTATACTCCCGCTCAATTGTGCAGGAAGGGTGACGTTGAGTTCCAAGGTACCTTCGCGTCGGACTGCGTGGCGGTTCTTCGCTCTTTGGGGAGGTCTCGCGCTTATCCCCTTCGGGCTCGCAGTCTATCTCACGGTTAAAATCGTGTACGTCAATCACAGCGAGTTCGACTCCAGGAAAACTCCTGTAGAAGAAATCGGAATCTATGGGCCTGTGCCTGATCCCGCCACCCCTTTGAATGTCGTGGTCAATTACGTCTACGACGAAGGGTCGAAGGAGGCTTCAGTGGAATTTGCCGCGGATATTCATGGCAAGATCATCTTGAACCACGTCGCCGGTCCGGACTCCTGCGTTATCCCGGGGCCAGATAGTGATCCGACACCCATCCCATTAAAGATATCTCGTATTTATAAGCAAGGGGCAGAAGACGATCAAGCCTATCTCATCGCCGAGCACGGGGGCCAGCCCGAATACGGCTGGTTGCGAATTTCCTGTAAGTTGGACTCTATCGTGGATCGCCAGACTTATACGGAAAGGCGGATTCATTTTCACAACATTCTCGATGTTGCTGATTACGAGCCATTCGACAGCGGATACCTGGGCCAGGACCCCCACTCAGTGCCCCCAATGTGGGGAGCTACCCTAAAGTGGACGCTCAGTCTCTCCAAAAGTAGCAGCATCGAAAACGTCACCTTCGTTGGTGGGACCAATGTAGGTAATGCCTATCGAGATGAACGAGAGGAGCTGAAGGCTCAAGGAGGCGTCAAAGAGTTTGGAGCGACGCGCGACTTCGCCCCCGACGAT
>JABDEK010000141.1 GCA_013287135.1 Acidobacteriota bacterium | reverse complement strand
TTGCCATGTGTCTCGGTGCGGCCACCTTCAACCTTCTCGGCAGTTTGCTGGGAGGCTTGTTGATGTTTTTACTGCTCTACCTTCTGGCCCGCTGGGCTACGCAGACCGATCCACAAATATTGCGGTTCTTGCTCACCGCCGCAAGGCTCTGCCGGGAGTACGACCCCATGAAGTTCAGTCCTATTACGGTTCACAAGGAACGCGATGCTTAAGCTCCAGCGAATTTTCAAGAACTATGAAGAAACGGGCTCGCTTTCCGAGCAGATCAACCTCTACGGGTTCATCGGTCCGGAAGTCTTCCTGACCAAGTCCGGTGAAACCGGCATAGTTCTCGAGGTGAAAGGCGTGGATTTCGAGTGTTTGGACCGCGCCGCGATCGATGGTTTGACCAAGCGACTAGAGTCGGCATTGAGACTATTCGATGAAAATTGCCGGGTTTACCAGTACCTCTTCAAGCGCAAGAACGTTGACCGCGGCGATGGCCATGCCCACGCCAAAGAGCACTCCAGCAAGGACGCGCTTGGATCCGCCCTCGCCAAAGGCGAAGGTGAGGCCGGAGACCACGATGGCAACGAGGGAAAGTCCGCGCGCAATCGTGCTGGTAAAGGCGGTCATCAGAACGTTGACCGCGTTCTCCCACGGAGAATTGCCTTGCGCCGCGAAGGCGGGAGCCGCCAGTAAAAGTGCAAGAATCGTTAGGAGAGGCGACCGCCGTGAAAAGATCGCGAAGCATTTCGCAAGAACGCGTTTCATGGAAGTTCTCCCTTGCTCAGTCAAGTTTCAAAACGAAGGGAGTCCCCGTAGGAACTGGGCGCAGACGAAGACGCCGGGAGACGATTGCGAGGGACGGCTGTTCGCGCCGTGACAGCGTGGTCCCCACAATTGCGTCCGTGCCTTCTCCAGGCCGCACGCGCGAGCGAGCCAACAGCCGACGGAATCAGCCTGGCTTTGGTCTGCGGGAGTAACCGGCGAGAACTCCCCTCACTATACTAATCAGCCACGGAAAATGAAAATTGACCGGGTACTAACAGAATATTTTTTCTCTAGTACCGGGACGGCCAGCATCGGCACAAACTGCGCAGCAGAAAGGAGAACTAAGACCAATCGTCGTACATCAGAAATAATCACGGCAAGAGAGCCGAAACAGAAAGACCAGCGCTGATGGAATAGATTTCGTAGGAGCAGTAAGGAACACCTTTCTCAGCACCGGAATAGATCGAGCTGTTCCGGTGTGCCGCTTCCCGATTTTCGAGCAATACGGCGGAGTCTTTCGAGCAATCTCTGAATCCGGTGATGGATCGCTACAACGGTATGGCCGCTGCGGCGTGCGATCTCCGCGCCGGTAACACGGGCGAGTTTGAATTCAGTCAGCAGTTGACGTTCCTCCTCCGATAGCCATCCCTGGCGCTGGCAATTATCAAGAAACTGGGCCAGCAGAACGTGGGGATCGGCCCGCTCGACGCTGTCCTCGATTTCTCCGAGTGCAACCAGAGACCCATCCGAGTCATTGGGAAAGTCCAGGCGAGATTCGCGAATGGCCCAGCGGAATGCGCTACGCCGCATCTTTCTTGCGACGGCGTAAGCAAGGTGCGATCGGCGCGAGCGGAGTTCCTTGGAATGAAGAAATTCAAGAAGGATCGCGAAAAGGTGTTGGGCAGTGTCCTCGCGCGCGAGTAAGGGGAATGCTGCGCTGACTTGGCGAGTCGTGCGGTGCATGGTCGGAACGAAAACCAGCAGGAGCAACCGCTCGAGAAGCCAATGGGGAACACCGCTCGCATCCGCTCCCACAAGTTCCACCAGGATCTCATCGGGCGATGAACTGCGCTCGTCGCACTGTTGTCGGTGAAGATGCGCGATGAGTTCAGAGGCGGTCGGAAATGCGGAGAGAACTTCGCTGGATGCCGCCCACCGCTTGTACTCTTGCAAACCTTTTTTCTCACTCAGTTCCTCCAGGAGGCTGGCCTCCAGGCGGCAGATGAGGCAATCGCAATCGTTCCCGGCCATCATGACGATGTTCTGGAGCCTGTTTGACGACAAAAGACGGACGTGTTCCGATCCTCAGATATGGTTTGGGGTAAGCACGTCGGCTGGGGGACCATGCTGGCCGTTTGAGCGCGCGCGGACATCAATCCAAGACCGCGCTAACCCAACAATTATCGGTATACTTCTTGGTATATACTATTCGGTAAACGGAGAAGGATTTGGTCGGACGTGTGGCCAGCACAAAAAAAGGCTCCGGCTTTCGCCGGGACCCGGTGTGTGCTCGAACGTCCGTAGGAAGGTTCGCCTGACGTCTCGGAGCCTTCCGCGGAAGCACTCGAACGGGAAGCGATCGTCTCTGGTTCTGGTTCCCCGCGGTCGAGCCGACGCACGGCATCCGCGCGAATCGACCACGAGCTAGGAGTTATCCGACGGAGGAGTTCACAGATGCCATCATGCTCGGTCTGAGGCGTCAACTTGGGCGCCGATAGGTGAACCATTTCGTTTCAGCTATACCCATTTCGTTTGGCGACGCGTATACCGCTTGATGGCCTACCCGGGTGTTGCACGCTCAAGTCCGCGTGCCAAAATGGTCATCACTCCGCTTGTGCTGTGGCTATACGAGCCATACGTTTCATCCTGCCGACACGCACGGTATTGTTACCACAATATATTCCAAACGTTAACTCGTAGCCTTTTACCAGATTCGAACCCGGTCTGGACGAGCAAGATAGAGTATTTGTTCCGGTCGGAGGTCGAATGCTACGTACCATGCATCGATGTTGCGGACGGTATCGGCACGATATTGCGCGGGGGCATGGAAGTCCGTCAGCACTTGATGGCGCAGTGCTGCGATGCGCTGCTTGGAGGCCCAGTTCTGTGCGAAGGCAATGAAAAATTGCTGGTCGCCGGTGAAGCCATCCTTCCGAGGTGCTTCTTTATCTGCTAGAGATGCGCGGTAGGCGTCGTAAGCAACGGAGATTCCGGCGAGATCAGCAATGTTTTCGGAGACGGTTTGATCGCCATTCACCGACAGATCGGAGAACGGCTTATATGCGTCATACTGTGCCACCAGTGCCGCTGTGGCAGTATTGAAGTGAGCCAGGTCGGCGCTAGTCCACCAATTGCGCAGTCGGCCCTCTGAGTCGAACGCACTCCCCTCTTTGTCGAACATATGGCTGATCTCGTGCCCAATGATGCAGCCGATAGCGCCATAATTGACAGCGGCTGGCGCCTCCGCACGAAAGAACGGCGGTTGCAAGATCGCAGCGGGGAAACTTAATGCGTCTTGAATCGGCAAGTCGGCAGCGTTCACCATCTGAGGCGTCATTGACCATTCTTTGCGATCGACTGGAAGTCCCAGCCGCGCTACATCCTGCTGATACCGAAATAAGCTGCCGCGCCACACGTTGCCGAAAATATCGTCCGGCTTGACCTCATAGGCCGCGTAGTTGCGCCATGTCTCTGGATAACCGACGCCCACATACAGTTTTGCGAGCTTAGCCTGGGCTTCGGATTTGGTTGTTGCATCCATCCATGAGAGCGCAGCAATTCGCCGCGAAAAAGCAGCGATAATATTTGCCGCCATCTCCTGAACCTTGGCTTTGGCTTCCGGAGAGAAGTAACGTTGGGCGTAGATCTGACCCACCGCATCGCCAAGCTCGGCGTTAACCATCGCCACGGCCCGCTGCCCGCGCGGACGCTGCTGGGGTACGCCGAGAAGTGTCTTGTTGAAGAAGTCGAACTGAGCCTCGCCGAATCGCCTGGGTAGCACGTCGGCATAGCTCTCCAGCAAATGGAATGCAAGAAAATCTTTCCACGTATCGAGCGGAGCAGAGGCGACCAGCGCGGACTCCCCCGCTAGGGCGGATGGCTGCCACACGACGAAGCTGGTCTGCCCGCCAAGGCCAGCACCGCGAAAGTATTCCACCCAGTCCAGTCCGGGTGCTTTGACGCCAAAGTCATCCTGATTCCATGTGTTATTCGCTTTGTAAACGTCTTCACTTTCCGCCAGGCTCAGGTGCTTTTCTGCGATCGCCCGCTCGAGTTCAAGAATGCGATGTCCGCGAGCATCCGTGTCAGTGAATCCAGCCAACTTGAGCATGGTCGAAACATGTAGCAGATATTTCTCGCGGAGATTTCGCATACTGTTGCTGTCGGAGAGGTAATATTCGCGATCGGGAAGTAGAAGGCCGCCTTGCAAAAGGTAAGGCGCATAGTGGTCCGGGTCGTTGAAACCTGGTGTCACCCACAGCCCGAAGAGATTGCTGGTATGCCACTTCGTGTTATTCAAAGCGTCCACATCCGCTCGCAGGCCTTGTCCGAGAGCGCGGGCCAATTCTCGTTTATCGCGGATGGCAGCAATGGCTGTAAGGTGCGGAAGCACGGGGGAGAGACCCTTCGTTTCAATGGCAGCTTCATTCATAAATGATCCGTAGAGATCGGCGATTTTACGTTCGTTGGAAGTGCCAGACGCCTTGGCCCTGACCGTTTCTCGAATCAGGTCGGCGGTGCGCTGGTTGGTCCGATCCTCTAACATACTGAATACACTGACAGAGGCGCGATCTGACGGAATAACCGTGCGCTCAATCCAATGCCCATTGGCGTAACCGTAAAAGTCGTCTCCCGGCTTGACCGACCCATCCATATTAGCGACGGCGGTTCCATGAGCCTTTGCTTGTTGTCTGGTTTGCGTGGGAGGTGATGCCGCTTGCGGCGCAGCAAGTACGGTTGGCAAAATTACGAACGGGCAAGCAACGACAAGCCTGAAAACAACATGCATCAGGGTTTGCCTAAGTCTCATACTTCGCTCCTTCTCCAAGCCGCCCTTCTCAGTTAGTTTTTTCGCCAATCTCAGGTTGCCCCTGCGTATCGCATTTACTCAATATAAAAAACCCAATGCGCTATGAAACTAATTTTCGCTTCCGCTTCTCGGTGCCAGCCCGCTGACATGATGAGGCTGCATCGAAGAGCCGATGAGCGTACTGTGAAGCGACTGTATCAAGATACCTTGAATTGTTGCAACATTTGTGTCACCATCTGCACTCGCTTAACGATCTCGCGTTAAAGGATATGGTGACTTGAAACTTCTGCTGCCAGCGGGACTCATCGCTTTGGTTCTTGGCACTTCGGCTTACGCCCAACAACTGACAGTCAGCGATCCCCTTTCGATCAAATCCGTTGAAAGTGCAGATGCAAAGCCTATTCCTTTTGAGGACCTCATCTTCACCCGCCAGGTTTCTTCCGCTGCCTGGTCGCCGGATGGGAAAGACATCATTCTCTCGACGAACCTCACCGGCCGCATGAATCTTTGGAAGGTACCTGTCGCTGGCGGTTGGCCAATTCAGATGGTTCAGTCCGACGACCGGGAAATCGAGGCCGACTGGTCTCCCGATGGTCGGTGGGTGGCCTACGCACAGGATTCTGGCGGTAATGAGCAGTACCAGATTTTCATGATGCTTAGCACAGGCGGCGCGACGGTCAACATTACAAATAACCCTGACATCCGTTTCAGAGAACCCCATTTCTCACCTTCTAGCCGGCTGCTGGCCGTCACTCGCAAGCATCGTGGATCTCCGGCAACGGGCATAGCGGTCGTCAACCTGGAAACGAGAGAGGTGCGCGATCTCACCAATGAGCAGACCAAGAACCATTTCTGGTCTATCGCCGCATGGAGCCCCAACGGAAAGTCCATTTTCGCCACGCGGTTCGATACGTCTTTCGCGGACTCTAGCGTCTTTCGCATTGACCTGGAATCCGGAAGTGTTGAAGAACTTACGCCACATTCCGGTGAACGGCTCGTAAGCGTGCAGGCCGTCTCGCCGGATGGGCTCACCTTGCTGATCACCTCAAACGAGAAGAGCGGAACTGACAATGTTGCGTTGTTTGATCTGGCCTCTAAGCAGGCCACCTGGGTTACGAACTCAGAATGGTCGGCATCCGGCGGTTCCTTCTCATCGGACAACCGGCACTTCACATACGTCGTGAATGAGGATGGTCGAACGAGTGCTTATATCGCGGAGCGCGGCGGCCATGCGGAGAAGATTGCATTCCCAGACGGTCTGACTTCGCCCGTCGGAAAGCCCGGTGCTTATTCACCGAACGGCGAGCTGCTGCTTGTGAGCCATCAAGGCGCGCAGCATCCTGACGATCTATGGGTCTACGATGTCCGCGAGCGGCGATCGCGGCAACTCACTTTCTCCGCTGTCGCCAGTCTGAATCCGGCTTTATTGCCTCCTTCGCGTACGGTTCATTACAAGTCAGTCGGCGGCAAAATCATTAGCGCCATTCTCTGGATGCCCTTCAACCTCAAGCGCGACGGTAGGAA
>JABDEK010000140.1:6393-6461 GCA_013287135.1 Acidobacteriota bacterium | reverse complement strand
TAACGGTCGCATCCCAGAAAAAAACCGTGGCGGCTGATGCGTTCGAGCAATTCTCCCTGCCCGCATTT
>JABDEK010000140.1:5904-6383 GCA_013287135.1 Acidobacteriota bacterium | reverse complement strand
CGGAATGCCCGCCTTGTACGAAAGCATTTCATCCGAGGCCTTATCCAGATCCAGCAGGAAAGGATCCCAGAATTCCTTTACCGCCTGGCGCCAAGGTAACTTGCCTTCTTCAATTTCGTCGAGCTCTTCTTCAAGGCGGGCAGTGAAGCCAACGTCGAAAATATCCTCGAAACTTTTGACCAGCAGCACGCTTACGCGTTCACCCAACATGGTAGGCGTAAAGCGGCCTTGATCCTTGGTGACGTACTCACGCTCGACGATAGTGGAGATGATCGTGGCGTAAGTGGAAGGCCGGCCGATTCCTTTTTCTTCCAGCTCTTTCACCAGCGTCGCTTCGGTGTAACGCGGCGGCGGCTCGGTGAAATGCTGTTCGGGCCGAATGGTTTCCAGGCGAAGCTGATCGCCTTCGCGAACCGGCGGCAGCCGATTGCCGGCTGCATCGCCTTCGTCATCTTTTTCTTCTTCTTCCTTCACGGCTT
>JABDEK010000140.1:0-5894 GCA_013287135.1 Acidobacteriota bacterium | reverse complement strand
TTGGTAGGCGGCCAGGTAGCCATCGAATTTTTGAACTGAGCCGGTGGCGCGGAAAGTGTAATCGTTCGCGTCCACGTCAATGGTGGTCTGATCGAACACGGCCGGGACCATTTGCGAAGCAACAAAGCGCTGCCAGATCATCTGGTAGAGCTTGAACATGGACTCGTCGAGATATGGCTTCACACTTTCCGGCGTGCGCGAAACATCCGTGGGACGAATCGCTTCATGAGCTTCCTGCGCGTCTTTCTTCGACTTGAAGAAATTCGGTTTTTCCGGAAGATACTTTTCGCCATAACTCGAGCCGATGTGCTCGCGAACTTGGGTGAGAGCGTCATTCGAAACTTTGACGGAATCTGTACGCATGTAGGTAATGAGCGCAACCGAACCTTCGGAGCCAAGCTCGACGCCTTCATATAATTTTTGCGCCAGCATCATGGTGCGCTTGGCCGTGAAACGCAGCCGGTTGTAGCCGGCTTGCTGCAACTTCGAAGTAGTGAATGGAGGCGGCGCGAACCGGCGCTTTTCCTTTTGCGCAACGCTGGAAACTTGCCATATCGCGTGTTGAACGGCGGCCAGAACACGCTGCGCTTCCGCCTCATCCGGAACCTCGATGTCTTCGCCTTTATATTTAATCAGCTTGGCTTCAAAGGAAGGTGGTTCGTCCGCGCCTAAAAGCGCGTGGATCGTCCAATATTCCTTGGGGACGAATGCGCGAATTTCCTGTTCGCGCTCAACAATTAATCGGAGCGCGACGGTTTGCACGCGGCCGGCGGAAAGACCACGCCGCACTTTGTTCCACAAAAGGGGAGAAACTTTGTAACCCACGATACGATCCAGAACGCGGCGAGCTTGCTGCGCATCCACCAAGTTCGCATTTACCTTCGACGGCGTTTCGAAGGCGGCTTTGATAGCTTTCTGAGTGATTTCGTTGAACATCACGCGGTAGATCGGCGGAACTTCTGATTTTCCTTTGGCAAGCTTCGGTTCTTTCTTGCCGCTTTCTTTTGATTCGTCGCCGTTTTTCGATTCGGCCTCGCCTTCCTCTTTCAGGTTCGAGTACTCGCGAGGATTGCTCAGGATTTCTTCCAAGTGCGCGCAAATTGCTTCGCCTTCGCGATCCGGGTCACCCGCCAGGTAAATAGCGTCAGCGCCGCGCGCCGCTTTGCGAAGGTCGTTGATTACTTTGATTTTCCCCGGTATGACTTGATAGGTCGGTTCG
This sequence comes from Acidobacteriota bacterium, assembly GCA_013287135.1. Taxonomy (GTDB): domain Bacteria; phylum Acidobacteriota; class Terriglobia; order Acidiferrales; family UBA7541; genus Palsa-295. Next base: position 4,675 of record JABDEK010000140.1, on the reverse strand, counting down.
AAGATATTGTTAGCAGTAATCGTCACCGGCTTGGGAGCTTTTTTCTCCGGAACAGCCTCGACGCCTTTAGCCTTCTTGGCCTTACGCTTTTTCTTTTTGCCTTTTCCGTTTTCTTCTCCGGGCAGAAGGATACCGATGGTCTTCCGGGGCAAATCCATCACGTGGCCGTAGGAAGCCTTGACCGTATAATTGCGGCCGAGATACTTATTAATTGTTTTCGCCTTAGCCGGCGATTCAACGATTACGAGCGACCGTGCCATTTTCTATCGTGTTCCTCGTGAAACAGCTTTTGGGCCAGCGCTCGAAGGCGCTGGCGCACTCCCATCCTAGCCTGCTATCCCCTGGAAGGTTACAACAGGACTTTCAAGAATTGCTTACCAGGTAACTGACGTACCACGCCTTTGAGCTCCAGGTCAAATAAAGCGGCCAGCACTTCCGAAGAAGTCAGGCCGGAAAGTTCGACCATATCATCATTATATGGCGCGATTCGTCCTCCGTTAAAAGATCGTAGAGCGTGCGCTCGGCAGGGGTCAGACTTTCGTGCACAAGCTTAGCCCGCTCTTCGGAGTTTGCCGCCTCGACAGGCAAAAGTTACGACCGTACCGGGGTCGGTAGCTCCTCAATCGCATCTTCCCACGAGGTGACTAGCTCGGCACCCTGCTTTATAAGCTGATTCGGGCCAAAGCTTGAAGGTTGCGTGAGACGTTTCCCGGCACGCCGTACACTTCGCGGTGCGTCCTCCACCACCAGCACACCCAGCGACGATCCGGTTCCGAATCGGGAAGTTTTGGGGCGCAGGAAAAGTTCCCGTCGGGAATTCCGTGACGATTGCGCCGCGCTGGGTGATCTCTTCGAAAATTTTCTTTTTCCCCTTAGGATAAACTACATCGACACGCAGCCCAAGACCCCTATGGTCACTCCCGTGTCACAGCTCTGCGCGCCTTTGTGCGCGCAGGAATCAATTCCCCGAGCAAGTCCGCTTGCGATTACTAGGCCGCAATTGGCCAAGTCCTTTGCCAGCCTCTGAGTCATTTGATTCCCGTAAGGGGTTGCACGACGCGAGCCTGCCACGGAAATTGGATGACGGCTTAGAAGTTCAATATTTCCGCGGACATAGAGAGCGGTGGAGGGTCGTAAATTTCACGCAGGCGCTGCGGGTAGTGCGGTTTCGTCCCCAGTGAAAAGGTGGCGGCCAACGGCTTGGACCTGTGCCAACTCCTTTGACGCGGCGCTGAGCGACTGGCGAGCGTGGATTGCCTTAGGCTACACCGGCGGGCAAGCGTTTAGCTTCCAGAGCGGTAAGCGAGGCCGTAAAAATTGCTTCTGAGCTGCCGAAGTCTTGCAGCAGCTTTCCGGCCATGCGTGGGCCGAGCCCGGGGTTGCATTTTGGGAAAAAGTCGGATTCGGGGCTGAGATCACGCAGCGGGTTGCTGGATTGTCCAGCGGTGTTAGTACTCAACTTGAAGTAAGAGTGAATACTTAGTTTTTGCAACTTAACCCAGTCTGACGTTCATAAGAATCGCTCTTTCGTGGTTCGATCAATCCTTGAAGTTAGTTTGAAGACGCTGTGTATATTATTTGGCCGTGCCGAATGGTGTAGCGAACTTTGGCGAAGTTGGTTGCGTCGTTCGCGGGGTCCGCGCTGAGAACCACAAGATCCGCATCCGTTCCAAAAGCTATTTGGCCGCGCGTTTGCGATTCGTTGAAGCGAGCGGCGGGAGCGGTCGTCAGCGACGCGAGAATTTGCATCGGCGTAAGGCCAGCTTGCGACATCAAGCGAAACTCTTCGGTGACCTCGTAGTCGGTTACGTATCCAACATCAGTGCCGAAAAGAATTTGGCCACCCGCTCGCTGATATTGGCCGAGTTCTGCCACTCCTTTGGCCGCAAAGCTCTCGGCTTGTTCGCGTGTGCCGTCGTCTTTTCTCGCCTCATACAGCCACAACTTAAGAGTCGGGGTGAGTGACATATGGTGAGCGAGCATTTTAGCGATTAGCGCGTCGTCCCATTTTCCGGATATCGGCGTGGTGTGCGCGAGCACATCAACGCCGGCGTTGAGCGCAACTTCCAGGCCGGGAATATTTGAAGGATGGGCAAATACCAGATGATTGTGACGTCTGCTCCACCATCGATTTGCGATTGAACAACCTGAATGGCAGCCTCGGCCGTGGCGGGTTGCGGAAGAAACGGCTTGATGGAATCGGAAATGTAAAACGGCGCACCGTTGGGCGGATAAAGGCCGCCACCCGCAGTTAAAATGCGCGGGCCAGCGACTTCGCCGGACTCGACTCGTTTTCGGATGGCAACCGTGTTGGGAAGATACGAGCCTATGTCGACCACGGTCGTAAACCCGTAGCGTGTCAGCATATCTTTGAGCTGCTGAGCTAATTTTTCGGCTGGCTGGTCTGCGGCGCCATTCCACTTATCTTCAGTGAAATGAACGTGGCTGTTTTGAAAGCCAGCCACGATTACGCTGCCGGTGCAATCCAGTTTCTTTGCATCTTTGGGGACCGACACTGACGAGGCTGGGCCTAGCTTCAAAATTCTCCCATTGCGAATCAAGATCACGCCGTTTGCTAGCGGGGTGGCGGTAGGAGAGGTGTAGATCTTTGCGCCAGTAAGCGCGAGCGACTGGTTATCCGCCAATGTCATTTGGCCCCGCAAAATTACCAGAGAAAACGTCAGTAGAGTTAAAGAGAACGTCACAGCCGAGCGGACTAGCGGTTTCATGGATCCTCCCAGCAATTAGGTCTCTTCCAAGCAATACGCACATTTTCAGCGAATGTTTCGAGCGAATCGAAATCTTCCTGACTCTTGAATTCTAAACCGGCAAACAGACAGTTCAAATGCACTTATATTCACTTCAACGGCTTGGGCTGGACATGCGGCTGGACTGCGGTAAGAATACAAGGCCGCAGGGGGCGAAGGATGAGAAGGTTGCGTTCTAACGAAAAAGCGAATACACGGGAATTACAAACGAACTTTGCGCGGTCGCGACGAATGGCTCGCGGGGGCCGCCTTTTGCTGGCAGCAATCGTCATCTTAATTTTTCCAGGTTCGCGCGCGATGGCACAGGAAACGAATGCTGCGGCCAGCCTGGAAGGAACGTGGGAAGGACTTTTGGGCGGCCGTCTCCGCCTCGTAGTCACAATCCATAAGACCAGTAGCGGGGATCTAACGGGACAGCTTGATAGCGTGGACCAGCATGCGACGCTGCCGATTGAGAAGGCGTCGCTGGACGGCAACAAGGTTAAGTTTGAGGTGAGCCGGATTGGCGGCTTCTACAAAGGAGAGATGAATGATAAAGGCACGGAGATTTCCGGAACCTGGGAGCAAAGTGGAGTTCCGGAGCAGCCGCTTTCGTTCAAGCGCAGCGCGGGATCGAAACCGTCTCAGGAGAATGCGACGAAAAGCACGGAACATACTCCGAAGCCCCTGACCTTTCCGTTGGACATTGTGATTCCAGTTGCGCCAACGGCATTTAAAGCAGATGGGAAATGGCATTTGGTTTACGAGCTGCACGTTTCCAACCTTTGGAAATGGGACTGCGAACTGACGCGTATCGAACTGTTGGATGCAAACGGCGGCCAGAAACCGTTGGCGAGTTTTTCGGGTGGCGAACTTGACGGAATGGTCCTTCATCCCGGCGGAGACGCCGCGCAAAAATCAAAAATAGGCCCTGCGCAATTCGCGGTAGTGTATATTTGGGCAACTTTTGACACTTTAGACGCCGTGCCTGCTTCGATAAGCCACAGAGTGACCGCGAAAATTGGTGATTACCCCGAAGGGTTTTCTGTTGATATCCCCTCGACAGCCGTGGATAGAAAGCCGGTGGTGGTGATCAACGCGCCATTGACTGGCGAGGATTGGGTGGCCGGAAACGGTCCTTCGAATACTTCGGCGCATCGGCGCGCGCTGATTCCAGTCAACGGGCGCGCTTATATCTCCCAACGATTTGCGATTGACTGGGTGGAAAGCTATCCGGACGGAAAAACGTATCAAGGCGATCCGGCAGACAACAGAAATTATCGTGCGTATGGGCACGAAATTCACGCGGTGGCGGACGGAACGGTTACCGAAACGAAAGACGGCATTCCGCAGAACACGCCTGGCGCGAAATCATTGGCTGTACCCATAACCCTCGAAACCATCGGCGGCAATCACGTGATTATAGACATTAGAAATGGTCTTTATGCGTTTTATGCGCACATGCAACCTGGATCGCTGTGAGTAAAAGTAGGCGACAAAGTGAAAGCGGGGCAGGTGCTCGGTTTGCTGGGCAATACGGGGAATTCGTCGGAGCCTCACCTGCACTTTGATATTTGCAATGCAAGCTCGATGCTTGCCTGCGAAGGGATGCCGTATGCTTTCGCATCGTTTGAGGTTGAGGGAAAAGGAGAGAGCTGGAAACCCTCCGATGCGCACGAAGCGGCGGTGAAACACGAAATGGAAATTCCGTTGGAGGACGAAGTGATTCGCTTTGCTCCGATCCCGTAACCAATTTCCTTCTGGCGCACGCTGCTTGCGAAAATGCCCGGGTCTAAATCGATGTGCTACGATGGTACCTAGCGTGTGAAATAACTAAATATGGCAAAACTGCGAATTTCGATTGTTGAGTTCCTGAATACGGCCCCACTAGTATGGGGTTTTACCGATGGGCCGCTCACTGGCAAGTA
>JABDEK010000139.1 GCA_013287135.1 Acidobacteriota bacterium | reverse complement strand
TCCACGAAGCTCTGCCCGGCCACTACGTTCAATTCGAGCACTTGAATAATATTCAGCCGGAGCGCCGCCGCTTGCTGCGATCGCTGTACGCCAATGGAGCCTATGTAGAAGGCTGGGCCGAATACATCGCGCAAGTAATGATGGACGAAGGTTTCCTGAACAATGATCCGCGTTTTCGTATGGTGATGCGCAAAATCCGTTTGCGATTGCTGGCCAACACGATCCTCGACGTAAAAATGCAGACCATGGGCATGACCGATGAGCAAGCCATGGATTTAATGACCAAAGATGTGTTCCAAACCCAAGCCGAAGCAGAAGGAAAACTTGTGCGCGCGAAGCTGAGTTCCACGCAGTTGCCTACATATTTCGTAGGCCTTCGCGAGTGGCTCGCTTTCCGCAAAAAATACCAGGCTGCCGCCGGCAAAAATTTCGACCTGCTCAAGTTTCACGACCTGGTGCTGGATCAGGGACCGCTACCGGTGCCTGTGGTTCAAAAGCTCGTGATGCCAACCACCCAGTAAACCTTTTAGATCGATCATTCATACGAGTAGGAGCTCAGGTTTAGCATGTAGGTCTTGCCCAAGCGATCATCGACGCGAGCCTGCAGTATTCATCAATCTTCTGGGTATTCGCACGGTACGGCAGCGTACTAGCAGGTGCATTAATCGCAGTAAATTCAACCGGCAAAATCCTGTATTTCCAAGGAGGCTCAGAAAATAATAGTTGCTAAATGTAATAGCTAGGTTATAAACATTGCCGGGCTCGCGTATGTCTCTATTGGTCCTGGACTATGGTAGACAAAAAAGTCGAAGTTCTTCTGTATTTCCAGAATCGTCTAGTTAGAGAGTCGATCGCGCGGATACTAGAGAAAAAGTTTGATCTTCAGATCGTCGCGGCGAAACCACTAACGTCCGTTTCCGAACAGGAAATTAGCCAGTCAAGCGCTGACGTACTTGTTATTGACTCGCTGCAATTCATCCTCGAGATGGCCGCGTCCATCCCGCGATTGGGGTCCAAAGAACGCCCCTTGGGCTGCGTTCTCGTCGCAATGGCTGACGAGCCAAAGCGTTTCCTAATGGCCGTAAGCCGGGGTGTAAGTGGATACGTGCTGCAAGATGCTTCCGCGACGGATGTAACGGCGGCTATTCGAGCGGTTGCGCGAGGAGAAGCAATCTGTCCTCCGCACTACACACGCTTGCTTTTTAATTACGTGGCAGAAATGATGTCAGATGTTCCGAGTGGCAGGAGGAGATCGTACGTGGGACTTACTGGCCGGGAACAGGAATTGATTCCTCTTATTAGACGCGGGCTGACTAATAAGGAGATCGCTTCTCAACTCGGTTTATCCGAGCAGACCGTTAAAAATCATGTCCATCGAATCCTTCGCAAGCTAGGAGCAGAGGATCGCCTCGAGGTATCCGAGGCTTGTGTAACGCAGATGCTAGCAATCTAAAATTATCTTCAAGTACCTCATTTATAGCGCCTCCAGTACTACATTAGTCCGCCTTCGTTTATTGACCCTTTGAACCTAAACGGTGTCTTCACGATTCCAGAGATTCGTCCACATCTGAATCCTCTTTGAACCTTTCGCTGGAAATTCGTTTTCTAGATACTTCGATTTGACTCGCATCCTCATGGAGACGCAGATGAACCGCGCCCGAGTCTTGATAGCGAACCGTCCCCGGCTGATTCGTGAATTTGTGACGAATTGGCTTCTTCGCCGCTTTTTACAGGAATCCCATGGAGGATTCCCAGCTGCTTATCACAACTGCGGGACCAAACCCACTGAGAAAAATCTTGGCCCGCAACGGTCTAGAGACAATTACAAAGAAAGTGTATCTCTATCAGTCACATTGCTACTCCAGCTTTTTGCCTATATATCTAATTAGCTTAGGCTATGCTCTTCTTACGAACTTCGCTAACTTGAACTCAATCGCAGCTTCTGTTTGCCTAATCGCGGAAAAACGGTAGTACTTCTCCGAAGTAGCACCCACGCAATAACAGCTCCCGGCTCTCTTGGAGGTCTTCCCCTGGTAGCCCCGAAACGCCCCTAATCTTCCCCTTTCGCCTCTACTTTGCTCTCGGTTCAAAATTGCTATTAGAGCTCGCCGGTATTCCTTAACTCTTACCCTCTCCACCTGGCGGAATTGCGTTCGCGGAGGAGGCTCGGCACAGTGCCGGTGGATGAGGAAAGGCGACACCGCGATTCCATGTACCGAGACACTCAGTTGCAACTCGAATCGCGTGTTCCTCATTCTGAGACTTACATGCTTGACCTAAATCACGAATGAGGGCTGCAGTCTCAAATGGAATTGCAGGTTCATGACGGATCAGCCATATGCCGCTTGCCATAGGTTCCGTGAAAGTTAGAACGATTGGTTCGCGCAAGCGTTCACCTGGCCGCAAGCCGATTATCTTTACGCCGGCTTTCGTGTGGGCTGTTCTCGAAAGCCATTCGTTTAAGCGTTCAAGTAATTCTCTCACCGATAATTCCGGACCTAGGTTAAGCCAATAAATATCTCCGCTCTGGCCAACACAATTTGCACGAAGAAGGAGGGTAGCAAGCTCGCGGGCAGTCAGATAGTATCGGCACGCATTCATATCGGTAACCGGAATTTGATGACCATTTCGAAGCGATTGCGCAACTACCTCAAGAAAACTTCCGTTGCTGCCTAGAACGTTCCCTGAACGTATGGCGAAGCTTCTTGCGCCTCCGGATGCGTGGTCATTTGTGATCAGTTCAGCGAGTCGTTTGCTCATGCCCAACAGTCCCGTCGGTTGTTCAGCTTTATCCGTAGAGATCAAAATAAATGTTGCACCAGCTTCCGCAGCTTGGTGGGCCACGTACTCCGTTCCCAGCACATTCGTCCTCAGGACAGGGATGCAGTACCGCTCAGCGAAATGCACATGCTTGTAGGCCGCGGCGTGATATACAAGGTCTATAGAGTGCTCTCTGAAAATTCTACTGACGTCCGACTCACGACTTATGTCAGCCACAATAGGCTGAATTACCACGTCTAAAAGCAACGAAGAGAGTTCTGATTCTAATCGAAAGAGATTTGATTCTGCGCTGTCCACTATCACAAGGGATTTCGGGTGAGATCGAGCAATCGCCATTGCAAGTTCTCTACCGATGGAGCCACCAGCACCGGTTATCAGGACGCCACGACCCCGAATCGATTCAGGCTCTGCTTCCACCTCACAATATTCAGGTCGACCGAGTAGCATTTGGATCAGGCCTGGATCCCTAATGTCGATGTTGATCGAGGCTCTTGCGCTAAAATTCATAGGCGAGTTGTACTCCGCGAGTTGACGGTCAAAATGAACTATAGACCTTAGTGAGTTTCGGTACAAAACACCATTCTGAATGCGGCTAGATTCTCTTTTTGACGGTTTTAACTATGACTGAAAATTGCAGGGCATGTCGCTGAGAGCCGAACCGCTCAATTGGCGGTCAAGAGCGCGCTGAAAAGCGCCGGAGTTAGGGCCACCGAGTTCACGTCTCGAACCACGAGGCTATGCCGTCTTTCTCAGCTTCCCTGTTTTGGCAGTGCTTCCGCCTTTATTTTCGGCAAGACTTTTCTTGAGCGCAGACATGAGATCAACCACGGGTGCCAACCGCAGCACTTTTTCCGCTTTCGGTGCGGGTTTGCCTTTGCTCTTGCTCTCGATCAATTGGTCGATTCTTTCTGCGTACGTATCATGAAACTGTTCGGGACGGAACGGCTTGACCAAAGCCTTAGCAAATTGCTCCGCCAGATCGATTTCCTGTTTCTTTAGGTTTTTTGCGGTCGTCTTCCCGTAACCTTTCGCCTCGTGAATCTCGTTAGGATAATAAATTGTATGAAGAATTAGTCCGTTCTGATAGGACCGGATAATTACCGTCCGTTCTCTTTGATGTATGGTGACCTTGGCGATTGCCGCGTAACTTAATTCATCCATGACTTTGAGTAGTAAAGCGTAGGCACGTTCTCCCGCTTCTTCGGGTACAGAGAAATATGAAGTTTCAAAATAGACAGGATCGACTTCGCTCAACTTCACAAATTGAATGATTTCCATCGCCGTCGATGAGCGCGGCTGCAATTTCTTTAGTTCCTCCGGATCGACGAGAACATATTTATCTTTCTCAATTTCGTAGCCCATGGCAATTTCATCGCGTGAAACCACTTCCTTGTCATAGGGACAATAAAGTTGCTGATGGACGCGATGGCCGCACTTCCGGTGAATCTCGTGGAAGGCGACGTGGGATGAACGGGCCGCGGGATACAGTTTGATTGGGATGGAGATCAGCCCAAAAGAGATATAACCCTTCCACGCACTAGACGCCATGTTCCCTCCTTCGGATTTTACGCCTTCTCTGGTCGTACCTACAGTTCGGTGTCACGCTCAGCTTCGTGGGGCGGACTCGCAACCGGCGTGCCATTCGTAAGTCCCGCTGGGAATCGGACTTGCGCAGCGATTTCGATGCTTCGATCTGAATCGCTTTCATGGCTGCTTTCCCGCGCGAAGGGGATTGAATCGCAAGCCACGGTTGTAACGATGTTAAATTGGGCCACACTACTAGCCCGTCCACCTCCAGAAGGCGCGTGCTGCTCACGTTTCGAGATGTAACAAATCTGTAATCCCTACGCATTCCGTCAATGCCGCTTAACATTTTCCGAATTGTTTACTTTATTACCTGACTTTGTATTCTCCGCGCGTATATTGCCCGCCAGACTATCAGTAAGTTTTCGCGTTTCCCCCCCGCGAAGACGAGAACGGTCCATGAGTTTCGTTGTTGAAACTCGTTCATGCGTTTGTGACCGCACGCTAGACGTGTGTCCACGTATTTGGGCCAAGTAAAAAATTAGGAGGAACCATGCGACCCAGCACTTCACGCGCGTGTCCCAGGGCGACAAACTACAACTTTCCGCTCGGCGCGGCCCGGTACTAAGTATCCTTAATTGGGGGCCTCGCGTTGTCTGTTTTGGACAGGGTTGCCCGCAGAATTTCTAACGCATTCTTCAGCCTGTCTTCGAAGTTCTCGCCCAACGCTGCATTGACTGCCTTTGCTGCTTCATTCTTCGAGTAATCCGACTTTCGTAAACCTTTTCCTTCGGTCCGGCAGGACCGCTCGGCTCCAAGAAGAAACCGAGAAACTTTACAAATGGTAGAACCTAAGAGATGTTTTGACTGCCTCACAAATTTTTGGGCCTCTTAAAGGATGTTTCTACTGCCGAACTATTTTCGGGGGCAGAATCGAGGGTGAAATCAATACGGAGATCAAGATTGTGGGAACCCTATGCTTCCTCTACTTGTTGTGGCATGTGGTTCAAATGCACTTAGCGCACTAGTGCGGTGCAAACGCCTCTTTCTATCATATCTATATCTCATTGATTATAAACTGCTTATATCAATTAAGCACCGTACGCCTCTGAATTCAGGGACTCTTGGCGAGAATAATGGCGAGAATGTGGCGAGATTAACTCTTGACAGTGACGAGAATAATGGCGAGAATATGGCGAGATTAGTGCTTGGACTTGACGAGATTATGGCTGGAACATACATCTACGAACAACCCAATTGGCCGCGCTTTACCTTCGATGCCGGTGCCTTCGCCGGACTCTTGTCCGCGGTCAGGCTTCGACAAGGCGAGTTGCTAGGCAAGATGCGGAGTTACGGACTTTCCTCGCAATGGCACGCCACGCTGAAAGTCTTAACCGAAGAAACGATCAAATCGAGCGCGATCGAAGGCGTTGTTCTGGATCCCGAAAATGTTCGATCTTCTATAGCGCGGCGACTCGGACTTGAGAAATCCGGCGTCCGAAAAGAAAACCGCAACGTCGAAGGCGTGGTCCAAATGATGTTGGACGCCACGCAGAAATACGAAAAGCCCTTAACCAGTGAACGGCTCTTCGGATGGCACAACGCTTTATTTCCGACCGGCTATAGCGACCTTCGCAAGATTCGTGTTGCCGATTGGCGCAATGACAGCATGGATGTTGTATCCGGGAACGAGGGGAAAGAGAAGATTCACTTCACTGCTCCCCCGGCTGATCGAGTTGAGCCTGAAATGACGGCATTCTTTGCTTGGTTCAACAGCAATGCTCAAACCGACCCGCTTCTGAAGGCCGCCATTGCCCACCTTTGGTTCGTCACCATTCATCCGTTTGATGATGGCAACGGAAGGATCACGCGAGCGATCTCGGAATTGTGTCTGGCCCGATCTGATAACAGCCAACAACGCTTCTACAGCATGTCATCTCAAATCCTCGAAGAACGAAAAGGCTATTACGACATTCTGGAAAAGACACAAAAGGGATCCCTTGATATCACCGAGTGGATCACTTGGTTTCTGAAGTGTCTCGATCGAGCAATCGAAAACTCGAATCTGATAACAGACAGCGCATTAGAAAAGGAATCTTTCTGGCGGAATCTGAAAAAGCAAGCGATCAATCTTAATGAACGTCAAGAGAAAGTCATTAAGAAACTGTTCGATGGGTTCGAAGGCAAATTGACAGCCGAGAAGTGGTCAAAAATAACTGATAGTTCTCCGCGCACCGCACTTCGCGATATAGATGAGTTAATCGCTGTCGGGATTCTTGAACGGGAAGAAGGCGGCGGTCGCAGCACAAGCTATCGTCTCAAGGAAAAACCGGCAATTGACCCCGGAAAGTAAAACTGATGTTACGCAAACACGGAATCCGCTTGAAAGGTGACGGTCACGTCCGTTGGTTCCACGAGACGGATGG
>JABDEK010000138.1 GCA_013287135.1 Acidobacteriota bacterium | reverse complement strand
GTGACGGCTTCGCGCATGCTGGCGAAGTCGTCGTTCTGTCCGACGATGGGAAGCGCCGCAGCGCCTCCGGCGGCATTCGCTGCGTTGCCGTTGCTGGCTTCTTCGCCACGAATGATGAATTTGCGGTAGTCGGATTTTTTCATGCGGCCACTTTCCCAGACGACCATGGACGCGACGGTGTCGGTGCCCTGGATATGTGAAATGTCGAAGCTCTCGATGCGCTTGGGTTCGTCGGGCAGGTTCAGCGCGTTCATCACTGCTTCGCCGATTGCTTTCGAGGTGGGCTTCATGACCCGGAAGCGCTGGGTAAAGGAATGTTTGGCGTTGTTTTCAACCAGATCGAGAATGGCGCGCTTCTGTCCGCGCTGTGGGGTGAAAATCTCCACTTTGTGCCCGGCGCGCTCGGCGAGCATTTCTTGCAGCACCGCGCGGTCTTCGAAATCGGCGGGAACATGAATCGATTTGGGCAGATAGTCGGCGTCGAGATAGAGCTGCAGGAGCAGCGAGCTGACAAATTCCTGTGCGTCGAACTCGGAGAGATCTTCCCAGTAAAATTCGCGGCGATCGACGATTCGCCCGCCACGCAAATGGAAAAGATTGGCGGCAACCAGCGGCGGCTCGGCGTAAAAGGCGAGGATGTCGGTGTCGTCGCCTTCAGCGGCGGCGATGCGCTGGCGTTCTTCGATATCTTCGAGCGTGCGAATCAGGTCGCGGTAGGACGCGGCTTGTTCGTAGAGCTCTTTTTCGGAGGCGGCGCTCATACGCTGTTCGAGGCTTTTCATCAAATCGTGGCGGCGGCCTTCGAGAAAGAGTCTTACGTCGCGGACGGCTTCGGCGTAGCGCTCGTCGGTGGTGAGTCCGGCAACGCACGGGCCGAGGCAGCGGCCAATGTAATACTGCAAGCAAGGCCGCGGATGGTGGCGAGTGAGATCGACGGTGCACGAAGGAATCAAGAATCGCTTGTGGACGAATTGGAGAATGCGGCGAGCGAGACCGGCCGGAAAATACGGGCCGAAGTAGAGCGAGCCATCCTTTTTCAGACGGCGAGTGAAATAGACGCGGGGATATTTTTCGGCGGCGGTAAGCTTGATGTAGGGATAAGTCTTGTCGTCGCGGAGAAGAATGTTGAACTTCGGGTGATAGCGCTTGATGAGATTGTTTTCGAGGGCCAGAGCTTCGCGCTCATTGTCAACCACGATGGACTCGAGGTCGGCAATTTCGCGGACGAGGGAACCGGTTTTCGCGTCCATCCAGCGCGATTCAAGAAAATAGGAGCGCACGCGGCTGCGCAGACTGCCGGCCTTGCCAACGTACAAGACGGTGCCGGCGGCGTCGCGGAACAGATAGACTCCCGGGCTTTCCGGGAGTCCAGCGGCTTTTTCTCTGGGTTCCATGGGGATACGTGCGCGAGCGTTACAACTTCCATCATACTAGAATGCGCCAGATGAGTTTGGCGGCGGGGCGGGGAGCAATCTTGCTGGGGATTCTGGCGCAGCATGCTGCGCCACTACAAAGGAGGCGGACGCGTGGTGAGAAACCTTCGATTCTGCGGTAGCTGGCTACGGCTCGCGTTGATTGCTGCTGTCACGATCGTTGCAGCGCAGACTGCGCGGAGCCAAGAGTTGCCCAAGGCTCCCGGCGCGGAAGTGTTGCTGCTGACTCCGGACCCGGGGGCGTTCACCGAGCCGGGCATCGCCATCAATCCCCTAAATCCGCGGCAGGTTCTCGCCGTTTTTCAGGACAACGCCCATGCGGCGTATTCCAGCGATGCCGGCCACACCTGGAAAATCGCGGACGGTGTGGCGCCAGCGAACTACCGCATCTCCGGGGACGTTTCCGCGGTTTACGGCAAAGACGGCCACGCGTTCATCTGCTACATCGCGTTCGACAAACTGGGCACGTTCAACTATTGGGCGCACAACGCCACACGAAATGGTGTATTCGTACGGCGCTCGCTCGACGGCGGAAAAACCTGGGACGCCAAGCACGCGGCTGTCGCGGAACAAATCACCGAGCCGGGAATTCCGTTTGAAGATAAGCCGTACATTGTGGCGGACACCAGCAGCAGCCGTTACGCGGGGAATCTTTATGTGGGCTGGACGCGCTGGACGCTGACCGGTTCGGAGATGGTGATATCGCGTTCCATCGATGATGGACAAACATGGTCCAAGGCGAAGGAAATCGACAGCCATCGCGGGTTGCCGCGCGACGACAACGGAGCCGCGGAAGGATTCAGCGGAGCGGTAGGATCCGACGGAACTTTATACACCGTCTGGAGCCAGGACGACGAAATCGTGCTGGTCACTTCGCAGGATGGCGGGGAAACATTTTCGCCAGCGCGCGCGGTCATCCACACGGCGCCGATTATGTATGCGGTGGATACGCTGGAGCGGGCCAACGGATTCCCGCAAATTGCCATCGATGCGCACAGCGGCGAGTTGTACGTGACCTGGACGGACTACAGTAACGGGGATCTGGACGTTTTTTGCGCGACTTCGAGCGATGGAGGGCGCACGTGGGGCGGGCCAGTCCGCGTGAACAATGACCCGCTGCACAATGGCGCGGAACAGTTTTTTCAGTGGCTCGCGGTGGACCCGGTCGATGGCTCGGCCAGCGTTATTTTTTACGACCGGCGCGGTGATCCCACCAATCACAAGCAGACCGTGACACTGGCACGGTCGACAGACGGCGGACGAACCTTTGTGAACTACGCGTGGACCACTGCGGCGTTCGAAGCCAGCGGCGTTTTCTTTGGCGACTATTCGGGGCTGGCTGCGTCGGGCGGGCGAGTCTACGGGATTTGGACGGAAAAACCTGTTGCGACAGCTGCCGACAAGAAGGCCAAATCGCACGCGGCGGACGGCAAGCGGCAGGGCACAATAATCAAAGTGGGTGTTGCCGATTTTTCAGGCGCCAGCGGAAGCTCGCACTAAGCATTTTCGTGCCAAAGGGGAGAATAGAAGCAGGATGAGAACCAATGAAATCTAGATTGCTGCTGGCGGCAATTTTGATTGCGGTTTTCGTTGCTGCGCTCAGCGGTCTAACGGCGCGGGCACAGGATCCTTCGCAGCAGCCGCCAGCTCCGCCACCTGCGAAACAAAAACCGCCCAAGCCGAACACGGATACTGCCACACAGAATGCGCCGGAGCAGCCGAAGTGGGATCCGTTGCGCGCGGAGAAGGATTTGGAAGTCGGGCAGTACTACATGAAGCGCGGGGACTACGATGCGGCGATCGACCGGTTCAATGATGCGATTGAGGCCAAGCCGGGGTACGCAATTCCCTTCCGCTGGCTCGGCGAAGCCGAAGAGAAAAAAGGCGTGAAGAAAAAAGCGCTGAAAGCGTATCAGCGCTATCTGGATCTGGTGCCGCGCGCGGATGATGCGGAGAAGATTCGCAAGAAGATTGAGAAGTTGCAGCGGGAGATTGATAAAGAATCAAAGTGAAAGCCGTCTTCGTCAGCAGCCGCCAGCGCCTCCAACGTGAACGCGCATCCACGAACCATTGATACGTTTCAAAATTCTGAACTCTTCGCTCTCATAGCCGGTGACTTCGACAACGATCTCGTCAGTTCCGTCGCCATCAAAATCAAGCTGATCAACGAAGCGATAGTCTTGGGAGTCCATTCCATCTGCCAGGTCTTCGGTTTTGTGGTACCGGGCAAATTCGATGATTCCGTCGGCTTCGCCGAGCTTGCCGATCAGGAAGACTTCGTGAATCGCGACTTTGGTCTTGATGAACAGATACGCGATTAAGGATTTCGCACCACCCTGATCGAGCCTGGTGACGATGGCTTGCTCAAACTGAATGTCCTTTTCAAGGGCTTCCGGTACTCCATGCTTTCGGAATTCCGTCATGGCGAGATGCTTCGCGATCGTCTCTTCATTCTCGTTGGCCTTCCGTTGCGCGTTGGCATGCGCAGACACCGTGGCAGCATTTGTGGCCAGAGCCATGGTGCCCTTTTCCCATCTTACGGAGGCGTCCGCAGAAACCACGGCGGCTGACGAATCACATTGCAGCGGCAGAACCTTTTCGACCTTGACCTTTCCTTTTTGCTGTCCACCAAGAAATAGCGAAAGATTTTCGCCGATATTGTAAGTTGCGTCCTGATCCGCGGGGCGAGGTTTGGGATTGTAAATTTCTATCGCGATGAGGTCAGTGAACCGGGCGGTGTCGCCGTCGGGAGTAAAACCTTCAGCGTAGTGATTTTGCGTGACTACATAGACGGGGCGGTCGGGGCCCTGCCAGGCGATCTTGCCGTCGCTGGCACCGGTGAGGAACGGGACAAGCAGAATTGAGAATAGACCGGCAAATCGCCTCATTGGCGCTGGCCCTCCCGGCTACGAACTTGAGTTAAACATGAAGCACCCGAGCGGGAAACCGCCCAAAGGTACAGGTGTTGTTATGAGGTAATGAAGTGACGCTCCCGATTGAGATCGCGAAAGCGGCGTCGAGCCGCCGCAGTCCAAAGTTAGCGGGCGAGGCGGTCTAGGGCGCGACGGGCGCGGTCGAACTCCGGGAAGAGTTTTTCTTCGGCGCGGAATTCGCGGGAGTGCGAAACCAGGCTGCAGCCGGAGCGGCGAGTGGGATGCTTGACGTGCAGCATCTCGTGGTACAGCACATATTCCACGGCGTAGCGCGGGACCAGCGGGCGGTCCATGCGGCGATTCAGCAAAATCTGATTGGGGCCGGGATCGTAACAGCCAAACTGGCGGCGCCAGCTCTTGGCGCTCCAGCCGATGCCAGGACGCTGCAGGGTGCCGCCGAAAAATCGCGCGTTCAAATCGTCAAACATTTGCGCGAGATCGAAGTGCTGGCCTTGCGGGCCGCTGTGCCGCGGGCGCACGCGCGCGCTGCGCATCTGACTGATACGGCTGCGGGTGCGATCTGAGCGGGCGTAAGCGAGGTACGGTTCGACCAACGATTTCGGCGCGCGACGGCGATACACGCGAGCGAGGAGCAGTGCGGCGGCGGCTTCCAGGACGTCGAGCGGGGCGCGTTGCAGCAAATCTGAAAAACGCACGTACAGCAGATCTTCCCGGCGGCGAATGGTCAGCACCAGACTGGAATAAGGGTAAAACTCCACGCGAAAACGCGGCGGGCGGCCTTCGCAGCCGAGCCGCGTGAACACGCGCTGGCACAGCGCCGAACCTCCCGGGACTGACGACTTGATGCGCTGCATCACGCTCAATTCTTGCGCCGCACCGGCGGAGGCGCAACCTTCATTTTGGCCTGTTCGGCTTCTTTCAAAGCGTCGTTGGTGCCTTCGATGGCATCGTCGAGATTGCTTTTATAAATCTCGCGTTCGTTGCCTTCAGTGGAAAGTTTATTGAGAACGGCCAGAAATTCCTTGGCTTTGTTGGCCATCAGGTCGACGCCCTTGCGGATATTTTCCTGCTTGTGAATGCCGAGTTGCACCAGGTCGGCGGCGTCGTCCAGGCAGCCGACGTAGGAGTTGAGCAGATAGTTGAGCATGTCAGCGTGGCGATTTTGCGAAGGATGGTCGAGTTCGTACTGAAATTTCTTGAGGCGATCGTCGGCAAAGTTGATGAAGAGCACGATGCGGTCGTTGGTGGTCTCCGCGTCGCGGATTTTGTCGGCTTCCGTGGAGGTGAGGTAGTCCTTGTCCTGCGAAGGAAGCGCGGCGGTTGCGCCGGCAGATGTGCATGCGAACGCGGCGACTAGAAGGGCGAGCAACATGGTGCGGGAGAACTGCAACGGCCGGATCATGGCGGTGTCTCCTGAGAAGGCGGTGGCGGCGGATCGATGCTGCGGCGCGGGAAGAGCATGCGCAGGACTTCGTCGTCCATGGTCGCGAGGTCGCCGCGGACGATCATTAATGGCGGACGAAACTCCGGCGGCGCGATGATCCGAGTCTGATCGATTTCGCGGATGCCTTCGCGCAAACCGACTTCCAATTCGCGGTAGCCGTTGGAGTGGCGCTCGGCGTCGGGATGCTGCTTTTTCAGCGCCTCAAAAGTGGAGCGCGCGTCGTCGCGATATTTTTCCCAGAGCAGCCCCACGCTATTGAAGTCGCCGGCTTTTTCCAGGCGGCGCGTTTCCTCGAACTGCGCGGCGCTGAGCTTGGCCAGCAGCCTGGCTTTCTGTACGGAGTTGGTTTCGTGAGCGAAGCGCGCTTGCAAATCGCTGAGCTTGTCCGTAGCCGCAGCCGCAAGAAAAGAGCCGGCCAGCAGCGCAATGCCGCCGAGCGCGAAGAGCGATGTGCGGCAAGTGCGCATCCGCTTATCTCTTCTCCAGCATGCGCTTCAACACTTTGCTCCGTTCGGTGGCTTGCCAAACCTGATCGGGATTCTTGTTCTGGTCCATGTCCAGGAATTTCTGATAGGCCTCAAGAGCGGGTTTCGGCTGGTTGAGGCTATCGTAGCAGAGCGCGCGGATAAACCAAGTGACGGCGTTGGGCGTTTCCGTCTTGGCGATGTGATCGAGCACGGCGAGCGTGGCGGGATAATTTTTGCCGAGGTAGTAGGTGGAGCTGAGATCTTTCCAGTAGACGATATTTTTGCCGTCCAGTTGGATGGCCGCTTTCAGTTCTTTCTCGGCGGCGGAAAAGTCGCGCTTTTGCAGCAGGACGCGGCCGAGTCCGCCGTGCAATTCGGGATCGTTGGGCGCCAACGCCACGGCTTGGCGCAGTGTTAGCGTCGCGGGTTCCCATTTCTTCTGCGCGATTTGAATGTCGGCGCGTAGCTTGAGGGAATCGAGCGTGGGCGGATGGCCGGCATCGCTGCGATCGAGTTCGGCGAGAGCGGCGTCGTACTGCTGGTCGTC
>JABDEK010000137.1 GCA_013287135.1 Acidobacteriota bacterium | reverse complement strand
GCGAACTTCGGATGGTACGTCGTCTCGATGACGTATATCGGCTGTGTTAGAACGGCATTCTGCGGGTCGAGAAAACTGGGAAAAACATAAGAATTGATACCGAAAAAAGGAGGCAATAACCGGCCTGCACCGAACAGGATTACCGGGAACTGATCGCGGAAGATGCCGGTTCCGCCCCGCAGCACGGTCTTGCCATCGCCAAAAAGGTTCCATGCGAAGCCCGCCTGCGGTGACACCAGATCCGCTGGTGTGCCGGCAAATACTTTTCCGACGGTCGGTCGCGAGTCCGTTGCCGGGTTCCGAATCACCGAGAGACGTCCGTCTACCTCCGATGGATTGGAATAGAAGTCGTAGCGCAACCCGACATTCAAGGTCAGACGCCTCGTGATTCGCACATAATCCTGTGCAAATCCCGAAACCACGCTCTGGCGGTAGCCCCGGTCGGAATTGAACATGGAAGGATTGGCACCGACGTACGACAAGGGCAGCGCCTGCAGGAAGAATTCGAGGGCCGGGTTGTCGCTGTGTGCAGGGAACCCAAAGGGACTCAGATCTTGAAACGTGTACAAGCCGTTTACTGTGAAATCCAGCGGACCATTAGACTGAATTCTTCGAAGCTCACCGCCGAATTTCAAGGTCTGACGGCCAGTCGTGCGGGACACTTGCTCCTGGATTTGATATACCGTCGAAAAATCACCCAGAGGAATTTCTGGGCTGTTGCCGATCAAGCTCATCCCTGCAACGTCGAGCATCCCAAAGGGCCGACCGCGCACCAGGGAAATGGAGAGACCAGGGTGTGTATCAACGATCGAAGTTGACGCGGTCGTGCGGTTGATGGCAAAACGTAGTTCATTGAACAGCTCGGCTCCTAGACTTTTACGATCCTGCACGGTGAAGTACTGATTCCGCGCTGCATGGCCCACCGGAAACCCTGGCACATAAGTTCCGGGCGGCGTTCCGAAGTACGGCACAAAAGAAGAGCTGTTATCCACAAAGTAACGCCCGAACACCGAATGCGTGCTGGAGAAGTTGTGGTCCAGACGAACCATACCGTGGTGCTCGTGCGTGGCACCCTTATCGGCTGTGATCAGGTCTCCAGTTCCATCCCCATTGTCAGCGCCATTCGAAGGGGGAAGCAGGGCGAGGAAGGGTTGTACGCGCGGATCAGTCGCAACCGAGACGCAACCACTTGGCGACGCAGTCGTGCAGGCGCTCGGATCATTGGCAGCCGGCAGCAATCCCTGATGCGCCAGCGCGTCCGGGACGGTCGCAATGGCCGTGGATGCCCGCACTTCCCGGAAGCCTTCATAGCTGGCAAAAAAGAACGTGTGATCACGCGCCAAAGGCCCGCCGATGCTGGCCCCGAATTGGTTGCGCACGAATGGCGGGATTGGACGGCTACTCAGGTCGAAATAGTTCCTGGCTTCCAGCGCGGCGTCGCGATGCAATTCAAAAAGCGATCCATGGAAGTGGTTGCTACCTGATTTGGTGATTGCCTCGATGACGCCACCGGAATTTGTACCGTACTCGCTGCCGAAAGTCTGGGTCGAGACACGTACCTCCACGAAACCATCCAGCCCAAGAAAAAGCCCAGAAGCACCGGCAGGCGAATAGCCAAACACGGGATCATTGGCGTCCATGCCATCGATGAGAACATTCGTCCAGCTCGGGCGCATACCGTTGACGGACACTTGTCCCGCCTTCCCGTTCGACAACAACGAAGGAGCACTGCTAGGTGTGGGGGCAACTCCCGGGACAAGGATTGCGGCTTTGAACAGATCATGGCCGTCTAGGGGAAGCGCACTTAAGCTGCGTTCCGCAATCATTCCTTCGACGGTGGTGGCGGTGGTGTCAACGCTTGGAACAGCTGCCTCGACCGTCGTGTGGACGGACAGCTTGCCCACAACCAGTGACAAATTGATTCCGATCGCAGCACCCGGGCTCAGGGCAATTCCTTCGCGAACCTCGGTCTGGAATCCTTCTTTCTGAACGCGAAGCGCATACCTTCCGGTCGGCAAGCCCACCAGCTGATACTCCCCCGTTTTGTCGGTGCGCCCATCCCGTTTCAATCCTGTGGTTACGTTCTCGACCGAAACCTCGGCTCCGGGGACAACAGCCCCGCTGGTATCTGTGACGGTACCGAACAGCGTCCCAAGTTGCGTTTGCGCCCTCGCTGGCGCTTCAATTAGCGCCGCTAACAAAAAGAGGAACAGCAGGCTCTTACTTTTCGAGAGAGAATACGTCGAAGTAACAACCGAAGCGATCATCATTCACCCCCACCATTTGTTTCTGTGATCAGGGTTGAGAGTTCATGGTCAGCGCACCACCTCAATCAGCGGTGGGTTGCCAGGGCCTGTCCGGCTCGAGGTTCTGGTTCAGCCCAGCCACCTCCACTTGCCGCACTGGTCGCGAGATCCCGAGCTTCTTCATTTTGGCAATCAAAGTGGTACGTTTCAGTCCCAACCGAGCGGCGGCGCCACTGGGTCCTCCAATAATCCACTCTGCCCTCTGCAAGGCTCGCAAAATCAGGGCCCGGGTAGATCCGTCGAACGTGCCCTGTGAAAGAGTTACCGTCACCGGATTCTCGTCTGATACGGAAAGAGGGTTGGTGTTCCCATTCTTGTCAGATTTTGGCAGAGGGTTCGGAAGTACTCCGTTGTTCGACAAGATCACCGCTCGTTCGATCAAGTTCTGAAGTTCCCGCACGTTCCCCGGCCAAGAATACGAGGTGAACGCATCGAGTGTTTCCTTCGGAATATGATCGACGTGCTTGCCCACGCGCCGGGCGAACAGCCCGACAAAATGCGAGACCAATTGTGGGATATCCGGCCGGCGCTCCCGCAGTGGGGGCAGCACGACAGGAAACACGTTTAGACGGTAGTAAAGATCACTCCGGAACTCGTTTCGCTTAACCATCTCCGCCAGATCTCGATGGGTCGCAGCAACTAGACGGATGTTGATACGATGGGTCCGGCCGCCCCCTAAACGCTCGAATTCCTGCTCTTGCAGGACTCGCAGCAGCTTAGGCTGCAAAGCGAGCGGAATATCCCCTATTTCATCAAGGAACAATGTCCCTGTGTCAGCCATTTCGAAACGGCCCATTTTCTGGGCGATTGCTCCGGTGAAAGCGCCTTTCTCGTGACCGAAGAGTTCGCTTTCCAGTAGGTCAAAGGGAATGGCCGCGCAATTCAGCTTTATAAACGGTCGCCCGCAACGTGGGCTGATATGGTGAATCGCGTGGGCGATCAGCTCCTTGCCCGTTCCCGTCTCTCCGAGTACGAGCACGGTGGAATCAGTCGGCGCGACGCGCTGCACTTCAGTAAGCACGAACTTGAGCCCCGTGCCGTTGCCTATGATTCCTTCAAATTTGTCTTCCGCACAATCCTGATCACTTGGCGAGGCTGGGTTGACGTTATCCATGATAATCTCCCAGAAAAGTTCGCTAAAATCGCAAGCTGAGCATCATTCAGACAAAACCATTGATGCATTCACTTCGATCAGTCCATGCTCACGTCGTCTCCGTACCGCCTTCCGGTCAAAGCGAGAGAACCTTGGCTTCGTAACCTACAGTCACGCCCTTTTCGGAACGGTGTAGCATGGCTGTCGATTGCGCAATTGCTCATCACTGTTCCCCCGTGATCCACTTGCGGATGTACGCTGGGCAATTCCTGAGCTTGAGGCTGTCCGCTTCGCAGCGCCTAAGGAAGCTGACAGCGTCTTGATCGACTAGTATTAGGTCTTCTAAGTCCAAGACGATGCGGCGACTCCCTGCTTCTGCGCTAAATAGCCTTTCCAATTCGCCGACGTTTTCTGCGCCCATTCGACCGGTCAGCCTAAACACCACTTCTCCGTTCACTGTCCTCGTGATCTTCAGCATCCACCCTCTCCCGAGCATTCCCGATGGCTGTGACGTCCGGGCAGACATCCTCGTAATGGCAATGCCAGTTCCAATGTTAAAGGATTGAATTTAAGTGGTTTACTGAATGACTGAATTGTGGATTTCCGCAACTTTGCGGAATTCCGTAACCATACATGGGACCCGGCGAAGGTATTCAAATGCCGCTTGATGGGGGAACCGCCGTTTTGAAGCGATTCTTGTCGATCTTTAGTGACCTGATCTTCGTCTCCAGGGTAGATCCCGGGATGCCGAGTTTAGCTGCAGCGCCTGAAGGTCCGGACACCCGCCCCCCGCTTTCGCGCAGAGCACCCTCAATGATCTCCCTCTCGTGAGAAGCAAGCTTTTGGGAGAGCTCAAGCTGGCTCTTCGATCCAGTTGAACGGGGCTGCCGCGAAAGCCAACTCTCATCGACCGAGAAATTCTCCGTGTCGCACACGATTACTGATCGCTCGATGACGTTCTGCAATTCGCGAATGTTACCCGGCCAGGCGTATGACTGAAGCAATTCCAAGCTCTTCTTATTTACCCCGCGGATGCTCTTTCCTGCTTTCCGCGCATAACGATCGATGAAGTAATCAACGAGCACCGGAATGTCTTCCTGCCGTTCCCGCAGAGGAGGCACCTCAATCGGGAAAACGTTGAGCCGGTAAAAGAGGTCACTCCGAAACGTGCCCGCAGCGATGGCCGCTTCCAAATTTCGGTTAGTAGCGGCAATCACCCGAACATTCGTTCGGAGGGATCCACTTCCACCGACACGACCGAACTCGTGTTCCTGCAAAACGCGCAAAAGAGCGATCTGGGTCTCGGCGGGAAGCTCTCCGATTTCATCGAGGAAGATGGTGCCTCCTTCGGCCAACTCAAAGCGCCCTAAACGCCGCTGAGTTGCCCCCGTGAAGGCGCCCTTCTCATGGCCAAACAATTCGGAGGCGATCAAGTCGCGTGGAACTGCGGCGCAGTTAACACTCACAAAAGCGCGCGAGGAGCGATGAGATCTCCTGTGGATCGCGCGAGCCACTAGTTCCTTACCGGTTCCCGTTTCGCCGGTGATCAGAACGGTGGAATCTGTGGGAGCAACCTTGGATACGCGAGAGAGGACCGCGTGCAGGGCGCGGGAAATCCCCACGATCTCCTCAAACATCGATGCCCTATCGATTTCTTCGCGCAACGCAACGTTCTCGTTCTGGAGCCGCTGCTCAGCCTGCCTGCGATCCTCGATATCGGTCGCCGCAGCATACCAACGTGTGATACATCCTTGTTCATCTCGTAGCGGGTTCCAGCGGAAGAGAAAGCAGCGATACTTCCCGTCTTTTCTTAGGAGACGTGCTTCGTATTCGTGCGGGATGCCACTTAAGAATTTACTTTGAGTTTCGCTGGCTAAGCGTTCCCAATCATCTGGATGATAATACTTGTGACGGTCGGAGCTCTGCCACTCCTCAAGAGTAAACCCGAAATAATCGAGCATGGCTTTATTAACATAAAGACGATCGCGATCAGACCCTAATACGGCGACGTACTGCGGCGCGAAATCCAGGATCTGTCGAAGCTCCATTTCGCTCTGCCGGATCTTTTCTTCCGCCTGCTCCGTAGCGGTGATATCCATCACTGCCCCAATAAACTCGATACCTCCTGATTCATTTTTTGATGCATGAGCCACAATACGGACATGTTTGACCGAATCATCAGGCAATAAAAGGCGACACTTGACATGACAGCCTTCACCGCCGCGGGAGGCCCGATCGATTTGCTCCTGAACTAAAGGTCTGTCTTCCGGGTGGACCCGTTGAAGAACACGTTCCACTGCGGGTCGGGTGGATCGGTCGTATCCGTAGATTCGAAAGGTTTCTTCCGACCAGAACATCTCGCCTGTGGAAAGATTGCAACCGAAGCTGCCAGTCTGGCTCAGTCGCTGCGCTTCGGTCAAGTAGGCTTCGCTCCGGCGCAGATTCTCAACTGCTTGCTTGTGTTCCGCTCTTTCGCTGGCTTCGCGCAGCGCACGAAGCACTGACGGCACAAGCCTCGATAGCCGCGTCTTCAGAACATAATCCGTTGCGCCAATCTTGAGTGCTTCAATCGCTATTTCTTCGCCCAGTGTTCCAGAAACAAAGATGAACGGCACTTCCGGGCAGGCTTTCATTGCAAGCTTCAATGCAGTAATGCCGTCGAACGAGGGAAGGCTGTAGTCTGCCAGAATCAGATCGATTCCGCCTTGCTTGAGGGAAGCCAGCAGGCCAGCCTGCGTATCGACCCGTGTTACTTCGCAAACGATGTCTTCTGTCTCAAGCAGATCCTGAATCAGCTTCGCATCCTTAGGATCATCTTCGATCGACAGAATCCGCAATGGGTTCCGCATGCTCACTTCCTATGATGTTCATTTCCTTACGCTCCCCGGTGGCGGCTCGTTGATAACTGCCCAGAAAACGCCCAGTTCCTTGATGGCATTCACAAACTCATGAAAGTCAACTGGCTTTACTACATACGCGCTCACTCCGAGTTTGTAGCTTGCCACCATGTCCTTTTCCTCTTTCGATGAGGTCAGCACCACTACGGGCATCATTCTCAGCTTTTCCTCGGACTTAATTTGCTTCAACACCTCAAGCCCATCGACCTTGGGTAGTTTTAAATCCAGCAGCACGACTGCCGGGTTGTCGCTGGACCGTGTCTTGAATTTGCCTCGCGAATAGAGGTATTCCAAGGCTTCTTCGCCATCGCCTGGAAAATCGGCGAATTGCCCGATTTCTATGGAGACCGTTCGATGCTACGGCTGGTACTGGTTAACCTAATGTCCAACGCGATTAAATTCACGCGCACACGCCCACAAGCCGAAATCGAGGTCGGCTGCGCCGACGGAAACAGCAATGACTTGGTTGTATTCGTTAGGGACAATGGCGTCGGCTTTGAT
>JABDEK010000136.1:4548-6855 GCA_013287135.1 Acidobacteriota bacterium | reverse complement strand
CAGCGCGGTGACAGGCGCCCCAAGCTTGATTTCGCCCACGTGACGGCCAGCATCCGATTCACGCTCACCCAATTCAAATTCAGCGAGGCCCTTTTTTGAATTCCACGCAACGTGATTGATTTCAGCGAAATCATGATCTTCCGTCGCGAGCCAAAAGACCGGCACGCTATCGACGCCAGCTTTGGTTATTTCCTCCGCATATCGAACTACGCTTATGGCCTTGTAAAGGCTGTACGCCGGGCCGGCGAAAAGTCCGACTTGTTGCCCTGTGACGATAGCCGCCGCGCCCTTGGCCAGCCGTTCAAGATTCCGTACGGTATCCGGACCTGTCCCGAATGCTTCGTTCTGCTCGCGCAGAATCTCCACGACCTCTCGCCGGACTTTTTCATCGAGCTCGATCTTGCGCCGTGCCGCGAGCACGCCCGCCACACTCGGCGGCTCTCCGTAGTAGGCCGCTACTTTGTCAAAATTCTCTGCAAAGGTGGAAAATAGCTTGGTCGGATGCGGAATTTTGCTAAAGGGAAGACAGTGAGACTCCATGGAAGCATTCATGATACACGCGCAAAATGTGCGCAGCAATGCAAGTGGGACGCGCCGCAACCCGCAACGTTAGCAGAGCAGAAGGAATTCTTGCGCGTATCGAACGCACCGCGAACAGAGCAACAGATAGAAGTATCCACTGTTTTCTTCATGCCAGCAGGGGCCACTACAATTGATGCGCGGTCTGAGCCGTAAGATTCGACAGCATAGTATCTATTTCAGACCGCGCGGAGGCATCCAAGGGTAGGAGCGGACTTCGCGGTGCGCCGCCGTAATATCCAATTCGATCCAGCGCATATTTCAAACCAGCGATGCCAAATTGCGGACCAAACAACTTAGCCGGCGCCATTAGCTTTTGCGCCAGCGAATGGGCCTTCGTCCGTTCACCAGCGCGCGACGCTTCGTAAATCTCAACACACAATTCTGGAAACGCGCAAGCTACCGCCAGAATCGCTCCCCCTGCGCCTTTTTCGAGCGATTCGTACAGAGTGGACGCTGAACCAACCAGCGTCTGGAACTCTTTCGGCGCGGCAGCGATAATTTCGGCAACTCCCTGCGCATTCCCCGAACTATCTTTCATCCCAATAATGTTCGGATGTTTCGAAAGGCGCGCGACTAAAGGCGCCTCGACGGTCACATGCGTAAAGACAGGAACTGAATATACGAGAATTGGAATCCGCGCTGCGTCCGCCACACGCAGGTAGTGTTCCGCGAGCGCACTTTCTGTCATGGCTGGCTTATAAAAACTAGGCGTTCGCACCAATGCCACAGCGTAGCCGAACGACGCAGCGCGGTTCGTGCGCTCAATCGTTTCTGCTGTTGATTCAGCGCCCGTGCCTGCAATAAGAATTTTCTCCGGCGCGGCAACATCTCGCGCAAGTGAAAGTCACTGAGGAGTCCACTCTGCTTTTCTACAACGTGGACGGGCGCCGCCAGCCGCTTCGTGTGCGCAACGGCAAATTTACGGCCGGTCGCGCTTCGTTTAGCTTGGCGGAATTGCAAGCGGCGATCAAGAAAACTCCCGAGCTTTTCACGCCTAACGTCCTGTTGCGGCCCATCGTTCAGGACACGCTTCTACCGACCGCCGCGTACATCGGCGGCGCCGCCGAGATCGCCTACATGGCGCAGGCGCAGGTGGTTTACGACAAGCTTCTCGGGCGGATGCCGGCGATCTTGTCGCGAGCTGGATTTACGATCATTGAACCGTTCGTTGCGCGCTTGCTTACAAAATTTGGCCTGGACATTTCCGACGTTTTCCGCGGGCATCAGCATTTGCGGGCACGCATGGAGCAGAAAGCTCTGCCCCGCGCTCTGGCAAGTCGTTTCGATGCCGGGGAAAAAAACGCTGCGGAAGCTGTTGAAAAGCTATCAAGCTCCACTCACGCGGCTGGACCGCACGTTGGTTGGCGCGCTGGATTCTGCGGAAAGCAAAATGCTCCATCGATTTGCGAAGTTGAAAGGGAAAGCGGCCCGGGCCGAGAATTTGCGGATAGGCGTGCTCGATCGATACGAACGGATATTGCTTGATTCGCTGTATCCCCATCGAGCGTTGCAGGAGCGCACTCTTTCGCCCTTGCCATGGCTTGCAGCCTATGGGCCGAGCTTCGTAGATAAGCTCTCCCGGCAAGCTAGCATAGAATCGGCTCAACATCATGTGGTTTACTTGTAAGGCCGCGGCGTAAGAGTTGTTCAAGAGCACCAGCCAGTTGCAGTCTCTCCCAAACGCCGCAAGTCCCGTGTTAAAATGCGCGGTCATTCTTTTACTGG
>JABDEK010000136.1:0-4538 GCA_013287135.1 Acidobacteriota bacterium | reverse complement strand
CGGCGGTCTTCAGCGAGATCGATTGACTCAGGATCCGTCCCGATAATCTTCGCTCCATTCTTTTACTGGCAATTTTCTGGAGGCAAGTTCGATGAAAATCACACCGGGCAAACAGAAAGGCATGAAAGCGGTCTCGGACGCGCGCGGCATAATCGCCGCCGCGGCGATGGACCAGCGCGGCTCGCTCAAGAGCGCCATCGCCAAAGAAAAGGGAATCGATAAGAAAGACGTGACAGCGCAGATGCTGGAAGAATTCAAGACCACCGTCGTGAAGGTGTTAACACCTCATGCTAGCGCAATTCTGCTGGATCCCGAATATGGGCTTCCTGCGGCGAAAGTGCGCGCTCCGAATGCCGGTTTGCTGCTGGCGTACGAAAACAGCGGGTATGACAACACGCGTCCTGGCCGGCTTCCTGACCTGCTCGATATTTGGTCCGTGCGCCGTTTGGTGGCTGCGGGGGCCGACTGCATCAAGATTCTTCTGTATTACACGCCATTCGATTCGTTCGAGATAAACGATATTAAGCACGCTTGGGTTGAGCGCATCGGAGGGGAGTGCACGGCGGCGGACGTGCCGTTCTTTCTGGAGTTCGTAGGTTACGAGGAAAACGGGGACGAGAAAGGCGCGGCGTTCGCGCGCAAAAAGCCGGAGATTGTTACGCGTAGCATGGAGGAATTTTCCAAGCCGCAATACGCCGTTGACGTGTTGAAGGTAGAGGTTCCGGTGAATATGGCGTTCGTTGCCGGCTCCCAAGCTGGTAAAGGCGAGTCGGTTTACACGCGCGACCAGGCCAAAGAACATTTCCGCAAGGCTGCCGCGGCTGCCAAGAAGCCGTTCATCTATCTGTCCGCTGGCGTGAACAACGATGTTTTTGCCGAAACACTCGAGCTTGCGGCTGAATCTGACGTGAATTTTTCGGGCGTGCTGTGCGGCCGGGCCACATGGAAGGAAGGAATTCCAGTTTACGCAAAACAGGGCGCAAAAGCGTTGGAAGACTGGCTGCAAAATCAGGGCGTGAAAAACATTAACAACGTGAATTCGAAGCTTTCGGCAGCTAAGCCTTGGTTTAGTTTTTACGGCGCAAGTTCAGCGGCAGCTTTGTCTTAGCGCACTCCCTAAACAACTAAAAATGCTTGCCCATTTTGGACGCTTTGCCGCGAATTTGTGATTTTCCGCGCGCGGTGAGAGCGTTTGCGGAAAGCGCGGCTTTCCGTTAGAATCATTGTTTAAGCAGATGCATGTGATGCGGCTGTGTGTGCAATACGCGAATCTGCGGCCTCCCTGGCTCCCGGACACTCAGAGGTAATGACGGAAGAAAATCACGGTATCAATCTAACTTTCGACGCCGCTGACGAATATCGCCCCGAAGCACCGCCTCCGCCTGAAATCCCTGCCTGGAAAAACGGCAGCACCCGAATTGGAATCCATACATCTATTGCCGGAGATCTTTCCGGAGCGCTGGAAATAGCGCACGCTCTGGGCGCCAACGCGCTTCAGATATTTTCATCTAGCCCGCGAATGTGGGTGCGCGGGCCTTCCAGGATTTCCGAAGCGGACGCCACGCGGTTTCGCGAGCGGCGCAAAGCGCTGGGGCTTGGTCCACTGGTGATTCACGACAATTATTTGATTAACCTTGCCTCGCCGAATCCGGTGCTGCGAACGCGCTCGGTGCAAGCGTTTCATCAGGAAATCGTTCGCGCGCTCGCGCTGGGGGCGGATTTTCTGGTGGCGCATCCCGGTTGTTGCATGGAAAGCGGAGCGGACGCGGCGGTCGCCTCGATCGCAAACGGACTGAAGCAAGCCACCCGCGGCCTGAAACTCGATGGGTTGGAAATCCTGCTGGAAAACACGGCTGGACAGGGAACCTCGATGGGATCGAAGTTTGAAGAATTGCGAGCTGTGCTGGATGCGTCGGACTTGCCGCTGGGCGTTTGCATCGACACCGCGCACACTTTCGCAGCGGGATGGGATATACGCACCGCGGAAGGTCTGGACAGAACTTTGCAGGCGATTGACAGCACGATCGGTCTAGAACGCGTTCGCGTGGTTCACGTGAACGATTCGAAAACGCATCTCGGCTCGCGCGTAGATCGCCACGAACATATTGGAAAAGGCAGAATCGGCTTGGAATCATTTGGCAGGATTTTGAATCATCCACAGCTTGCGGGACGCGCCTTCATTCTGGAGACGCCCATCGACAAGCCGGGAGACGACCGCAGAAACGTCGCGGCGTTGTGGAAGCTGAGGGGAGTGGTAATTCCTGTCAATGGTGCGCGCGACGGGATGAAGCCGCGTCGAAAGAAGAAAAGCAAAGTCCGCGCGCACGGGAATGTGAGTAGAAGAAAAACGGCGGTGAAATCGAGTCCACGTGCGAGTGCACGGCGAAAGTCGCGAGGGAAGTGAACTTGTTCGACTACGATCCGCGCCAGGTCGAAACGAAGTGGCAAAAAGTGTGGGCAGAAAAGAATGCGTTCCACGCGCTAGAAGATCCTGCGCGCCCGAAATATTACGTCCTGGAGATGTGGCCATATCCTTCCGGAACCTTGCACATGGGCCACATGCGCAACTACACGATTGGCGACGCGGTTGCGCGCTACAAGCGCATGTGCGGATTGAACGTGCTTCATCCCATGGGCTGGGATTCGTTTGGCTTGCCGGCGGAGAATGCCGCGATTAAGAGTGGAACGCCGCCGCGCGAATGGACTAACGCCAACATTGCGCAGATGAAGGCGGTCTGCGAGCGGTTCGGGTTCGGATACGACTGGCAACGCGAGATTTCGTCGTGCGAGCCGGAGTACTACCGCTGGAACCAGTGGTTTTTTCTGCGCATGCTGGAAAAGGGCCTGGCCTACCGCAAACGCAGCCGCGTGAATTGGTGCCCGCAATGCGCAACGGTTCTCGCGAACGAGCAGGTGGTGAACGGTTGCTGCTGGCGGCACGAAAACACGATTGTTGAGCCGAAAGATGTGGAGCAGTGGTTTCTGCGAATCACGCACTATTCAGATTCTCTACTCGATGGAACGATCGAACTAGCAGGTGGCTGGCCAGAACGCGTGCTAGTGCAGCAGCGCAACTGGATCGGGAAATCCCACGGTACGCGTGTGAAATTCGACATCTCGCAGATGCCGGGGCGTTCGCTCGAAGTATTCACCACTCGCGTCGATACGATCTTCGGCGCTTCTGCGATTGTGCTTTCGGCAAACCATCCGCTGCTGGAAAGTTTGCTTGAAGGCGTGCCGGGACGCGGTGCAATTGAATCGCAGTTGAAAGCCATGCGCCAGAAAAGCATGCGCGCCGTCGATATCGCCACGGCGGAAAAAGAAGGCTTCTTCACCGGACGTTTTGCCGTGAATCCGTTTTCCGGCGGCAATATCCCGATATGGGTTGCGAATTTCGTGCTGGCGGATTATGGAACCGGCGCGGTGATGTGCGTGCCCGGCCACGACCAGCGCGATTACGAGTTCGCTGAGAAATATCATTTGCCAGTGAAGATTGTGGTGCAGCCGCTGAATGCGGCCCCCTTGCGCCTGGACCGCATGAGCGAAGCGTACACCGAGCACGGCACGTTGGTGGATTCGGGCGCCTACACGGGTCTCACGTCTGATGAAGCCATCCAGAAAATGTCGGCGGACGCCAAGGCGAAGGGTTTTGGCGACTCCGAAACTACGTATCGATTGAAAGATTGGGGCATTTCACGCCAGCGTTATTGGGGCACGCCGATCCCGGTGGTGTACTGCGACATGGATGGGATCCTGGCTGTTCCGGATGACCAACTTCCTGTCCGCCTCCCTGAAAATGTAAAGCTCACGGGAGAAGGGCAATCCCCGCTCGCGTTAGTGCCGGAATTTGTGAACGCTACATGCCCAAAGTGCGGGGGGCCCGCTCGTCGCGAGACCGATACGATGGACACCTTCGTCGATTCTTCCTGGTATTTTTATCGCTTCACGGATCCGCACAACGATCGCGCCCCGTTTGAGAAAGCAAAAGCGGAGTACTGGTTTCAAATCGATCAGTACATCGGCGGCATTGAACACGCCATCCTGCATCTTATTTATTCGCGATTTTTCTGCAAAGTGATGCACGACCTCGGAATGGTCAACGAAACGGAACCAGTAAAGAGATTATTTTCGCAGGGCATGGTGCATAAAGACGGCGCGGTGATGTCGAAATCAAAAGGCAACGTGGTAGGCGCGCTCGAAATGGCCGAAAAATATGGTTGCGACACGGCGCGTATGTACACATTGTTCGCGGCGCCCCCCGAGCGCGATTTGGAGTGGAGCGAGCAGGGAATCGAAGGCTGCTCGCGCTTTCTGAACAAAGTTTATCGGCTGGTCGTCAAACATGCGGATCGTTTGCGAGACGTGCGAACCGATCCAGCCGCGCAAACAGATTTCGCCACCGCTACGGCGAAAGAGAAAACATTGGTCCGCAAAGCGCATAAGACGCTGAAGCGCGTTACAAACGATTTTGAAGTTCGCTGGCATTTTAATTCGTCGGTCGCGCTGATTATGGAGCTGCTCAATGAGTTGCAAGGTCA
>JABDEK010000135.1:6559-6891 GCA_013287135.1 Acidobacteriota bacterium | reverse complement strand
GAACTGTTGCGGCCTCGCGCCATACTCGCGTTGGGAAGTATTGCGATGCGAACTTACTTGGGCGTGCTCAAGAGGAGAGGTCTAATCGGGGGATTCGCAGCATATCCATTTCGTCACAGCGCGGGTTACGAGCTACCCGAGGGGCTACCGCGCCTATTCGTCTCATTTCATCCCAGCCAACAAAATACGTTCACTGGCAAGCTCACGGAGCAAATGATGGTCGACGTGCTGCTCACAATCCGGAAATTTCTCGGCAGCAAGTGACCGGCTTCGGCCGACCGACGGCGTGTCCGTTTGACAGGCCGCGGTAGGGCTTGTTAGCCTCGCGAGAA
>JABDEK010000135.1:0-6472 GCA_013287135.1 Acidobacteriota bacterium | reverse complement strand
CGAGAACACTGTGCTCTTCACCGCCATATGAATGCGGAAACCGATCGAGGCGCCGCACGCGAGCCCGTCATAGAATTTCGGAACGCCGGCTACCGTTTGCCAAATGGGCAAGCCATATTGCGCAACCTTAGCTTGACAGTTAGCCGCGGTGAAACGTTGGCATTGTTAGGACGCAGCGGCGCCGGAAAGACTACGGCGCTAAAGCTGATTAATCGCATGCTCGATCCAAGCGACGGGCAGGTATTGGTCGAAAACAAACCAACGACAGGCTGGAATGCGATCGTGCTTCGCCGGCACATTGGCTACGTGATACAAGACGTCGGACTATTTCCGCATTTCACTATCGAACAGAACGTTTCGCTGGTGCCTCGTCTAGAACGATGGGCCGCAGAGCGCACGCAGGCTCGCGTGAAGGCGCTGCTCGACCTTGTCGACTTGGATTTTAATCAATTTGCGAAAAGACATCCGCACGAACTTTCCGGCGGCCAACGGCAGCGGGTTGGCATCGCGCGGGCATTGGCCGCCGATCCGCCGATTTTGCTAATGGACGAGCCTTTTGGCGCGCTTGATCCGCTTACTCGCGGCGACTTGCAAAGAGAATTTCAGAAATTGCAGCAAAGGCTTGGAAAAACAATCGTGATGGTCACTCACGACGTCGGAGAATCTCTTTTGCTGGCCTCGCGCATCGCGTTGCTGGAAGAAGGCAAACTCACCGGAGTTTATTCGCCGCCAGGGTTTCTAGCCGCGAAAGAGCCCGTAGCAGCGGCCTACGTAGCAAATTTCCGGATGTATGAAGAAGCCGAGAGGGCCAATGAACATCGTTGAGTTTTTTGTTCGCCACCAGCGCGAAATTCTGCAGGCTACGCTTGAGCATATATGGTTGGTTGCCATGTCGATGCTGCTGGCGGTGGCTATTGGCGTTCCGCTGGGGATCATCGTGACGCGCCAACCCTGGCTGTCAAAGCCGATTCTTGGCGGAGCCAATATTGCCGAGACTATTCCGAGTCTGGCACTCTTTGGATTTCTTTTGCCCGTTCCGTGGTTAGGAGAGCGTGCAGACCGGCTGGTGATTGTCGCGTTGACGCTGTACGCATTGCTCCCAATTATTCGCAATACATCCACGGGTATCGAAAACATCAATGCGGCGGTGCGACAAGCCGCCCGCGGAATGGGAATGACTGACAACCAAATTCTTTGGCAGGTGGAATTGCGACTTGCAATGCCAACTATTCTTGCGGGCGTGCGCGTCGCCATGGTGCTGACTATTGGGATCGCGACAATTGCTGCGGCGGTCGGCGCAGGTGGACTAGGTGAATTTATTTTTCGTGGTTTGGCCATGGTGAACAACCAGTTGATTTTAGCGGGCGCGATTCCTGCAGCTGCTCTCGCGTTACTGGCTGATTTCATATTGAGTTTGTTGGAGCAGCATCTGCGGCCTGCGCGCCAATGATCAAGTGGCTGGGTTGGTGCCTACTCTGCCCTATTCTTCTGTTAGCAGCGTGCAATATTGAGCGGCACGATATCGTCATCGGCTCAAAGAACTTCTCCGAACAAGCGCTTCTCGCCGAAATTCTGGCACAGCATCTCGAGAACAAACTGCATCAGCCAGTCACCAGGCGCTTCTATCTCGCCGGCTCGTACATTTGCCAACAAGCCCTGCTCGCGGGACGGATCGACGCCTACGTGGAGTACACCGGGACAGCCTTAACCGCAATATTGCACGACCCGATTCAAAGCGACCGTTCAGCTGTGTTCCAGCGGGTGAAAAGCGAATATCGGCAAAGATTCGGCATGGAGGTAATGCCCTCACTCGGTTTTAATAACACGTTCGCAATGGTCGTCCGAGGCGAAGACGCGCGCCGATTAAATTTAAAAACCATTGACGATGCCGCCCCCTATACGCCGCAATGGCGCGCCGGGTTCGGCTACGAATTCATGGAACGGCCGGACGGCTACGCTGGACTGGCAAAAGTATACGGCCTGAAATTTAAAGAGCCGTCGCGAATCCTTGATTTGGGATTGCTCTATCGCGCGTTGCTAAGCGACCAGGTGGACATCGTTGCTGGGAATTCCACCGATGGGTTGATCGCCGCACGCGACCTGGCCATTCTGGAAGATGATAAACATTACTTTCCTCCATACCAGGCGGTGCCCATTGTAAGATCGGACGCCCTAAATCGCTTTCCTGGTATGAACGCTGCCATCGAAGAATTGGTTGGAAAAATATCCGATGCGGAAATGCGAAGGATGAATTACGCAGTGGACGGAGAGCATCGCGATATTGCCGAAGTTGCGCGTGAATTTCTGCAATCCAAACGATTAGACTGACGGGCTATTTAGCGGGACTCTTCGCCTTCTTGAAGCGTCTTGAAATGAGCTTCGAGCGCAGCGCAATACTGATGTTCAGCCTCGAGTTCGGCCTGCAACTTCTTAACGAAGAGTTCAAGTCGGCGAATCTCGTTGCGCAATTTCTGGATTTCCCAAGAGGATTGCGCTGGAGGCCGGGTCGCTACCGTCTCCGCAGAACTGTGAGTTCTTCCTGAGGAAGCGAGTGCTGGAGCCGGCGGCGCAAACGATGGAGCGGCGGGGGCGGCTACTAAGGTCTGACTCGCGCGTGACTGCGCTGCGGTCCCGGGAACCTGCGGCCGAGTCGTGGCCGCTCGAGCAGCATCAGGATTGAACAGGCCGTTTAAGGTTGACGCAAATCGGGTTGAGGTTTCATCTTGGTCATTTCCGACGCTGCGTGTGGCGCCAGGAACGCCTGGAGTCAACAGACTTTTTACGCGAGCGACCAGATCCTGCGGCTGAAACGGTTTACGTATCAATTCATCGGCTTTCACAGCGGTTGCGCGTTCTGCAACGGACTGATTCACGACTCCCGACATCAGTATTACCGGCGTTTTCGCGAACCGATAATGTTGTTTGATGTAGTCGCAAACTTCGTAGCCATCTTTGTCCGGCATGATCACATCGGTGATGACTGCGTCCGGAGCAACCTTGTTGAACTGTTCCATCGCCGAAGCGGCATCCGCACAGGTGATGACTTGAATATTTTCTTTCCGAAAGGCGATCTTGATCACTTCGCGCATGGTCGCGCTATCGTCTATGAAATAGACCGTTGGAACTCGCGCTGTTATGGGATTGCTTGTTTCGCTCATGGAAGTTTGTTCTCCACTTCGTTGTGTTCGGCTTCGTCAAATTCCCGCATGGCGTCGAGCAACAAATCGGTCGCCGAGCGAAGAACCGTTCGTTGTGTGGCCGCTGCTCCGTACACGAATTTATAGACGCCTTTCGCAGCGCTCTGGCAAGTCTTTACGATTTCCGTTACAGCTTCATCGCCAAAAAGCGCGCCGCACTCGGCGTGGTGAATTTCTCCAGCTTCAAAAAAGATAATTCCGTCGGTTTCGCCGGCATTGACGTGCAGCGCGCCGGTTTGGCGCGCTTGGCCGAGCATCTGAATAACTCCCGGCAGGTCAAGGTGCGAAAGGCTGCCGCTCAAATCAGTGTCGGCAGTGGCAAGCATTTGCGTAGGTTGAAAACCTTCCTGACGACTCAAAAGAAAACTTCGCACGTGTGCAGCGATGTCCGAAGGCGACCGGCGGCGATCGACGAAATCGTCGCAGCCTGCGCGGAAAGCTTCGAGCAGCGCCTGATCTCCGCCGCCCCCTATGGCAATGAGCGGGATATTCGCTGTCTTGGCATCCGCTCGCAGAATCGGCGCCATTTCCAGCGCTCCCATCTCGCGCAAATTCGTAGCGCATAGAATCGCGGCGGGAGCATTCCATTCAAGCATGGTGAGGGCATAGGAAGCTTGCGTGCTGAGCACGACTTCGAAACCCTGCTGCTGCAAAGCGTCCGTCAAACGCTTCGAGAAATACACATTGCTATCGATCAGCAGGATGCGCGGAAGATTCGCAAGGGTGCTCATGAGTTGGGCTGCGCTGCGCGAGATTCGAAAGCCACTAGACGATCAAGGTCCAATACTTCGATGCTTTCTCCGCCGTGCGTCAATCTGCCTGAAACATATGCTGGGCTGGTAACTTGCACCGTGTCCGCAGTCACAAGTTCGGAATCGCCACTCACTGGAATCGCGGCAGGCTCGCTTGCGGATCCGAAATTTCGCCGCGCAACCAAATAGAATTGGTGCGTAGGAGAGTCTTTGCCGGTCAGCAAAGGACAAACGTCATACACCGGGACAAGGCGTCCGCGCCTGACGATAATCCCGGATACCAACGGTGAGTTGTGCGGAAATTGATGCAACCGAACCGGGGGTGCCAATTCCGAAACTTCTGACGCCGGCAAAGCAAAACGCCGCTCCCCGATTTGGAGCAGCACATATGATTGTGCGTTTTCTGTGTCAGTCCCGCTCATATTTGTACCGCTCGTTCCAAATCACGGCGTGAGGCTTCCGCCGTGGCGCCGTCCAGCTGTTCAAACTCCTGCGAGGTTAAAAATCCTAACGGGCTCACTACCGGAATGACCTGGTCGTCCACATAAGCGAGACCTCGATACCACTGCCGCTCTGCTCCAACAAAAGCTCGCGGCAAAGCATGAAAGCCAGAAATTTCCGCCATGCGCTCGATTTTGTCCACTAGCACGGCAACACGAATTTGCCGCAACATCAAAACCAATGTGGGACGCACTAGCCGCAGCCCAAAATGCACACATGCGTTGACCACATAGTAGGTCCGGTGTCCGCGTTCAATGGTGTGGCGCACTTTCGGAATTTCCTGCTGCTCAATCTCCAAGGCAGCGCCCAAACTATCCGTGCTA
This sequence comes from Acidobacteriota bacterium, assembly GCA_013287135.1. Classification (GTDB taxonomy): domain Bacteria; phylum Acidobacteriota; class Terriglobia; order Acidiferrales; family UBA7541; genus Palsa-295. The sequence goes on along the minus strand of JABDEK010000135.1, from coordinate 1,699 downwards.
CGAATTTCCTGCACGGAATCCGCGGCAATAGCAAAAAGCTGATTCGACACGTTGAACAGAATCACCGCTTCCGGCCTGCGAGCTTTTCGGGCTTTGACCGCATCCTGAGCTGCAATCTTCATTGCGCTCCCACCGGCATAGGCTTGGCGAACTTGACGACACGTCTTTCGATGGCTGCGCCAATCTCGTTGAGGTCAACGACCTCGTCCACAGCTCCGGTTTTGATCGCCTCAGCAGGCATGCCGAAGATCACCGAAGATGCTTCGTCCTGGGCGATCACATAGCCGCCGTTCGCCTTTATAGACTTCACACCCTTGGCTGCGTCGTTGCCCATGCCCGTTAATACAACCGCGATGGCCAACGTTCGCGAGTAGCTGGCCACTGTTTCAAGCGCGGCATTCGCGCACGGAAGATAGCCTTCGATTCTGAGTCCTGGGTCGAGCATAATTTTGCCGGTTGGTGACACACGTAAATGATGCGAGCCGGGGCACAAATAAATCATGCCGGGCTGTACCAACTCGTTGGCTTGCGCTTCTGTCACCGGCAATTTAGAAATCTCGGCGAGTTGCAACGTGAATTGCTTGGTAAAAGCTGCGGGCATATGCAGCACCAGTAACACCGCCGCCGAAAAATCCCTTGGCAGCGTCGCCACCACGCGCATCACTGCTGCGGGTCCGCCCGTGGATGCGGCGATAACTACGATCGGAAACTTTGTGGCGTTCTGGGAGGCCGGGGCAGGCGCATGCACACGGGATTTTCCGTTTGCCGCCACCGGCGCGGGGGCAGACGTAGCTTTGACTCGCGACGCAGTACGGACCACGCGAACCTTCGCAGCCATCTTTAATTTGCGAGTGAGTTCGTCGCGCACACTGCGCATATCCAAATCAATTCCGCTAGAGGGCTTGGGTACGAAGTCAATTGCTCCCAACTCAAGCGCTCGTAGTGTGCCGGAGGCGCCTTCGCGCGATTCAGAACTCACAATCACGATGGGCCGCGGATGTTGCGACATGATCATTTCAGTAGCTTGCAAGCCGTCTACATGCGGCATGTTGATGTCCATGGTGATTACGTCGGGACGCAACGATTCGGCGAGAGTGACAGCGTCGCGACCGTCACGCGCTTGGCCCGCGACCTCGAGCTGAGGATCGGAGTTGATGATCTCCTGAAGCACTTTGCACATAAAAGCGGAGTCATCCACTATGAGCACTCGAATTTTCTTCTCGGCCGGCGTGGTCGGCATCGTCATATCAATCCTGCTGCACCGGCACTCGCAACCCCGATCGGTTTTTCGGCGTAGCCGGATCAACCAGACCCTGGACGGTTGAAATTAGCTGATCTTCCTGCACTGGCTTAGTCAAGAATCCGGAAGCGCCCTCTTTCATGGCGCGGTCTCGATGTTTTGCTCCAGCGCGCGAAGTAACCACAAGAACTGGAATGCGCGACGTCATGGGATCCTGCCGGAGATGCGCCAACAATTCATATCCATTCATGCGCGGCATTTCGAGATCGGTGATCACCAAATGGCAGCCCACTTCCGCGATAATTTCCGAAGCTTCGAGGCCATCGGAGGCCAGTCTCACGCGGTAGCCCGCTTTTTCGAGCATGCGTCCCACAAATTTTCTGACGCTGATGGAATCGTCCGCGACGACCACAACACGATCGCTTTCCACCGGGTCCACCGCTTCCGCGGGAATGTTCC
>JABDEK010000134.1:2936-6921 GCA_013287135.1 Acidobacteriota bacterium | reverse complement strand
GATGAACCCACTCGAGCCGTCCGCGGCTTACGACTTCTACAAGGATTCCGGAATCCTCAGGACCTATCTAACGGCCGAAATTCGTTCTCTCAAGGGAAGCAATTCGAGCCTGGCCATTTCTGGAACTTCTTACTACTTCGGCATCCGTACAGAATTCTGACGCGCCTTGCTAATTCCGGATTTGGGTTGCGAGCTTGCTCGTCTTCCTGGTATGAAGTTCGGACCTCTCAAACACTAGGTTGCGGTCGTGGTGGAATTGGTAGACACGTACGTTTGAGGGGCGTATGCCGTAAGGTGTGAGGGTTCGAGTCCCTCCGACCGCACCATTTTTTCGCTGATGCGAAAAAATTCAGGAACGCAGCGTGGGTGCTACAGCACCCAAAATCGACAGGATGTCGATTTTAGCGAGTACCTGCCCTTGACCGATCACTGTGCTCAACCCTTCTCAGCCTCCGACCTGGCGCTCTTCGCCGCGATCTGTGATCACGCCGCAGGCACCCCGCAACGGCCTTAATGGCCAGCTTGGTCGCTCGTCCTCGGGAACATTTTGGGAACATTTCCGTTCCGGCAGCTAACCTCAGAAAACTGCTCTAAACTTCAGCTGCTCTCCTGATTTGACCAATACTGCCATATATGGCAGTATTGAGCCGTGAGGGTTGAGCGCTCAGCTGAATTCGCCAAGTGGTTTGATTCGGCCGATAACACAACTCAAGTGCGCGTTGCGGCTAGACTTCAGAAAATTCAGGCTCACGGCCACTTAGGCGAGTTTAAGAATCTCGGCCAGGGGTTGAGTGAGCTCAAATGGAAGATCGGTCTTCGGGTCTACTTCGCCATCGCACAAGATCAAGACGGAAATGTATTTGTAGCCCTTTTGGGTGGAGGTAAAGATGGCCAAAGTCGCGACATCAGCAAAGCGAGATCGGTCCTTGAGCGCTATCGAGCCGATTAAACTCAAGACACGTAAGGGTCTATCCAAATTCAACGCCAAGAAAGTCCTATCCGATCATGAAAAGGTCAGTCAAGCTCTGATGGAATGCCTTCAAGTTGGAGACCCGGAGGGCTTTAAAGAAATCCTCTCGTCTTATCTTGAGGTCGTGAATAAATCCGCGTTTGCCAAGAGCGCAGGAATCCCTGAGAGGACCCTATTTAGAATGCTCACTCCTGAAGGCAATCCCACACTCGAAAGTCTTGCTCGTGTGTTCAGCGTGCTTTCGAAGGCGGGCTAAGTCATGCGTCTGTTGAACTTCGTACTAATTCAGGCGGGCCTTGGTTTTGTTCTGTGTGGTCAGGCGCATGCGGATCACACGGCTGCTCACTTGCCTGACTGGGCAATCGGACCTTTCAAACGCTTCGCAGGTAATCCTGTTCTGTCGCCGCAGGGCTCAACCACTCCAATTCCCGGAGGTTTCGAGTCTGGGAACGTCTTCAACCCCGGCGTGATTGTCCGCACGGATCCAAATACTCATGTGGCGAAAACTTTTGAGATGCTTTATCGGGCCCAGAACTGTCAGGCCGTCGGTGCCTGCGGCGCGGGTGGAACTTCCGTTATCGCCTATGCCACGAGCACGGATGGTCACAGTTTTGTGCGATATGCGGGCAATCCCGTCATCCCAGTCAGTGCGGTGCCTAATGCCGGTTGCGGCGTCGAGGATCCACGTTTGTATGAATTGAACGGCGTTTACTACACCTTCTTCACTGCTGTTCATGCTCCTTGTGGAAATGGATTTGACCTCAACGAAGCCACCTCAACTGACTTGATCCATTGGACTCAGGTCGGATCCGTCGAGCTGGGGACTAAAGACGGTCTCGTAGTGGCAGATCCAAACGGCACGCCTGTCCGGATCAATGGACAATATGTTTTGTACTATGGTCAGGACAACCCAGGCACAAACGTCGCTTATTCCTCGGACATGATCCACTGGCACCATGCCTCGGATTCCACTCCGCAGACGGGCGATCCGGTCGATATGCATTTTCCAGCCGCTTATTCTCCCTGGGAAATGGCTTACGCCGTCACGAATTACCCATCCATGAACGGCGCAAGAATCAATCGTGACGTCTTGATCTTCGTGGCCGGTAATTTGATGGGCAATAGTCGGTGGTTCTACGCGGCCGGTGAAGTCCTCTTCTCGCGCGCCAACCTGACTCAACAACTCGATCAGCTCACGGATGTCGTGCTGAGTCCGATCGCATCGTACGAGAAAGATTCGCCCGCGTCGAAAAACGCGGTTTGGCTCAACTCGCTTTTTTTCTATCAAGGCCAGTGGTGGATGTTTTACGGTGCCGGCGACCATGTCGTGGCACTCGCTCACGCTCCACTTCGCGCACGTTAAGGGGCGTATCGATGTGTCCGGCCGGACACGTTGAATCGTTCAAATTAAACTAAATAACGCAGCGCATTCAATAGGTGCTACTATTGAATCTCACCGAACTGCTCGCCTTTTTGTGGAACGTACGATGGAGAGTTCAATGTCTTCCGGTTTTTTTACAAAACGCGGTCTCTATTCTCTCGCGCTCATCGGCGCGATGCCGCTCCTCACTTCTTGCCTCCAACTCGATATCGTTGGAACGACCTCGAGCAGCACTTCTCCCGTTCAAGCCTACTCCATACCTCTGGGCGAAACGGTCCTTCACTCGTTTTCTCCTTTTATTAGTGGCGCCACCGGTGGAGGACAACTCGCTGGCGCATTGATTCTTTCCGGAAGCACGTTGTATGGACTGACCTCAAACGGAGGCGCGAGCGGCTACGGAACGGTCTTCAGTATCGGGACAGATGGATCAGGCTTCACTCTCCTTCATTCATTTACCGGAAGCGCTACTGACGGACGACTCCCTGTTGGAAGCTTGCTCCTTTCCGGAGGCAATCTGTATGGAGTGACAGCCTTGGCCGGAGCTGCTAGCCAAGGAACGATTTTCAGCATCGGCACGGACGGTTCGGGCTTCTCCCTCATTCACTCCTTCACCGGAGGCATCGCGGATGGGGCCACTCCAACCTCAAGCTTGATTATTTCTGGAAGCACTCTCTACGGGACGACACAAAACGGGGGAAGTGCCGGCGTAGGGACGGCATTCAGTATCGGCACGAATGGCGCGGGATTTGCCCTGATTCATACTTTCACTGCAGTCGCTACAAATGGAGAGTGCCCCAACGCTGCTCTGATTCTTTCTGGAGCCACTCTCTATGGCACGACACGACTCGGGGGCAGTAATGCCCTGGGAACGGTTTTCAGCGTCGGCACCAACGGCGCGGCCTTTACCCTCCTTCACTCCTTCACCGGTGTGCCAACGGATGGCACCAACCCGGGAGGTAGCCTGCTCCTCTCTGGGAGTACACTCTTTGGAGTGACTAACTGGGGAGGCACCCATTCCCTTGGCAATCTCTTCAGCATCCAGACAAACGGGACGGGTTTCACTTCCCTCTATTCATTCACGGGTGGCACAGATGGAACAGAACCTGACACCGAGCTCGTTCTCTCCGGAGGCACGCTTTATGGAGCCGCCACATCGGCGGGCTCTGGCGGTGGCGGAACGGTTTTCAGCATCGGGACGGGAGGCGCAGGCTTCACCGTTCTTCATTCGTTCGTCGGCGGCGCGAATGGATCCAAGCCGGTTTCTAGGAGGAGCCATTGAAGGCGATGGAACTCTTTTCACTATCGGAACAAATGGCTCGGCATTTAGCACCCTCTATTCATTCGGCGCTGCCCCTGTGAACGGAGCCTCACCTTTGGGCAGCCTGATCGAAGTCGGTACCACGCTTTATGGAATGACTTCGAGTGGCGGGTACGCCAGCGACGGCTCGATTTTCAGCATGAGCAGAGACGGCTCAGATTTTACAATTCTTCATTCCTTCACCGGTGGAGTCACAGATGGACAAAACCCTCAGGGTAGTCTGATTTCCTCCGGTAGCACGCTTTATGGAATGACAAGTGAAAGTGGCGCTGGCTCCAGCGGAGTGATTTTCAGCATAGGTATGGACGGCTCGGGT
>JABDEK010000134.1:1567-2926 GCA_013287135.1 Acidobacteriota bacterium | reverse complement strand
GACCATAGTACAAAACATATTGTCCATTGATCCGGACAGGCGTGCCGTTTGGATCTGCCACTACGAGACCGTCTTTAGTCCCCAGCTCGGGTTACAACGTTCTTTATTCTTTCACCGGCGGCGTAGACGGAGGGATCCCCTTCGACAGCCTGACTCTCTCGGGAAGTACGCTTTATGGAATGACCAATTCGGCTGGCGCTGATGGCGTCGGAACGATCTTCAGCGTCGGCACGGACGGCTCTGGCTTCACTGTTCTGTATACCTTCACAGGCGCCGCAGACGGAGGCGATCCCACTGGCAGCCTAACTCTCTCGGGAAGCACACTTTATGGAATGACCAATCAGGCTGGCGCTGACGGCTATGGAACGATCTTCAGCGTCGGCACGGACGGCTCAAGCTTCACTACTCTGTATACCTTCACTGGCCTCGCAGACGGTGGGTTTCCCTCGGGCAGCCTGACTCTCTCGGGAAGTACGCTTTATGGAATGACCAATTCGGCTGGCGCTGATGGCGTCGGAACGGTCTTCAGCGTCGGCACTGACGGCTCGGGCTTCACTGTTCTTTATACCTTCACGGGCGCCGCAGACGGAGCCAATCCCAACGGCAACCTGACTCTCTCGGGGAGCACGCTGTATGGGATGGTACCGTACGGTGGCGCCGGTTTCGGGACGATCTTCAGTATCGGCACGGATGGCTCGAACTTCGACACCCTCTATTCTTTCACGGGCGGTGCGGATGCATCCACGCCGTATGGCAGTTTGATCCTCTCCGGGAATGCGCTCTATGGCATGAATGTCCAACGCGGCAGCGCAAATGTCGGCACCGTTTTCGAATTCGGTCTGTAATTGGCAGTTCATAGTCGACCTTCGCTCAAAAAAGTCCAAACAACGGCGCGACTCCGTTTCTGTCCTTGAGTCATTTCGAGAGTCAGGCTTTCTGCGACCCCGGCCTTTCTTAGCGCGGAAAAGACCGCGGGGAGGTTCTCTTCTTTTGAAATCAGCGTAGAAAAAAAATGAACATTCTCCGCAAAGGCCGTGCTTTGTTCGATCATTCGGCGAACAAATTCCACCTCGCCTCCGGGGCACCAGAGTTCGACATCTTGCCCGCCGAAATTCAGTTTGGGCTTCGCACCGGTGCGCGTATTCTTAAGATTGTTCCATTTCCGAATGCTTCCTGCCTGGGCCTCTGCTCGTGAGGCATGAAAAGGCGGGTTGCAAATCGAGACATCGAACTTTTCGTCATCGCGAATGAGACCCTTCAAAATATTCTGCGGCGAAGATTGCAGTCGAAGTTCGATAGCAGAGGTCAGGACTTTGTTCTTTTGAACGATTTTTTTGGCAGAGGCTATTGCGACTGGAT
>JABDEK010000134.1:0-1557 GCA_013287135.1 Acidobacteriota bacterium | reverse complement strand
CCCACGAACGCCCAGCCGTATTCGCAATGGCCGATGATTGGATAGATGCAATTGGCTCCCACGCCGATGTCGAGCACACGAATGGAAGGGCCTTTTGGAATCACTCCGCCATTGCGCGAGGCTAGAAGATCTGCGACGTGGTGCAAGTAGTCCGCCCGACCCGGGATCGGTGGACAAAGGTATCCCGCGGGGATGTCCCAGTTCGTCACTCCATAAAAATGTTTGAGGAGCGCCGAATTCAGCGCTTTCACTGCCGCGGGATCGGCGAAATCAACCGTTTCCTCACCCCGAGGACTCAGCGATACAAATCGGGCAAGCTCTGGAGAGGTCTTTGTGAGCTGCTCAAAATCGTAGCGGCCGGAATGTTTGTTTCGAGGATGCATAGGGTCTCAAGGACCAGCATATCAGGAAGCAGCTTTTTCTGCGAAAGCGCGAGCATCCTTGGGAAGCTCCAGGGTAAATGTCGTACCCTCCACGCTCTCCACGTGAATCCGGCCCCCGTGAGCTTCGACTACGCCGCGAACCAGGGTCAAGCCAAGGCCCCAGCCTCGCACACGACTTTCGTCTGCATTCCTAGTTCGTCGGAACGGTTCAAAGAGATGGGTTTGTTCCGTTAAGGGAATAGGCGCCCCTTCATTGTGTACGGAGATTCGAACGACCTCGGATGTTTGGGTCAGGCTGACGGTGATCGGCCGTTCCGGATAGCCATACTTTACACCGTTACTGACAAGGTTCTCGATCGACCTGCGAATTCCGTCTCGACTCCAATATCCGTGAATTTCCTCGCCCTCAGTCAAGAAGATGCGGGGGCCATAGACAGTGGACAACTCGTCCAGAGTCGCTTTCAATACACTCCGCAATTCCAATTTTTCGATTTTCACGGGAAAACGCTCGCCCGCTCGAATTCGATTTGCGTCGAGTAAGTTGCTGATCATTACATTGACCCGATCGACTGTTTCACCGATCCGCCTAGCCATTCTTTCCGCGACCTCCGGAACCCCAGGCTTGCGAAGAATGACGTCCGCTGACATCTTCGCCGCAGTAAGCGGACTTCGAAGATCGTGAGTCAAAATCGATACAAAAGTTTCCCTGAGCTCACGCTCGGATTCCAAATCGGAGATGTACTTCTCGCGCAGTTCAACGACCTCTTTGGTCGTGTAGTATCGGTCTACGGCCACGGCAATCAGATTGGTAAGGGCATCCGCGAAGGCTAAACCTTCTTCGTCAGCTCGATCCCACCCCCGCAGAACGAGCGCTCCAAACGTAGGTTGCGGAAAAGCGACCAAAGGGAGTGCGATGTAGCCGACTCTTGCCAGCTTCGGAAATGGGAGAAGCCTCGGGGCTCCCACGAGTTGAGCATAGAAAAGTTTGGCTAATTGCATAGCCTGCTCCACTTGCTCTGGATTCTTGTCTGCGGAGTGCCAAAGCGTGGTCGTCACCTCCCCTCCCCTGCTCTCCGTCAGAATGCCTGCCCGGATCGGAAGGGCCTCAGACGCTATTTCCATCAGAGTCGGAAACGTCCGCTCAATAGTCTCAAAGGACGCAATGGCCTTACTG
>JABDEK010000133.1 GCA_013287135.1 Acidobacteriota bacterium | reverse complement strand
GCGGCGGCGATGGAGACCGCAATGGCGGGCTCCAGGCACCGGCTCGCTCAGCCCCAGTCGGATAACCGGAGAAGTGATACTTTATTTCTCCGGTTAATCAGGAGTTTGTCAGGAACTAATTCTTCTCTGGTAGTGCAACGACATTGACCGTAATGGTTTCAGCCGAAACTTTCGTTTCAGGTAACGTGCAGCCCGCGTTATGCGCTGCGGACTTCAGTTCATTTCGATACGAGTCCCCACCGAACGAACCTTGGGGAGGGAGATACGTCTCGGTGAGCTGCCATTGTCCCGGCGAATCAGGGGTCGCAGGAACCCGCTCTAATCCTGTGGTGTATGTCTCGTTCGGAGGAAGCTTAATCCAGCGTTGCTTTATATCTAATAGAAGCTCTTCCCTCGTCCGATGAAGTCCGGGACCATCGATGTGCTCTAGCATAACCTCACGTTCCGAAGCACCAGGAGGGCCTACGACCTTAATGGTCAAGTAGCCTTGTGCGGGGATTTCAATTTCCCGCTCGGGTTTCGGAAAGCAGAGTATTTTGTCAGACTGATTGGTGAAAATTGTTTTTGTTAGCACATCTTCCTTCAGGACATAATCCTCTTTGCTTGGAATCACTTTAAGCCGTAACATAGGCGTCCCCGGGGGGTCCTTTCGAGCCACGGTCTGCGATGACGCGTCGATTGCGAGCGCAGCCACGGTAAATACAAGAAAGGCTACAAAGAATTGATGCCTCATGCACTCGCTGCCCCAGCCTCTAAGCTACCACGTTCCGGTGCTTGGGATTCTTGAAGATTCGACCGGCAATTGGGTGAGAAGTTTCCGCCTTCGGCAAACTTCAGAGAAGAAGCACCTCGATAACTCCTGGTCGGATAACTGGAAGAGTCAAATCGTCCGAATTCCACATGGACGGTAGGCGCGTTAGAACGTTTATCGGGACTTACCTCCGTTGGCGGCGCTAGGCGAAGAGAGATAGTGTATCGGCGAGGGTGTGCTTAGGACACTTTCCTCGTCCAGGCGGTGCCTAACTATCCCATATGCTCAGCTTTTTACGGGAGACCGGATTGTGAATGCACTGCTACCTTTTACATTGAGCCTTATTGCGATATTTGGGGGAACACAATCTGAACCCGATGATATTGCCGGCGTACTACCCTTAGAATCGCTTGAGATTCGTCTTGCGAAACCCCTCAAATAGGAGGATGGCTGCTTGGACGTGAGTCTTGACCTCGTGAACCGTTCTGCAAAACCTGTCTTTCTGCCCACAATGGGGCTCTACATCGATGTGCCCGCGAAGCTCTTATCCAGCGTGCCCGAGAAAAATGGCTCAGAAAAATGGCTCAACCTCTATGGGGCTTCTGACATCGTTCCGATTCTGAGTGTTAAGCCGCTCGCTCCGGGTGCGGCGACCCACGACGGACATTGTATGAGGTCGACAATAGACGTGGTAGATTTTGGAAGCCAGATATGGCGTGACGTTCCTGTAAGAGGTAGGCTTAGGGTCAGCGTTCAGTACTATCCTTCTGATCCAAATCAGCCCCCGCCACGGAGTAAGTATCTGGCCACGGAACATACGGTGCCCCTAGTAGCCACGCTCGTATTGTCCATCCCATGCCCGTATGGCGGATGCGCAGTTGGATGCGACGGGCCTCCCGCTATTGAGGAAGGTGAAGGTCAGATCGTGCCGGACATCTCCCCGCATAACCGGGAATGGATTGAACGCGGGAACGAACGGAACATAGAATTACGCAAATTGTATCCGTGTTCCGTGTAGTGGCAGATAAGTCGGATTACCGGAGAAGTTCGGTTAAGGTAAAATCTAATCGTCGGGAAATCGCCAAGTCGTTCGCCAGCCATGAAGAAAGCGCGTAAAGATTTAGACCGAGGAGAACGAGCGGCCTTCGCGGTGGCTGGGGTCGTTGCAATCATTTACGGTTACGGGCAAATCCTGCGCGGCACACCTATCTACACAAATTGGCAGGGGCTGGATGTTTCCGGTCAGCTAGCAATCATTCTCGGAGTGCTTTCACTATTGGTCGCAATTTTCCCTTGGGGCCGCCTCCACTTCCTCTGGAACACCGATAAGAAGAAGCATCGTCGCTAACTCCCGATTGGCCCTGACTGCGTCTTCGACGCGTCACTGGTGCCACAAACTTGTCCAGACCGATTCATTGATTCCAGAGAACTTATGACAAGTTTATGGAGAGTTCGTGCTGTCCCAGCCTCGTCCTGCCAGATGTTCTCGCAATGACGAGGAGTGCGGTATTCTCAGGGCAAATGCGCACTCTCATGGTCTTGGCGGCGGCGTTGTTGGTAACTGTCACCGTGAAAGCTCAAACTTGTCCGCCGCAGGACCAAGAACACGGTCTTGCAGAGGCATCGAGACCTTCCGTTCTGCACGGCACCTTACTCGTTCACGATGAACTTCGTCAGTGGCTAGGGATTAAGCTCGACCGTCCAGCATGCGGCCAGAAGGAAGTCGAGCTCGTATATTCGAAAGCCGAAGGTTGGAGAAAAGCGGAAGCACTGCGCGGATGCACTCTCACTGCCACCGGAAAGCTATATGACAGCCCGACGGGTTATTATTCAGCTGATATCGCGATTTCAGACCCGATCCTAAAGCCTGATCCATCGTGCCACGCATTCCCAGTCAAGCCAGATCCTTATGCAGTTCCTATCCCGCCGAGTGTGACGGAATATCAAGTCTCGATCACCGTGGATTATCGAAGCAAAGGTCACATCGACGTAAGAGTGCGGCAAAGCGATGATAAACGAGTACTGCTTAAACCTTGGCAGGCCTACGTAAATTACACTCTGACGGGATCCATGGACGTAATTTGGTTTGACTGCCCAAATGACTTTCGCATCCAGGGCATCTCGCAGACTCCTGAAAATCCGAATGGGATGTTCGACGATGAGCCGACCGGCACAGTCTTGCAAGATCTGAAGGGCTCGAATGTGATCAAATTCAGTTGCAAGAAAGAGTCTGAGCTAACTCCCGATTAGTCAAGTCGTCCGAATTCCACATGAACGGTAAGGGGCACTAGCCGATTGGTGGTGGTAACGCCCTACTATCAATAGTTATCGATTGCTTGTGGGGTCAACGACGATGGTTCTATACTTGGCGCGTTGTGCGAACTCTTCCCGTATTCATCGTTTTTCTGCTGCTAGCTGTTGCAGCGCCGCCCGATTCGTTTGACCTGCACTCCCGCTTTGGCAAACCCAATATGGAGCGGTTCACTGTTCGGCCCGATATAACTATGACGGCCGATTACGGCCCAGATGGGCCGGCCTGTTTTTTGAATATTCGCCCACGCCAGCCTTTCATAAAAGATTTGGATTTCCACCCACCGGAGATGTCGATGAAGACGGCGGTGGAGGTTCTGAATCAGGTCGTTCCAATTGAAACGCGCGGAAAATTTCTTATTGACGGCCCCAGCTTTCAAGCGGGTTGTGGAGGCGGAACTTCTAAGGTTTATGAAAACTTGACGATCTCTTTCGGGCTGGACTATTGCTCTAAGCCATTCGGCGTTCAGGTAGCCATGGTGCGTTTCAAACGATCTGTCTGTCCGACTCCGTGCTCAAGTTACGTAGTCAATCCGCAGGGTGAGAAGATATGCGCATTTTAGTTTGGTGTCTTGGTTTCCTCCTTCTTGTGGCGACGGCGCCGCAAACTTCTAACGAATTTCGCGCCCGCTACGGCAATCCAGATGTGGAACGATTTACCGCTCGACCACATGTGGCGCTGACAGCAGAGTATGGCCTCGACGGCCACGCGTGTCGGATGCGCGTCGAATATTACCCCGATCCTGGCCCCGACAGCTCCGATCAAGCGCCGCCACCGATGGAAGAGGTCACGCCCGTTCTGGATGAGATGGTTCCACTAAATACGCGCGGGAAACTCCTTGTTCCGGACGAGAAGATCCGTCCTGAGTTTTATGGAGCCGCTCCTCCGATGGAGTATGAGAACGTTAGGATCAAACCCTATTACGGACATTTCGACAAGGTGCCAACGGCTCATGGAGTCGATGTGTATTTCAAGCGGCCTGCTTGTGAATTTGATCCCCAATAGCCCCCGCGGCACAGACAACGGCGGATGTTTATCCGCTCGGCGGTGACACGCGCTACCTACTGTCTGCTGATGGCTCTAAAATTATCGAAACACGTCAACTCCATAAGACAATTTTGGAAAACAAGCATGTGCCTTCATCAGACAAGAAAACAGTCGCCGGTTATCACACGCACATACTGACCGACACGCCTGAAGATACGGATGTCTTCCACGTTTTACGGCAATCGCCTCCCGTGCCAGAATTTGTCGGGACCAAGAGCGGCACCTACATAGTCAATACAGACGGAACAATCAAGCGTGTCAAGTAGCGAGTGCCTGGTTAATCGGGACAAAATACCGGGGCTACTACTCCGCTTGTCCGCGCGGCTGGATTTCCGTGAACTGAGGACTATGAGTCTCGATATAACGACCTTGGAGGGATTTTCATGATTAGAAAGATGGCATCATTGTTCAGCTTGATTTTTCTAGTCTCTCTTACTGCACAGGCGCAGGATTCAAACAAAGTGGAAGTGTACGGCGGCTATTCTTATTTGCGTTACGATAGTTCCTCTTCATTTAATCAGAACGGTTGGGAGCTTTCCGGACAATACAAGTTTGCACCTTGGCTCGGCGCGGTGGCAGACTTTTCGGGTGACTATGGTTCCAGCACCCACACCAGCTACTTTCTGTTCGGGCCTCAAGTGTCGTGGCCTGCGCGGGCCTCGCCATTTGGGCATGTTCTAATCGGCGGCGCGCACGTCAGCTACAGTACGCTTTTAGCGGTGGACCCTCCGACGCTCGAAACCGTAAACTTTTCTGATACGTCCTTCGCCTTCGCGGTCGGTGGCGGCATCGATGCGAAAATCGCCGGGCCGTTTCACTGGCGTATTTTCCAAGGAGATTGGATTCATTCGAGCGTCTTCGGAACCGGGCAAAACAATGCGCGACTTTCAACCGGTATCGTTATCAAGTTTTAGAGGTTTCGAAGTTGAAATCTGCTATCCAGTTTCCGTTTTCGTGCCTCTTGCGGAGCTTGTGAATATGCAGTGAGCATCCCAAGGTCATAGTCCAAGACGGACAAGAACTACACTTTAACAAGTGTACGAAGTGTGAAACGGAATCCTACGGGGATGAAAAGCAGGCCAAATGTGAAAACTGCCGTAAACGGAGGAGAGAGTGAAAACATCAATCCTTTTAGCGGCTCTGGTGCTCTTGTTCCCGGTCTCAGTGCCAAGCAGCCCAAGCGGGGACGCGGTATCGATGATAGCTACGCGAGAATTTTAATTTATAAAACGTCATGGTCTTCTTAAGCAGTTTCAGAATGAAGACGCAACGGGACAGTGGGGTAGTTTCAAAGCCCAATGAACAGGGACGCAATCCTTCAGGCTGCGCAAAAAGAATTAATGAAGCATCACTGGGACACTTTCTGTACGCAGCCGCTATCGATTGCCGAAGGTGGTAAAGGTGTGATTGTGCCGGGGTGTGTTCATTGCAAAAAGTCAATCGCAAGGTGACTCAAATATTGATTATTCGTGTAAAGCACCTTCTCTACAGAAGAAGAGAAGAAAAAAAGCGAAAATGAGTCTCCCTTCTAGCATTTCACTTTTAGAAACCCCGAATGAGGTGACCGGATGCGGGAAATAATAATGGACGGCAAGGGCTGGAACGCGTCCGACGATGTCTATAATGCCTTTTTCGAAGCGATAGGAGCCCCAAGTTGGCACGGTCATAATTTTAACGCTCTCCGCGATAGCATCGGCGAGGTTGAATAAATCGGATTGAAATTCCATATATCATCAAAATAAAGGACTATAACTCGATACGGGACGGAGCAAAAAGCATGGCGGCCGACTTCGTTCAGCTCATTAAAGAGCTTCACGAATCGGGATATCCTGTTGATATTCAAATCGAGAATTGATGAAAGATAACAAGGTGGGTGCGCAAAGTACGACACAGACTGGTTACATGCTGAATATGTAGCGCAATATCCCGACCGCCGAATTGACCGCGCAGCATCAGTGGTTTCTTGACCAGCTTACTTCTTCTATCGCCACGGAGAAATTCAGGACGTACCTAGACATTACGTAGCCTGAAATAAAAAAGGAGTCCGGTCAAAAACCTGAACGCCTTTGCTCAGTTTCAAAGTGCATAGAACTTATACAAGAAGTATCCAGTAAAACCAAGACCGCCGAGATAATACGACGCGACTAACAACCAAAACTGCTTCGGTCTTTCGTCGCGGTAGACCACTACACCAAAGCGTGCCCACGCTTCTCCGGTGCACGTCCCACGCACAGCCAGAAACAATGAGAAGACCCCAAATATTAACAAACCATACGGCGGCCATGAGTCCGAATGAGGCAAGAACAACGTCCCCTTTGCTTCCTGCTTGCGTCGAAAGAATTCACGATGGTAACTACGGCTGAAACTTTATCACGCGGAATAAATTTGCAAAAGCGGTGGCGGGACTTGGTGGACGGATTTTAGTGTGAACGGCCAGCGCTGCCGCCAGAGTTTAGACACAGGCGATTGGCGCGAAGCGCAATCCCGGGAAAAGGACCGAATCGGCCAGGTCACTGCGGGGAAGCTCGCGCCGGCGAACCAACAGTTTGCTCGCCTTGCGTTTCCCGAGGCCGCCGACCGGTATCTCGAAGCACGAAAGTTGGAGTTGTCCGTTAAGAGCCTGGAAAAAGAGCGGCAGCTTTTGGTAAAAGCTCGTGATTTCTTTGGCGCGTCACGGGTATCGCAAATCTCCTCAGAAGATCTCGAGGGTTACCGCGAAGATCGAAATCTGTCGTATTTTGAAAAGAGCGAAACGGTGGCATTTGGTAGCGGCGGACATTCGACCGCTGAAAGCGCGGCGAAAAGTCGGACGCGCCCTCTCATCCGAGGAAAAACTGTGGCTGCTTCGGATCGTCACAAGTCGACCGGAGTGGCAGGTAGCGCGATGCGCCACGGTTTTGGCCTTGA
>JABDEK010000132.1:3733-7103 GCA_013287135.1 Acidobacteriota bacterium | reverse complement strand
AAAATATTCATTTCGGATTGGAGGAAGAATATCTCGCGGGATTGCGGCTATATTACGAAAAAGCTGCTACTGCTGGACTGATTCCACACGCGCGCTCATTGGAATTTTTTCATTCGCCGGTGAAAACCACAGCAGGATTTGGGAAGTGACCTGTGGAGCGTATTGGCCAGTTGAGTATTCTGCGCCGCTATCCGGTGAAAAGTATGGCCGGCGAGGATCTGGAAGAAGCGCGCGTTAGTTTTGCCGGCCTGATCGGGGACCGCGTTTTTGCGTTCATCGACAACCGCAACCGTTCGAACTTCCCCTGGATGACCGCACGCCAGGGCCGCGAACTGATTCTTTTTCGGCCGCGTTTTCTGGAAGCGCCGAAGATAGAGGAAGAAAATCCGGACCCGGCGAGTTACGCGGTCGAGGTGAGCACCCCGGAGCGTGAAGTTTTTCGCATGGGTGATTCGCGTTTCACCAGATATTTGGAAGAGCGATTCGACAGGTCTTTACGGCTGAGGTTTTCAGAGCGTTGCCAGACCGATGCGCGTCCGGTCTCCGTCCTGGGTTTGAGTACGGCCAGCGCGCTCTCAAAAGAAGTAGGCTTGGACCTCAACACCCGGCGATTTCGTGCTAACTTTTATGTGCGCTGGGATAATGACCAGCCATATTACGAAGACGAATTGATTGGGAGTGAGCTGCAAATCGGCGACGACGTCACGCTGCAGGTAGTTAAGAAAAACGAGCGCTGCGTGATGATCAATCTGGATCCTGAAACCGCCACACCTGCGCCGGCGGTTTTGCAAAACGTGGCGCTCCGCCACCAAGGGTGCTTGGGTGTTTACGGAGCGGTTCTTCGCGAAGGTGTTGTACGCATTAATAATCCGGTTTATTTGGTCTGATGCCGGTAAGGACGAAGCAAATGGGTATCTCACAACAAGAAGCGCTGGATCTTTTTGACTCTGATGATCTGATCGGAATTGGTATGGCCGCGAACGAAGTCCGCCGCAAAAAGACGGACGCGCGCGTAGCCACCTATCAGATCGATCGCAACATTAACTACACGAACTTCTGCACGGAGTATTGTTCGTTCTGCGCCTTCTACCGTCCGCTCGGGGCCAAAGATGGCTACATCCTGCCGCTGGAAACGATTTACGAAAAAATTGAGGAGATGATCGAGTTAGGCGGAACGGGCGTGCTGATGCAGGGCGGCCTGCACCCGGACCTGCGCATTGAGTTTTACGAAAATATGCTGCGCTCGATCAAGGAACGGTTTCCGCAAGTTCACCTGCACTGTTTTTCAGCGCCAGAGATTACCTGCATTGCCGAAGTTTCCGGACTTTCACTTCGCGACACCATTGCACGATTGCGTGATGCCGGCCTGGATTCCATTCCCGGCGGCGGAGCGGAAATTCTCGACGATGAAATCCGCGCGCGCATATCGCGGTTGAAATGCCGCTCCGAAGAATGGGTGGAGGTGCACCGGGCGGCGCATTCGTTGGGCATGCGCACCACGGCCACGATGATGTTCGGTTGCGGCGAAGAAGCACGGCATCGCGTGAACCATCTGGAACTTTTGCGGCGCATTCAGGAAGATACTGGCGGGTTTACCGCGTTCATTCCCTGGATTTTTGCTCCTGAAAATACGCCGTTGGGCAAGAAGATCCCGGAAGCCACCGCCTTTGATTATCTGAAGACCCTGGCGATCAGCCGCCTGTACCTCGACAATATAGACCACATCCAATCGAGCTGGAATTAAAATCTGCCAAGTAGGTTTGCAATTCGGCGCCGATGACGTGGGCAGCATCCTGATTGAGGAAAATGTGGTTTACGCGGCAGGCGTGCGCAATCGAACGAACGAAGCCGAGCTGCGCCGCATTATCTCCGACGCGGGATACATACCAGCTCAACGCGACACGTTGTACCGCTCCTACGTTTTGAAACAAGTCCCATAGCGAATTGAATTCGAGCGGATTTCTTATCGGCGGCTAAACGGAGAGTGCAGCAGCGGGCTGCGCGGCTGCGAGAGAAACCGGGAGTTCGAGGACTACGCTCGCGCCATATGGGTGTTTGTTGGAAAGCACGATTTCCCCGCCGCATTCCTGCGCGATACCGTAACAAATACTGAGGCCGAGTCCGGTTCCTTTGCCCACCGGTTTGGTAGTAAAAAACGGATCGAATGCGCGATTAAGATCGGAAAAGCCCGGCCCTGAATCCTCGAACTGAATCACTACGGTGTTTTGTTGGCGAGTCGCACGAATCTGGATCGACCGTTGCGCGCTGTCTTCCACCGCGTCCATCGAATTGTTCAGAAGGTTCAATAGCACTTGTTTCAGTTCGTCCTCGCCGATAGCAATAGGCGGCAGTTTCGGATCCAGATGCGTTTCCACTGTGATGTTGAGTTTACGCAGATGGAATTCGCGAAGCTGGATGACGTCGCGCAATGCAGCATCAAGATCGGCCGCGCGCGTTGCGGGATTATTTTGACGCGCGAAACGCAACAAGCCGTCCACGATGCGCTTCATGCGATGAGCTTCATGTCCCAACTTTTGCAAGCGCTTGACTACCTTTTCGCCCTGCACTTCTTCCGCCAGCAATTCCGAATAGCCAATGATTCCGGTCAGAGGATTGTTCAACTCGTGCGCTACCCCGGCGACCAGTTGCCCCAGCGCAGCCAGTTTCTCGGCGCGCACAAGCTGATGATGCAACCGCGTGTTTTCGATTGTGACGGCAAGATCGGACGCCAAGACTTCCAGCTTCACCATCTCAGACACATCCGGAAACGTTGCGGAATTCTCGCAACTCAGAAAAAGACAGCCCACGTATGAGCCTCGCCATGAAATAAGCGGGATCAGGACTTCCTTCTGAGGGTCGGGCATGCGATAGGAATTGCTGCCCAACTTCGTGGCACTATCGCAAAGCTTCTTCAATTGCTCAATGGTAAGAACTCTGGCGCGTTCTTCGAGCCCATCGGTTTCATTAATCGAAAACCCATTGGCGCCGGCCAGGTGGAACGAGCGTTCTTCCGTGGCCAGCAACAGAGCAGCTTTATTGAAACTGCTTGCGTCGGTAACCGCTACCGCGACTTCCTTGCAGAGCGCGGCAGGATCTTTGCCCGCCAGCAACCGTGAAGTGATGTGCGAAAGGCGCTGGAGCAGCAAATTTTCAGCGTGTTCGCGCGCGCTGGATTGTTCAATGATGCGCGATTTGTCTTCCAGAAGCGTCAGCACCATTCCAAACGCGACGAAATATTTCGGGACGTTCCACAGCTCCGGATTCATCTGCAGCTTCGGCCAGAAATGGCCGATTGCCGCTCCGAGCGGAAAAACCGCGCCCCACGCGAGAAATCCGCCTGACACGGCGATTACGCCGGCTGAACTTCTGG
>JABDEK010000132.1:0-3723 GCA_013287135.1 Acidobacteriota bacterium | reverse complement strand
AAAAAAGTAGTCCGCACAACCCGAAAGAGATGGTCAAGATGGCGTTGACGGCGAAATCGGGACTGCCGAGCAACTGATTGTGAAAGGCCCAAGCGCCCACGGCGGTAAGAACTAGAGCGACTCCAATGTTGAACCGCGGCAGCGGACGGACTCGAAGAGCGAGAATGGCGGACCCAAAGAAGATCATCGCGAGTGCTGCGCCCATGATCCAAGGGATTTGCCAATTGAAACTGGCCGCAAAGGCGTGAAATGCCACAGAAATTCCAAGAAGCGCCATCACGCCCAGGCGTTTCGGACGATCCTCGACCACACGAAGCATCGATATAACGAAAACAACGCCGGAAAGCTCAAGAGCGGCGAGATCAATCGATTCAATAATTGTTTCCAGCGTGCCGGTGTGCGTTTCGAATGCTTGAATGAAGAAGTGCAGGAAAATTAGCGCCCAGGCATAGGTCCAGAGCCGGATTCGCGCGGACGGAGCGTGTTTGCGCAGCGAAAGAAAAATGCCCACCAGAACGGCGAGCACAAGTATCGTCGGAAGTTTGTCGAGCAGTGGGGTCACAGGTTTAATCTTGCAGGGTTGAGGTTATAGGCCTAAGGAAGGTGGAACAATAGAGCGTTAGTACCAAACTCCGCGACAGGACGGCGCAGAACTCGACGTCTAAGCGTTTATTATTCAGCTACTTGAAGACATTCAAGGTCACTTCGCTGCCTTCGGGAAGATCGAGCGGCTCCGCCGGGATCAAAACTCCATTTTGAAAACGCGCGCGGATTTTGATAAACGAGCGAACGGGCTCGCGCGCGGACGGCACGCGAGATTCTGCCGCCAGAGATTCCTTAGCGGGCGAGGTTTGCAATTGTGACCCACGGCGCGCGCTCGCTTGGTCCAGCGCGATATTGGCGAGGGCGTCCGCGTCCGAATTTAGTTCCCGGCGAACGTGCTCGATAACGAAGTATTGAATTTGTCGGGCTAACTTAGCCGCACGCTCATGCAACGGTTTCAGGTCCGGGCTTTTCACTTTATAGCGGCCTTGCATTTGGCGTACGAGTAGTTCGGAATCGCTGCGAACTCGCAGAGCGTGGATGTCGTGGGACGTGGCGTAATCGAGGGCGGCGAGTAGCGCGTAGTATTCGGCTACGTTATTGGTTTCACGTCCGATATTCTTCGCCAGCTCAAGAACGATTTTGCCCGAAGGGTCGCGCAAAACTACCGCATACGACGCCGGACCGGGATTGCCGCGTGAGGCGCCGTCAATGTTAGCAATGTAGACGGCAGGCGGGGCCGACGAATGAGCGTCGGCGAATAACCGCGCGCTTCCGGGAACGTTGGACTTGGGCGACTTGAAGCCGGCTTTCATTCGCAGCGGTCCGGGCGAAGAAAACTGTCAACATTTTGAACCCTAAGTTTCATTGGAGAGAGAGCCGGCCGGAGCGGAAGGAGTGGCGGAAGAAGCGGTAGCCGCCGAAGACGCCGGTTCGTAGTAATAAAGAATGCGCGTGCAAGTCTCGCAATGAAACATTTCCTCACTGTTGGATCGGCGCATCTCTTGAAACACATGTGGCCGTACGCGCATTCCGCAGGCGGTGCACTTTTCGTCGCGAACTTCCGCGAGCGCAACGCCGTTATGTTTCTTCACGATGCGGTCGTAATGATCCATCAGTTTTTCAGGAATCCGGGGAACCACAGCAGCGCGTTTGATATTTAATTCCGCGAGAGCTTTTTCATCTTCGGCTTTTTCGGCTTCAATCTTGGAACGCTCGCCGCGCACGATTTCTTCCACTTCTTTCAGCTCTTTCTCCGAAATCTTGATGCGCCGGTCGTATTCCTCGCCGGAAACCATCTGCTCCAGCAAACGGTCCTCGGCTTTGGCGATCTGCTCTTCGGCCATTTGCACTTCATGCTGCAAGGCTTTGTACGCCTCGTTCGTCTTGATCTGGGAGGTTTGATCTTTGTACTTGCGGACCTTTTCTTTCCAACCCTCCACATCGAGCTCGTATTTTTTGCGGTCTTTTACGGTAGCGAGTTGAGCGGCCTTGCTGCGTTCGAGTTCAGCTTTTGCCGCAGCCGTGCGCGCTTCGGCATCCGCTATTTTCTTGGGAAAGGCTGCCAGCCGCGCGTGCACGTCTTGAAGGCGCATGTCCACGGCTTGTAATTCGAGCAGATCCTGAAGAATCTTCAGCATTATATGAACATTCTAACACACGCCGCTGTCCAGACCCGGTGATAGCAGGGCATTTGCAGGCTCCTTTCCAGGGCGCCTAGAGTGAGTCTTTTTTAAGGCCTCGTCCGTAGTATGGATATGATAGCCAGCGCAGCCATTGCGTGGGAGGGGCGTGTGGGGCTTGAAAGCGAAGTAGCCCAGCTTCAGCGCGGAGATCTGGACGCGCTTGCAGCGCTACTAGCGCGTTATCAAAATCGCCTTTACCGTTATTTGCTGCGACTCGTGCGCGAGCCGGCAGAGGCGGAAGATTTGTTTCAACAGACCTGGGTGCGCGTGGCGGAAAAAATCCGGCAATACGATTCGAAGCGTAATTTCGAAGCCTGGCTTTTCACCGTGGCGCGAAATATCGCTATCGATCATTTGCGTCGAATACGGCCGGAAAGTTTGGACGAGCCTATCCCGGGAATGCCGGGAGAATCGCCCGCTACGCGTTTGCCGTCAGGCGAGCGTCCCGTGCTCGATGGAATTATGGACCGCGAACGCTCTGGCCGTCTGGCCCAGGCGCTGGAACTTTTGCCAGTAAGCCAGCGCGAAGTTTTGACTCTCCGGTTCGAAGAGGAAATGAAGCTCGAAGAAATCGCCGACGTGATCGATGCTCCGCTTTCCACCGTGAAAACCAGGTTGCGCCGGGCGCTCGACCGTTTGCGGAACACGCTTGAAACGAATTATCCGGGAGAAGTATGGCAATGAGCGACCACGAGAAAATCCGCGAATTGTTGGCTCTGTCTGCAGCCGATGCGCTCACTCGCGCGGAGGAGGAGCAGGTGATGAACCACATACGAACCTGCGCGGACTGCTCGACTGAAGTGGACAGATGGCGTCTGCTTGCGGCCGGCATGCGCGGCCTGCCAACACCGCAACCGCGGCCCGTGATTGTGGAACGCGCCCGAGCGCAAGCAGCCATACGTCTTGCGGAAGAAGCCGAACATCGCTGGCAGCGCATTGTGATGATGGGCGTGATCTTGTTCGCTTGGGCCACGACGCTGATTAGCTGGCCGGTAGTGAAGCTGGTGAGCGGCGGAATACTTGGAATGTTGGATCCGGGCTTGAACCATGCATGGATAGCGTTCGCAATTTTTACGACGATTGTTTGGGCATCGGGTGGCGCAGCGGCTGTGTTTTTGTCACTTCAGCAGCGGCGCGAGAGGAGCTTGGCATGAGCCGATTTCAGAAAGAACTAAAGGTAATTCCACGGATTGCATGGATTATCGGTTTTCTCATTTACTTTGGAATGGGATTGCTGCTTTTTACCGTGGCACTGCCCAGCGATAACCACATGCGCATGTGGGACCCAAGCTTGCAGTTCCTGTTTTCTTTTGCTATCCCGCTCGTCGTGTTTGCCTATGTGCTGCTTGCGGGTTATGTGTATGGCGACGCAAAACGTCGCGGCATGCGTTACGTAATGTGGACGCTGCTAGCGATTTTTATCCCGGACGGCATCGGCATTATTTTGTATTTCATCTTGCGCAGTGCCATGCCGAAACCGTGTCCAGGCTGCGCT
>JABDEK010000131.1 GCA_013287135.1 Acidobacteriota bacterium | reverse complement strand
AGGTTCAGCGTGTGCAGGACGACCCGGCGAACATTGCGGTAACCGTCGCCAGGAAGTGAGCCGACCCACGCCTCTACGCTATTGACATCTTCGACCCGCGCGGCGAACCCAAGATTCTGAATTGTCTTCTTAACGAGTCCAACCGCCTGCTCAACTTTGGCCTCGTCTATATCTGCGCAAATTACGTTGGTCGTGTATTGGGCGAAGAGAACGTCGCCGGCAACAGCGACACTCATGGCCTCCTCGGCATCCAGACTCATTTGTTGAGCGTGAAGATTCACCGGCCCATTCTGCGTTTGCATGATTTGATCCTTCAGGCCGCGTATCTTGGACCGCCACTTCTTCCTGACTTTGTCGAGAAGCGAACGCGCCTCCTCTGGGTCTAGTAAAATTGCACGGGAGCTCCATCGGTACGAGATTGGAAGTGTGTCGAGTGCAGCTAGAATCCCGGGAACGCTCGCTTTCGGGAATCCATCAATCGCAACGACACGCAAATGCCTCTTACCGATACGCGGGGTTAGGCCGCCCACAAAATCTTCCGTTGCGAGTAGGTCACTCAAGTACACTGGGAAATCGGGGCGTCGAATAGGATGGTCTTTCCAAGACACGCACCGATGCACGTAGCGGAGGAGCTCGTCGTAAACCGCGCCCTTACTAGCCGCTTCCCTCTCGAAGACGGACTTCAACCTCGTTACTGTGAACAGCGATCTGAATACATCTTCGAATCCTGCGACTCGTGACTTGAACTGCTCGAGAACTCGTGCGCCTTCTCCTTGTCTTCCCTTTATCCCTTCGAACATCCATCCCTTGATCTTCTCTTCTCGCGCAATTGGCGGCAGATAGGTGAGAGTCAGGAAATATTCGCTTTCGAAGTGCGCACCTTCGGCCATGAACTGCTCGCGACGCTCGTCATCGATGATTCTTGTGATCGAGTCGGGAAACTGCTGTCCCTCCGGGTAGCCAGGGGCCTGTGAGCGAATGCTCTCGCACTGCACCATCCATCCGCTTCCCAACCGCAGAATCGCGCCGAGACGGGCGCTTAGTGTGGACATCTCGGCAGCAGTGGCCGAACCCAGGTCGGGCCCTCGGAACTTCCAGCCTGCGAGTAGTCCGCCGTCATGAAGCAGGAGAATTCCATCTTCGATGAGGGAGTCGTAGAGCAATAGATCGGCTAGCCCAACAGCATGACGGCGATGTTCGATGAAAGGCACGAGCTATCTCCAACTCACAGGTGTCGTGGTTTGCGGGGCAGCAAGACGGCTCTTCGCTGGATAAAAAGCGCGATACCTGATGTGGCGGAGGTAAACATGCCGCAGAAGGGGGTCCGCTTTGCCCATCCGAGCAAGAACCCCAACTGCCGTGAGCCACAACACGACTCCAGCGACGACGCTCCACCACTTCATCACTGCAAAAACGAGCATTGCGGCCAAAATCGCGAAAACCAGCACGAGTTCCCTGTCGCCGCCGAGCAAAAGGTTCGGGCGATTCGCTGACTCGTGAAACGGGACTTGGCGCGGAGCGTCCATAGCTACACAACCGCAGCCCCAACTTGGAAAAGGCCCGCCAATAGCGTCGCCGCCGAAACGATGAAGGCGATCGCGCAGACCGCGTAGACAGAGCGCCGGGCGAACTCGTTCCACTCGCCACCGAAAACGAGAACGACGCCGATCGCAACCAATGCGATAACCGCAATGGCCCCCGCAACTGGTCCGCTTAAAGACTGTTGGAGTTTCGTAAGGGGAGCTTCCCAAGGTAGCGCCTGTCCCCCTTGGGCTCCGAGTGCTGCGCTACTCAAGGTCAGTGCAGCCAATGTGAGAAGCAAGAAGTGTGCCCAAAGCTTCCGCCAATCTACCTTCTTAGTCGTTTTCATTTGAGTCTTCCTTTCGTCGACATTTAGTACCGGAAACCAGTCGCTCCACTAACTTCGAACCACTCCATCAGCAGAACGAGACTGAAAACCAAAAAAGAAAATCCGTAAACGTATAGGACCCAACGGCGCAGATCTGAGTGACCTTCAAGAACGCGACATGCGAGAAAGCCCCCGCACCCGAGGAGAGTTCCCGCCCCGCTCAGCCACAGGCGGCCGACGCCGAAGGTGAAACTCCCGAATACAGCTTGCGAATGCACCAGAACCTGCCAAGAGGCTAGAGAGGCAGCGCAGACAATCGTGACGACCGCCGTCAATCTGAGCAGCACGGCAGCGAGGTCGTAACAAGTCATCGCCGCTCTGACCCGCGGGAGCGTTACAGGTTTCAACGTCTGGCTCCTTACACGTACTCCAATTCGTACGCACCATTCCGGTAGCCCACAACCACGGCAACCTCACGCACTTTCCTGGCGGCCTTGATCGTGGGTTCGTTATCAACAAAGACGACCACGTTGACTGCCTCAGCGATTAGCTGCTGCTGTGGTGCTGCTGTGGCTTCCGCGACGAGACTTTCAAGCCGAATCAGGGCACTCCTGGCGTCATTCGCATGGACGCTCGCGGCGCCCCCCGGATGGCCAGTATTCCAAGCCTTCAACATGCTCAGGGCTTCTGCCCCTCGGACTTCTCCAACCACAATCCGAGTGGGCTTGAGCCGCATACAGGCGCGCAGACAATCGAGCATTGACACGCGCCCAACCGCTAGGAGTGCGACTGAATTCCTGACATTGCACTGCAGTTCCGGCGTGTCTTCGATGATCAGCACGCGATCGTCCGGATTTATGAGAGTCAGCTCGTGCAACACGGCATTGATGAATGTCGTTTTGCCAGAGCCTGTGGAGCCAGCAACGAGAATATTTTTCCGCTGCTCCACTGCGATCCGAATCACGTCAACGTGGCGCTTGCCGCGCACTAACTCTATGAACTGGTCCCGGTGGCGTTGGCGGTTGAGCGCATCATCCTTCGTCGTTAGAATCCCTTTCGCTTCGTAGTCGGTGAGGGTGAAAATGCTGCGGGGACGCTGCCGGATGGCGAAAACTGGCTGCCGAACCACAGGCGGAATCAGTCCCTCGAAACGGCTCCCATCAGTAGGCAGCTCCGTTTCCAAAATCGGATTTTCGTGATTTATGACCGTGTTACGAATGGCTGCGATTGTTCCGAAGGCGCTCAATGCCTGTGCGTTAGTCATTTTGCCCACAACTTCAAAATCGCTATGCGTGCGTTTGATCCACAGGGTGCTGTCGGCATTTAGAAGAACGTCCTCGGTCCGCGAATCGTTCAGGCAAGCTGTCACAAGCGGCCCGAGCTCGCGAACTAGCTTCTCGTTCCGCCTGATTACGACTTGCTCCAGCTCGACCATGCCGCTCCCATTTTGTGACTGGCGTCTTTATATCGTACGTGCTATATGTATATCGCACGCTCGATGGAGCACCTTTGTACGCTTCGGTTTCGGGCTTGTCAAGGGGGAAATTTTTATGGCTATCAAATCCACCGACGAGGCTGTTCAACTACAGGCGGCAGCGATGCACTCAGAGGTCTTCGAGATCGGCCTGTTCGACCCAAACAGTCACCGACAAATGCTGCCGCGAGTGTGGGACCGCAATACGCTGCTTCGATCTATTTCTTGGCTTCGACTCAAGAACGGGCGCGGAAGGAACATCTATATTCGCCCAAGCGGCGAGCACCGGTTAACACTCCTTGACGACATCGGATGGCGAACGGTGGGCCGATTGAAGGAGGAAGGCTTCGAGCCTGCCGTGATCGTTGAAACGTCTCCGGGTAATTTCCAGGCGTGGCTCAATCACGGTGAGGTTTTGCCGAAGGAGTTCTCCACGTTTGTTGCCCGAGTTCTTGCGCGGCGCTTTCTAGGAGATCCAGCGTCAGCCGACTGGCGCCACTACGGACGTCTCGCGGGTTTCACGAATCGCAAGGAAAAATACCGCAGGGCAAACGGACTCTACCCATTCGTACTGTTACATGAAGCGACCGGCCGGGTATACCGCCGGTCGCCGGAATTCTTACGCGAAGCTGAGGAAATGTTTAGCGATAGGAAGAAGCAACGCGTATCCCCGCGCCATTCGGCAGAGGTCGGCGCTTCAGCGGCACCGCTCAAGACCATCGAGGATTTCCGAAGGCGCAGTATCTACGGCGGAGATCAGACTCGTTCGGACCTGGCGTATGCCATCTACGCCTTAGCGCACAATGTTCCCGAAACAACACTACGTGAACAGCTTGCTTCACGGGATCTCAGTCACAAGGGAAATCACAAGCGGCAGCAGGAGTATCTCGACAGGACGTTGTTGAAGGCGCGCATCAGGATCACGCAAGACGTTTCGGGGACGTCGCCTAGTTCCTCGAACGGCCCACCCAAATCTACGTCTGCCGGTCAGAGCGCAAGGACATGAGCGATCGCGGGCAGTCGCCTGGCACCATCGGCCCAACCTCCGCGGCCCCGCCAGTCGTTGAGGTGAGAGTGTAGCCCAACATCCGCCACAGCCCATCCGCTCGGCCGTGCTTCACGAAACCACAAGGCCGCTTCTGGAGGGCCTCCGTTGCTTCACGGCTTCCTGCCCGCTCTGTTTGCAGAAGTAGAATTTCTTCGGAAAGTCAAACGTCAACGAACCTGGGCTGACGGTGGCGTAACCTGCCTGTTGTGCCCAAGTGGCTTTGAAATCTGATAGGCGCAAAACGCGAGGAACAAAATGATAAGCAGGAAAGCGACTCGGAACGCGCGACTCCCGCTGTAACTTGCACCAAAGAGAAAACCCAGCAAGAATCTCATCGCAGCCACCTCCCCAGCTCAACACCGAGCCCAACACCTATGAGTACTAAGAGTAGACCCGAAACAATTCCCACGGCAACCCATCGCCGCACTACCGATCGCGAGTATACCCGACTCAACTGAACGACTAGCTCTTTCGCCTGCAGTCGCCCGGCATCGATATCCCGCTGAACTTGCACTCGGAGCGCCGTTCCGGTGCGCCCCATTTCTTCTTGAACCCAGACTAGCATCTCTTGTTGCGACCTCTTCTGGCCTTTTTCTGCCTCCGACAGTAGACCAACCAGCCGGAGCTGGGCCTCGCTTAACACCTGCTCCAAAACAATTTCGCTCATCGTGACGAGCGCCATCGCGGGATCATCCTCACGGATTAGGAGTCCGTGGCGCGCAGCCACCTCGCCCCTCAGCCTTTTGGTATCAACCGAACCCATGCTCACTTGCCTGCCTAGGACAACCCGATCGCCTCCAGCTGCTCAAAGAGATCGCGCTGGATGACGCGCAAGCGCTGTTTCGCCATGATCGTGAAATCTGGTCCGTTAACAGCCTCGTCGAATGTCAGTTTGCGCGAAATCATGTCTTCCACATCCCTGCCAAAGGTATCGGCATTGCGACGGACGATAGCGACAACGCCATGAACTTTTTCGCGGTGTGTTCTGTACACAGCCATGTCCGCGAAGCAGGCTCCGTGTTGCTTCACCTCGCCAAAGTATTCATTCAGCCAAACCACAAGATTGCGCTGAACCGTTGTCTCTGCGACCTGGTCGAAGCCACTCAAAGTGTCCCCGAGCGCTTGCCCGCCCGTAATCACGGTATGCACGAACACATGTCTCCCCCGACCAGACAAGAATTCCAGAGCCTTGTTTTCGAGGAGGTAGTGCCAAAGCGGAATGAAGGTCGAGGCTCCGGTGTCAACCACAAACGTGCCCGTTTCGGTCAAGATGCGTTCCATTAGGATGTCGAACTGTCTCTGATCAACACTGCCCTCTTTCAAGAGATTCAGCCGCTCCACGCCCAGTGCTCGATATTCAGCGAGAGTCTGATTGACTGGGTCCGCGTCCACAGCATGTAACGCGCGATCCCTTGACACAAAGAATTGACACAGCACCGAAGCAATGAGGCTCTTTCCGACGCCTCCCTTCCCCTGCAAGGCGAAATGCACACTGGTTCCCTCGCTGTTACCGTTTGCTTTGGTCATGAGACTCCCTCCCTCCATAAACGAGGACATCTAGATTTTCAGTCCCTCGAAAGTGAAAACCAGGCCTCGACGCTTCCACCCTTCGGAGATTGGCCAGCGGATCATGCGTCACATCACTCGCGGCATCTCTGGCATGGACCTTTGATAGAGGCAGAGTTTTCCCGCTTGGCGCCGCGGCTAGTGGTCGCTTGCTGCAAAGCCGGCGAATGATTTTTCGAAAGGTGTCGTAGCTGATGTCGAGGCCTTCATCAGTGAGGCACTGCCACACTTGTTTGCGTCTCTTTCCCGACGCGAGGGCAGATTCGATGTCAGGCAGTAGTGAGCAAATGAGCGCGGTCTTGGTGCTGGGTGGCTCGGCAGCGAGTTTCTCCAAAGTCTGGCGGTAGCGATTTGGAGTTGACAAAAACATGCGTGGTGTATGTATATAGCACTGTCGAACCGTTGAATGCAAATGGAATCGAGCAATGGGACAAGAAGGGACAGCGCGAGACTACTTCGGACAAGTAGGGACAGGTTCGGACAGAACCGGCTGGGTTAGGGACTGGTAAACCCAAGAAAACTCAGGACTAAGGAGGAGACGTGAGGGTGGATGGGTATGGTGGTGGGTATTGGAACATAAAGGGTTTGGGCTACTTCGTACTGTTTTTCGGCCTTAACTACATATGTTTCATGCGTTTGTGCCGATACCACAGTCGACCGGAAGTGGTATCGCCGTGATACCGCTATTGAAAGGAGCATTTTGTGGGAAAAACAACGATCTGTCGCACTTATCGGTACCCTTCAGGCGAACTACGGGAGAAAGTTCTGGCCGCTGTCAAAAAACGCGGCTTCCGCTCTGAGCAGGCATTCCTGATCGCAGCCTGTGAGCACGAACTTCGAGAGACCGACAACACCGAAGCGACAAGTCAAATGGAGGCTCGCATTGCGGCCACGCTGAGGAATCTCACGAAAGAAGTGCAGTCACTCTTCACTCTCGCTCACAGCCAGTTTGCCTTAACGAACTCGCTTTTGCAGTACGTACTCACCTGCATGATTGAACCCCCCGACGACGTGCTCCCCGCGGCTCGCGCCCGCGCCCGGGCGCGATACACCAAGATTCTCCACCACGCCGCACAGGAAGTAGCTACTCGCAACAAGGCTACTCTGGAGGAGGTACTCACTAATGGCAACCAACAATGAGGAAAGACCTATTCGGCTTCGGCCGCGGCGATCAAAAGCAAATCCGAACGACGATCCCCGGA
>JABDEK010000130.1:694-7196 GCA_013287135.1 Acidobacteriota bacterium | reverse complement strand
TCAAGATACTCGCCGAGGCTTTGGGTTCTCCTCATCTGGCAATGCCGTGCGCGCATATCGCCGGAACCAATGGCAAAGGTTCCACGGCGGCGATGCTCGAATCAATTCTTCGCGCGGCCGGTCTGCGCACCGGACTCTACACTTCGCCGCATCTGCAAGTGATCAACGAACGCATCCGCATCAACGGCGAAAATATCTCCGACGAAGTTTTCGCGAGCATATGGACTGGCGTGAGCGCTAGCATCGAATCTTTGATGGCTTCCGGCAAGCTCGCAGCACATCCCACGTTTTTCGAATGCGTAACGGCGTTGGCCTTTGTTGCTTTCGCCGACCTCAAAGTTGATTTTGCGATTTATGAAACGGGAATGGGCGGGCGCTTGGATGCCACAAATATCGTGGCGCCGGAAGTCGCCATCATCACGCCGATTGATTTCGACCACGAAAGCTATTTAGGACATTCAATCGTAGAAATTGCTGGAGAAAAAGATCGCGATGACATTAAACGAATATCAGAAGAAGCGTCACTTTGGCGTCACCCCCGAGCCATCAGGAAAGGCTTCAGACAGCAAAGAAAAAGGCTCCAATCTTATTTTTGTGGTTCAAAAACATCGCGCCACAAATCTCCACTATGATTTTCGCCTTGAATGGCACGGCACACTTCTTTCGTGGGCGGTCCCTAAGGGCCCTTCGCTGGATCCTTCGGTGAAGCGTCTTGCGATGCAGGTGGAAGATCATCCGATCGATTACGCAAACTTCGAAGGCGTGATCCCCGAAGGAGAATACGGCGGCGGCACGGTCATGGTGTGGGATAAGGGCACCTGGGAGCCGGAAGTGGAGGACGTGGATGCCGCGTTGAAAAAGGGAGATTTGAAGTTCACTCTGCATGGGAAAAAATTGAAAGGCTCGTGGGTCCTGGTGCGAACGCGTGGCTACGGACGAAGCTCCGATAGATCCTGGCTGCTGATAAAGCATCGCGATCAATATGTCTCTACACGAGATGTCACCGAAGACGCTCGCTCCGTACTCAACAAGCGCCTATTGGCGGATATCGCCAGAGAAGGCGGCGGAGATGTGGCGAAAGCTGCTAGCGGGGATCCGACGAGCAAAAGCAACGCGCCCAAACGATCCGCGAGACCAAAACGCGCTGTGGCACGCGCCAAAACCCGAAAGCGCGCAACTTAAGACCGTAGCCGCTGCTCGAAAACGATTTTGAAATACAAAATTCCATTTCGAATTCGCCCGATGCTGGCTACGTTGGTGCGCGAGCCGTTCAATCGAAAAGGTTGGTTATACGAGGAGAAGTACGACGGCTATCGAATCGTAGCCTATAAGGAAGGAGACACAGTGCAGCTCCTTTCGAGAAATTCAATCGATCGCACCGAAAGATTTTCTCCGGTTGCGGCGGCAATCCAAAGACTTCCTTCTCGCACGCTCTTGCTGGATGGCGAGGTGGTTGTATTCGATCGCAAACGGGTTTCGCGATTCCAACTTCTGCAGCAGGGAAAATCGGAGTTCGTTTACGCGGTGTTTGATTGTCTCTACCAAAATGGAAAGTCATTCATGCGAGAACCTCTTTCATCGCGACGTCCAACAATGGAGGCGGCAATCGCCGCCGATTCATCCAGTGTTTTGATTCCGTCCGGCATACTCGCTGCCGATGGTCTTCCGGCCTATCGCGTTGCAAAACGAAAAGGTTTCGAAGGATTAGTGGCCAAGGATTTGGCTTGGCCTTACGTGGAAGGGCGTTCCAACAAGTGGCTGAAGGTTAAGGTGCATCAGGAAGATGAGTTCGTGATCGTGGGATTTACGCAACCTCAGGGCTCACGCGAACATTTCGGAGCCCTCCTTCTCGGTGCGTATGACAAAGGAAAGCTTTGCTACGTCGGCAAAGTGGGTACCGGATTTAACCAGGAGTCTCTGAGTTCACTTTACCGAAAGTTTCGGCCGCTCATTCGCAAACAGCCAGACTTAGTTGATCCTCCGCGCGCGAAGGATGTCACCTATCTATCGCCTAGACTTGTTGCGCAAATTACTTATCAGGAACTGACAGAGGACAACAAACTGCGCCAGCCCGTTTTTCTCGGCCTTCGTGACGATAAAAACGCGCGAGAAGTTTCTCTGCCGGGGAGTTCTCAATGAAACGTGCAAAGCCCCAGAAAACGGCCCGCTCAGAATTTCCGGTGAATATTTCACATCCGGAAAAAGTCTTTTGGCCGGACGATGGGTACACGAAAGGCGACCTTGCAAGGTATTACCAGGAAATTTTCCCCAAGCTCGAGCCTTACGTCGACGACCGCATCCTTTCGATGGAACGCTGCCCGGATGGAATACTCGGTTCGTGTTTTTACCAAAAGGAAATGCCGAAAGGTATGCCCGCCGGTACGCCATCCAAGCGTATCAAGCATGTCGGAAAGTCCGCCGAATACACCAACTACGTGGTGGGCGGCTCGCTTGCAACTCAGCTGGCCCTGGTTAATCTTGGTTGCATTGCCGTTCATGTTGCGGGAACGCGCGCGAGCTCCGGACGCAAACCTGACTGGGTTTGCTTCGATCTGGATCCGCAGTCGGGAAAATTTTCCGATTCGGCTCAAGCGGCGGTCGTAATGAAAGAGGCCCTGGATACATTGAAACTAACGTCTTACGCCAAAACTTCCGGCAGCCGCGGCGTACACATATTTATTCCCATCCGTTTGGGACCGGATGCGGATGAGGTATTGTCTTTCGCACAGGCTGTTGTGGCGAGAGTCGCGGCGGCGCATCCAAAAGATTTAACTGTCGAGCATTCCATCGCAGCGCGCGGCCAACGCGTCTATCTGGATCCATTTCGAAACGGGTTTGGCCAAACGGTTGTTGCACCCTATTCCGTTCGACGGCGGCCCAAGGCGCCATTTTCGACGCCCTTGGAGTGGTCCGAACTGAAGCCTTCGCTCGATCCCGCGGATTTCAATCTCGACAATTACCAAAAACGATTAAAACGCGCCGATCCCTGGAAAGATTTTTTCAAGGATCGCCAATCTCTGAAGACTGCGACTCTGCTTCTAAAGAAATTGTAGCTAAATCGTCGGTTTGGCATCTCCGAGCCGGAAGACTCTCTCGCTCATTGCAAAATCCAATCGATCGGCCTTTCCACGAATTCAAAGTCACATCGTTGACCTATAGTCCCCGGATCGTACACTTGCGTTACGCGAGCTTTCCCGCTAATGGCGATCCATCGAGCTCACGCGGGCACCCATCCTGCTCCAACCACTGAGCTTGCGTTACGCAACGGCGGATACCCTGGTTGTTCGGTCGAAGATGCCCCATAACAACACACCTTGGCTCTTGGCGACTCACTTTGCGATCCGCCCGGAACCCGCATCTATTGACAATGGCTCGGAGCCAAAAATAGAATCTGCGCTCATTCCAAGGCGGCCTATGGATGTTCTTTAAGCTTCTCGCTTACACGCTCGGCTGGCTGGCGAGCCTCTCGGCAGTAGTTTTTGTCCGTTCTATCCGCGTGCGCCAAATACTTTTGCTCGCTGTGAGCTACGCTCTGTACCTGCTATGGGAGCCGTGGTTTCTCGGAGTCTTATTATTCAGCTCAATCTGCAATTATTGTCTGGGCGCATACTTGAAACGTCGCGTCACACTGGGTCGTCTCTGGCTGGGAATTGCATTCAATCTGCTTCTTCTCGGGATCTTTAAGTATCTTCCGGGCCTTGCGAACACCTCCCCATCTTCTTTCCACGCTTTCGGCCAGTTAATTTTGCCGGTGGGAATTTCATTCTGGACCTTCCAGGCGCTTAGCTATCTGTTTGACATTTACAGGGAAGAAGAACTGGACCCGTCACTTCTGGAGTTCTGTTTGTACATGGCTTTTTGGCCCACGGTGATTTCCGGCCCAATTTGCCGGCTCGGCAATATGCTGCCGCAATTTCGAAGTCAAAAAAAGCCGCTGTGGGACGGCTACGGTGTCGGACTTCGGCGGGTGGCAATCGGATTTTTAATGTTGGCGGTGGCGCAATTGCTGGCTGATGGTTTGGCCCCGGGGCAGGGAATCAACGGAGGCTTCGATCGCATGAACCTTCCTTGGAGCGCGCTCGACGTTTGGCTCCTGGCGATCGGTTATGGTTTTCAATTATTCATGGATTTCGCGGGGTACTCACATTTGGTAATTGGCGCCGCCAGAATATTTGGGTTTGAGTTGGCGGAAAATTTCAATGGCCCCTATCTTTCCACTTCACCGTCGGTGTTCTGGACGCGATGGCACATGTCGCTTTCGTTTTGGATTCGGGATTATGTATTTTTGCCGCTGGCATCGCTGCGACGCGGCCTGCTGTGGCGGTATTTCGCTCTAATAATCGCCATGGTCCTGTTCGGACTTTGGCATCGCGGCAGTTTGCTATTTATCCTGTGGGGTGCGTATCAAGGAATCTTGCTGGTCTTGCATCGGCAGTGGCAGCAAATCGAGCGCCGCGTGGGTATAACCTCCGGCGGATTTGCGATCGCGATTTTGGGATGGGCTTATACATTCGCCGCAATATGCCTGGGATGGATTTTGTTTCGCGCTAATTCACGATCCGAAGCGTGGACCATGCTCTCCTCGGTGTTCTCGGCGAAATCGTATTTTTATCGCGCCTTGCCTGATAGCATGTATTTGCTCGTGGTGACTGTTATGGTCGGTTATTTTGCTTGCCTTGGCGTTGCAAGCTTTCTGGACCGGCTCGCTGCTGCAACGTTATCATCTCCGCAATATCCGGCGATAATTGGAATGATTGCGAGGGACCGCTGGGTGTGGATTGCGCCGTTGGCTGTCATTGTCGCAGTCTATGTGTTCGTGCTTGCTCAGCCAGACCAGACAATAACGCAACCGATGTTGTACCGTCTTTTCTAGCGCAAGCCTCGCGATTGAATGCCCGGAGGTTTCTACGTTGACGCCACATTCGGATAAGTAATGCCTATCCCTCTCAAAAACTTCCTCGTGCGATTTTGTGTTTGCGTCACAATCCTAGTTGCACTTCTTGTCTTCGGCGAGGGCATTTGTTATCTCGATCAGAAATACACGGCCGTGGTCGAAATCACGCCACCGCCTTCGATTTACCAGGGCCAGCCCTGGACTGAGTCTTACCGGCGTGAATGGAAGGAGACGATCAACCGCCTGCAGTACCAGTCTTACGTGATTTGGCGCCGCGCCCCGTTTTCAGGTCTAACCATCAACGTCGATAATTCCGGCATTCGAAAAACTTATTATTCTTCCTGCGACACCCAGAACTACACCATCTGGATATTTGGAAATTCCTCGTTGTGGGGAACAGGAGTGCCCGACTGGTCTACCATTCCCTCCCTGCTGGCGAAAAAGTATGAAGACGCCGGTCGCAAGGTCTGCGTCAAGAATTTTGGCGAGAAAGGCTGGGTCAGCACACAAGAACTGATTGAGCTGATGCTTTCCCTTAAGCAAGCTGCCAAAAAACCCGATCTTGTGATTTTCTACGATGGCGTGACCGATTCCTATCTGCCCTACCAATCCAATGTCCCGGATGCACACTTTAATTTTTTGCAGACGAAGAACGAGTTTGAGAGCCTGGGCAACAATGGCGCGAGCCTGGAATATCTGAAACGAACGAATACGTATCGCACCTTAATGGAGCTACGGTCTATGCTCGTCGGAACCGGCGCAGGTATCGACCGCGCGCACTTAACTCCACAACAACGGAACTCCATGGCCGAAATTACCTATGACAATTATTTGAAGAATATTCGCCTTGCCGACCTATTGGCGCAATCGTACGGTTTTCATTGCGCATTTTTCTGGCAACCCACTTTGCTCGCCGGTCATAAACTACTTGCGCCGGACGAGATCCGCCTGCGCCAATCGGAACTAAGCGATCATCCGGGCGGCGACGCCGTGGTTCAAACGACCTACAATTTGTTTGAAAATTATCGGAAAGAAGATTTTTTCGACTTGGCGAATATTTTTGACAAAAATACCGACGCGCTGTTCGTCGATTTCAGCCACACCGGCCCCGCCGGCAACCAGATCATCGCCGATAAAATGTTCTCCGTCCTGCCGCATGGAAATTAGACAACTCAGGTATTCTTAGACCGCTCATGTCTCCTTCGCA
Source organism: Acidobacteriota bacterium (assembly GCA_013287135.1). Taxonomy (GTDB): domain Bacteria; phylum Acidobacteriota; class Terriglobia; order Acidiferrales; family UBA7541; genus Palsa-295. Next base: position 1,095 of record JABDEK010000130.1, on the reverse strand, counting down.
TTCACCTGTTTCAATTCCATACGCCACACTGACGGAAGCTCTCGCGGCTGCTCCCGAAGCTCAGCCCTTCGTCACCATGTGGTTTGACGATGACGACGAGTGCACTTTCAGTTTTGGCGGCTTCAGACAGTGGTCAAACTCTCAAGCGGCTCTATTTAGTTCGCACGGCCTAGGAAAGGGAGACACCGTAATTCTGGTCATGCCGCAAGGAGTCGCGTTGATGGCCGCTTTCGCAGGCGCGATGCTTCTAGGAGCTGTGCCGGCCATCCTCGCGTATCCCACTTTTAAAGTGGAGCCTGCAAAGTACCGCTTTGGGCTGAAGGGCGTCTCGGCAAACTTGAAGGCGAAATTGGTTGTGGTCGATGATTCATTCCCGCTCGAGTTTTTGGAATCCGTAAGTC
>JABDEK010000130.1:0-684 GCA_013287135.1 Acidobacteriota bacterium | reverse complement strand
TAGCGATCAATCAAAACTAATTCGTGTCAGCGTTGTGCCGCCCGCAACGGAGGCTGTGGCCGCTCCCCAATTTCGTTGTCATCAAGACGACTTGGCCTTCATTCAGCATTCCGCGGGAACTACCGGCCTACAAAAAGGAGTGGCTTTGTCGCATGGCTCTGTCCTGCGGCAACTGCTTCATCTGGGCGAACGTCTGAAAATTCAATCGAGCGATCGAGTGTATAGCTGGCTTCCTCTTTATCACGACATGGGGTTGATCGCCTGCTTCGTTCTTCCGATGGCCTATCATTTGCATGTGGTAATGCAGTCTCCGACGGACTGGGTGATGCAGCCGGAAAGCATGTTGTATTTGATTTCTCGCTACAAGTGCACTTTGTCTTGGGTTCCAAATTTCACACTCCAGTTTTTGGCTCGTCGCGTGAAGCCGCAAGATCGAAAAGAATATGACTTAAGCAGTTTGCGCGCTTTGATTAACTGTTCGGAGCCGGTACGCGCGGAGGGCATGGATGCATTCGGAAGCGCGTTCTCGTCATGCGGCCTGCAACCAGCTGCTTTACAGAGCTCTTACGCAATGGCGGAGAATGTATTTGCAGTCACTCAATCCGACATAAACCATAGCCCGCGCCGTATTTGGATCGATGTTTCCAAATATCAATCCGAACGAATTGCAGTTATCGCGGAACC
>JABDEK010000129.1 GCA_013287135.1 Acidobacteriota bacterium | reverse complement strand
TCCCCGGCCTCATCGTTGCGAACAAGCCGAGTGAGACTGGCGGCAAGTGACAGCAGCGGCCACAAGTGACGATAAACACCCGCGATGCGTTTCGCTTACGCTGGCCGCTCTTGACACGCGGTGACCCCAGGGGACAGCCGGAGACTGGGGTGCTCAGGCAGGGTTAGGCACAAAGTACGGCACAAAATTTCACAGGCAACCCATCACCCTAACGCCGACCTCCCGCTGGTTCACTCGCCTCTGAGCGCTTTGATATTTCTAAGAGTGTGTGAGTGGTGGGAGTGGAATTCTAGCCAAGCGCGCTTGGATGGGGTATAGGGTATCGGTCGGCTCGGGAAGCCAATTCCCGCCGCCGTAAATCTCTCTCTCATCGCGGTCGTACTCCCACGCCTCAGACGTGAGATCGGTCTTTCAGGGGAATGAGCTAAGTCACTGCGTTTGGCTTTCGTACGCGCCCATGTCGCAGCCGGTGGTTTCCCCTCTCCCGGGACGCGGCAGGCCGCGCTGATCGGTCTTCAAAAGGATGCCAGAGAAGTCACGGCAGCCAGCGGGATTGCCGGCGTCAAGCGCCGGGCTGCCCTTCTGCAGCGCCATTGTTTCCGTGGGACCTCCGTTCTTGTACAGCACGCCGAGCTTTGGATTCTTGTTGTTCAGATCACCCGCATTGCTGAAGGCGCACGTACTGTCGCTGCTCAGGTTGTAGCCGTCGGACGTGATCATGCCGGCACAGTTCCCGCCGTTCGCGGTGTTCGCGACAATGCTGTTCTGGATAAGAAACGAGCCTCCCGCGTTGGCGAGCTCCCCGCCGCCGCCGATACTCACAAAGCTGTTGCCAAACGTCGAATCTCTACGGTTCCCCCTCCGCTGTAGATGGCGCCGCCGCTCGTCGTGGCGCTGTTCTGGCTGAAGGTGCTGTTCGTCACGGTGAGGGTCCCCGCATAGGCATAAATCGCGCCACCGTAGCCCCCGTTGTTCCCTTGCGACGAATTAGTGCTGAACGTGCTGGCCGTGATGGTCAGTGTGCCGCCGTTGCAGATGGCGCCGCCGGAGGTGAAATTATTGTTCGCATAGTTGTTGTAGAAGGTCGAGGCCGTGATCGTCATCGAACTGCGGTTGTCGATGGCGCCGCAGCTCGCGCTGCGTCCGAAGAAATAGGGGCTGTTCCCGCTGAAGGTGGTGTCGCTGATGATCGCCATCCCGGTGTTAAGGATGGCGCCGCCGCTGAGCGCCGTATTCACGTAGAAGTTGCTTTTGTTGACGGTAAGCGTGCCGGAATTGTCGACGCCTCCGCCACCCGTGTAGCCGACACCCCTTTTGATGGTGAGATTCGATAGCGTAAGACTGATGCCGGAGCCGACCGTGAAGACATTGCTGGTAGTAGTGCCGTCGACTATGGTGGTCGCCGCCTTGGCGCCGTTTAGCGTCAGGTTAAACGGGATGCTTAGATTTTCCTGGTAGGTAGCCGCGGCAATCTGAATGGTGTCGCCGGACGCCGCAAGCGAGATCGCATGTCCGATGGTGGCGCAGGCAGTCGCTTTCGTCTTGCAGTTATTGCCGTCGTCGCCGTTGACCCCATCGACATACCATGTGCCGGCGAGCGCTGGGGAAGACAGCATGATCAGAGCTACGAGAACCGGGACAACGCGACCATTCAGCATGGTGACTCCCCCCAGCAAATATCTGCTTGCGACAATCGCCCACGATCTTATCCGACATTCCCCAGATTCGCAACGAAACGGCGCGAGAATTGTCGGAAAGCTCTGTAGAGCAATCCAAAATAGAGTACGGGGGCATGATGGGCCTCTTCGCTTTCAAGGAATACGTGATAGCCGTTCATTACCCGAAACTCAAATTGATGGTTTCGGCTCACTGCAATCGCTTCGTGACGAAGCACTGAGCGAAGGAGAGAAACGATGGAGATGAGCGCGCTATTTTTGAAGCACCTCGAGCGGGATCGGAAGTTGGACGCGGCGAAGGAACAGCGGAAGAATCGCCGCCAGGGGGCGGCGTGATGGATGAAACGGATTGCTCTCGTTAGCCGACAATGCAGAATTAGCACAGCGGCAAGGCCCAGCATATAGTCAACGAAGCGAATCGCCGCGCTTCCGTGAGGAGTCCCTGCATCTCGGTATGCGCGCGGCGGTGGACCAGGTTCTCTAGCGTTCGGCAACGCGCGGCTCACTGATAGGCGCGCCGGCCGGCGATGGTTGTTTTGCCGGGAGGAGTGCAAGCAGCGTGACTCCAATCACGCCAAAGATCACAATGTCCTGGGGGCTATCCTTCCTGTGCATCCCGTGCGCCACGGACTGCGCCGACATGATTGTCATCGTAAACCCATGGGCAAGGCTTGACCACGCCCCGTAGGCGATCATCAAGCGATGCTTGGCCGGCTGATTAACGGCCACCAACAGACAGACCCCAAGCGCCGTGTTAAGGCTCAGGAACATCGGCATGACGTCACTATGCCCGCTAAGCCACCTAGAGTGCCACAGATCGTCGAACAGGAGATAGCCCCAAAAGCAATAAAACAAGCCCACCAACACCAACACTACCTGTAAGGCGCGCTCACGTTTCATACCGTCCTCCGTTTTGTGCGATGCAAGGTTACTACTACCTTTTTTACTTCAGATTGTGCGATTGTCAGCTGTGATGCGTCCGATACGGGAACCCTGCGAGCATCCGCAGTGTGAGCAGAATGCTTCTCCCCCTCGAATAGGCTTGCCACAGGAACTGCAAGGCCCAAGGAGAGGCCCGCGGAACACAAAATAAAGGATGAATCCAATCAAATTGGGTACGAGGAAAGCGGCAATCACCCAGGCCCAAGCAGGCATTTGACGCCTTTTTGCGTCCCCATAAATATATCCGAGGGCAAGGAAAAAAGCCGCGGTGAAGACGCCAAACGTCAAGCCAAACCAAAGCGCTTCTGGCATGGTACGGAGAAATCCTTTGGAAGCAAGTAAGGAACGGCCCTGGCTGGAAGCAAAATAGACTACCCAAATCGGGATCGCCAGTGCTGCGATGACCATTGCAGACCTGGGTAGAACATTCCGTCTTGCGGTTCCCAACAAGACAGCCGCAACTACAAGCCCGGCCAAGAACGCTATCAAAAGCACCGCCGATTGCTGTGTCATGCAATACCTCTATTCTCACCAGGCGCCGCGAGCAGACGTAAGGCCGAGCAAAAAGATGGCAGCAGCCAAAAGACGAGCACGCCTACCTGGACTTCAGCAGTGTCGAAATACATTGGGACCGTCAGGAGCTTGGCCACCTGGTAGACAAGTGCCGATCCCACAATTGACATCGAGAGCGCTCCAGCAAATGCAGCCCAGACCTTGAATTGCACGTTGTGCTGGCGCATTGTCTCGGTATGATGCGCAAGAATCTCACGGACCTGGGCATTCGAATCTGGTTCACTCGTAAAGGTGAATTCCCGCAACCCCCGAATCGTACGCGCAGTTAGCTCGAGGTAGCGCTTGCAGCCATCACAGTCGCGGATGTGGTCATGGATGAGCTGTCTTTCGCCCTCTGAAACCTCTTCTACGAAAGACCTGTCGATAAGCTCGCGAAATCTCTTGTCACCCTCCATGCGAATCACCCTCCCCAAATGCGGATCTCAGTGCTGCAAGACCGCGATAGATTCTGGACGTCACCGTTGTAGTAGGGGCGCCCAAGACCTGAGCCATCTCCGCAAGAGACAGGTCTTCTTGAAACCTCAGCAGCAAAGCCTCGCGATACAGCGGTGGCAGAATCTGCAGCCGGCCGGCCAGACGCATTGCGTCTTCGCTTCGGGCCGCGGCTTCGAATGGGGAAGGATCGGAGGAGGGTAACAGCAGCATTGCATCGCGATCATTTGGCAAGGATACTGTTGCCACCGCTCTTCGTTTTTTCCGGAGGTAATCTATTGCCAAATTGCGGGCGATCGCGAACAGCCATGGATCAAACCGCTGCCGCCCGTTGTACTGGCTGCCCCGTTGCAGCACGCGAATCCAGGTCTCCTGCGCAAGGTCCTCCGCATACTCTCGCCTCCCGGTGAGGTATAGCAGGTAGCGCACCAGTCGATGCTGACAGCGCTCCACCAGGTCTGCAAGAAGCTCCATATCCCTCTCACGTAAGCCTCGCGCAATCTTTGCCGTTTCGGTTTCGGCTGTCATATTCAATGTCATGGGTAGAGCCGACATATATCCTGTATACGATCAAACCCCGGCGGATTACTCAACTTTTGACCGAAAAATCACGCTAAGATTTGCCTCGGACGGATATCGGATCAATGGGCGGCAAGGGCCTGACATGTACAACTCGTTTATTGGCAGACCCCCAAATAGCATAGATAGTTGTCGAAACCAGGCGATCACAACTCACGATTCGGGTCTGGCCGGTCTGGGTTCCGGCGCAGTCACGGCAAACCGGATGTTGAGAAACGGCAGCTCGTTGCGGAGTTACAATGATTTTGCCGGGCGAAACGGAAGCGGGCACTGCGGGGACGCAACCATGCCGAGGGATATCCCGGTGGGCTCATCGAGACGATGAACGGGGGCGTGAGAGCTCGTTCTTGCGCCGTCCAACCTCCATCGGATCGAAAGACCCCCATGCCTTGAAAATCCCCGCCCAAAGGGCGGAATACTCACTAACGGAGAACGTCGCTTCTCCATTTCAGGCTGAACCAAGACAGAACCGACCGCTTCCAACCTTGCAACAAGATGCCAGTAGTATCTTCAACGCTTTTCGAGAAATGATTCATCAACCCGAAAAATCGTAACACTCAGTTCCCGCTCTCATACCACACAGACTTTTGGAAGTGGGTCGGTGAAGTAGAGCCGACAGCACCTTGATAGTCCTTAGTCTTTATTGAGAGGTAGTAAGAATAAAAATGGCGTCCTCAGCCGAAACCCTGAACGCCATTCCTACTTGGGATTCGATGGCAGGATTCGCCGCGCTCACGCTAGTCGTTCGGAACCAGGTAGCCCTGAATGTGGGCATATCCCTGCCCGGCAGAAGCCGCGGTGTCATAGATTGTGACTCCCGAGCTAACACGGATGCCACTCGCATAATGTTCATGTCCGGCTGAGACACCGTTTATGTCGTTGATGGCGTATCCATTGCCAAGAGCTCGATTGGGGCCGGCGACAAAGCTATCGCCGCCAAAAGCTCCTGCGACGCCTGTGCTAGGAGAATAATAAAATTGATAATCAGTTACGATGAGGGTGTGGCCTGATGGAACCACGTATGCGGTAGAAGACGAATACCCTCCTTCGCCATCGATTTCAAAGCAATGTGTAAAGCCGCCGAGGCAAATCAACGAGACCAGTTGGCTCTCGTGCTGGCCTACGTGGGTGGTGGTACCGGGAACAATTTGCACCAGCGTCGCCGCGACGGCGCGTGCCCGGTTGGGTGCCACAAACGCTACGATTACCGCAAGGACAACCAAAGCGCCGAAAACTCCCAGAGCCTGTTTTAACAATCTCATCTGCTTTCTCCTTTTTCTTCGTTAATTGCTTCGGGCCTTCTATCTATATAATCGGAAACGGCGGGCGAAAGACGACAGGGGTCGCGAGAGAATTTATTGGTAGTCACCAACACCATGGCAAGGCAGACTGCGAATCTTAGCACCAACCCTCCACGGTACAACCGGCGTACAACCAAGCAGAAAGTGAATGTTTTCGAGGGTCTACTTTGCCGAAAGGTACAACCGAGGTACAACGCAAATCGCCTCAACGTCGCACACTTCAAGAACCATCGTTTTGTAAGGGAATTTGGTGGACGTGGGGGGGCTCGAACCCCCGGCCTCATCGTTGCGAACGATGCGCTCTCCCAACTGAGCTACACGCCCACGAATTTAGCAACTTAAAACACTTTACAGCAATGTTTTAGAGGCTTCAAGCTGGGACCGCTTGGGACCATGATCGTTTCGCAATTATATTAATGTCGAGCGATTTCTTTCCTGAATTCCGGAGTGAAGTGACTATATTTACTCGTTGTCTTGAGCGATGAATGCCCAACCTAACGCTTGATCAAATCACCAGGAACACCATTCTGTTGGAGAACGGAAACTCTTCCGTGTCGGAACGCATGTGTGGTGCTCACAGGAGTTCCAATCTCCTTGCAGAGTGACTTCAGAACATAGCGATTCACATTACCATTGACCAGTGGAGTTCCGCTTCGCTCGGCCCGATATACGATCACCAATATATGACTTGCATTTACGTTCACTTCTCGGTGGCCCGCGTTACTGTTCGGACTCGCTTCCCGATGAATGATAGTCGATCGTCTGATGTGAACGATCAGCTCCGAGAAGCCGAGATCCTCGACGTGAAGACCAGCCATCTCTCCGAATCGCATGCTTGCTCCAAATTGCAATGCGCCACTTTTGTCACGCTAATAGCTCGTAAGTCTCTATGAATACATTGATGCTGGTAGCCTTTTATCTCTCCACTATTCGCTGGCAGGGTCTGAGCTAGGAAGATTCGATGCCTAAGCCGGTTAGTTAGACAAGGTTCTAGCTGACTTCTGTTTTCTGGCTGGTGTCTGACGATCGTGCGGAGTTACTACCGCTTCACAAACGAGTCTTACAGGGACTGAAGTAGCTTGTAGATCTTCAGTGCTTCATGGTGGTCGTCGAAGTTCGTTCCTAGTAGGCTGCGATATACTTGTTGCTGAAGGGCGGTAAGGGTCTGGCATTTCTCAAGGATCTCTTCCTGATAGCTTGACGCGACAGGTTTGGACTTCTTGAAGTCCTCCAGATCCTGGGCCAACTCGATCGGTGTTTTCATGTATTTGTCCTTTGAAGCGTTGCAGGGAGGTTCTGTGCAGACGCATCCTTGTTCAAGTAATTGATACCCGGAGGTCCTTGCTGCTCGAGAGGCTCAATTGCGAGGTAGCTGGACCCACTTATAGAGTGGTTCCAGTCAATTCCGAGTAGTATACCCTCTTCTTAGCTTATGAAATAACCGCGACGGCAATGGAAGCAATCCCAGGAAGATCAGAGTCATGCATATACCGATACCCAGAATGATTACTGTCGGGCGGCTTTTTGCGCGGCCTTAATCATAGTTTTCTTCATGCGATTTTCTCCGGCCCAATACAGGCTGATCTCGTGACCATCGGGATCATTGAGATAAGCGTGTCGCCATCCCCAGGGCATCATGCTCGGTAGCTTGGTGATGTAAAAGTTCTTCTGCTGGAGCTTGCGGCAGAACTCGTCCAGTTCTCGGACT
>JABDEK010000128.1 GCA_013287135.1 Acidobacteriota bacterium | reverse complement strand
TGTTTCCGGGAGCGGTGGGTATTGATCTTGCCAAAATGTTTGATACAGCCATCGCTCATCTTAAAGATTCAACCCGCTTGATCGTAGACCTTCGCGGAAACACTGGAGGGGGCATCGGTGGATTGCGGCTGATGAGTTATTTGACTCCCGGAAAGCAGGAAGTCGGATACAGCCTTACTCGCAAACGAAAGGAAAAAGGTTATGCGAGAGAAAAGCTACCAAGGTTTGGCCACATACCTTCCCACAAGGCCACTCTTTTCTGGCTGGCACTGCGATATGGCTTCATTGACAAATCGATTCTCGTGGTCACTGAAGGGCTCGGTCCTCAGAAATTTCACGGTCGCGTGGCGGTCCTTGTCAACGAGCACACTGCAAGCGCCGGGGAGATGCTGGCTGCATTTGCCGAGGAAAATGGACTTGCCACAATCGTCGGGACAAAGACGGCTGCGCGCTTGCTGAGTGGCTCTACGTTTAAGGCTGGTTCCGGCTACATCGTGGGATTGCCGGTCGCTGCGTATCTCACGTGGCAGGGAAAACTCATCGAGGGTAAGGGCGTGACCCCGAGTGTTTCAGTCGAACTGTTGCCGGACGACCTTCTAACAGGACAGGACCCTCAAATGCAGAAGGCTATTGAGATTGTAAGGGGGATGTAGCGCTGTATCTGTTCTACCTCTCGAACGCCGATGCCGGACAACCTGGTACTAGTGTTGTGTCCCGGAAATAGGTTCGCTAACTTCTTCACCCTAAGTTGTGCGGGGTCAATCCAATCGCATCTGCTGATCCTGTCTGTTACTTACGGGACAGCACACTAGGCCCTACATGTCCGGTTTGGCGACTTACCAAGAGTTATTGGCCCGTTGCGATGACATACCCATCGGCGTCGAGCCTGTATCCTTTTTCAATCAGCTTTTCATACGCCAGGGCATGGGCCAAAGAAGCGGACTCGATTATGCCCAGCCTTCTATCACCCTCAAGCCAAACAACTATCTCTGCCCTCGCGTCAGTTCTAAGTAGCAGGACGGCCCACTCTCCGTCAGGATGCCCTTGTAAGTCAACCTCGGGGCCTCGTTCGACCACACGAGAGGCTCCCCGAATCCTCTTTTCCATTTCATCTTTGGCTTGCATGGGGGAACCCTCATCTTCAGATTCGATGATCACTTCTACGCAATCAGAGGCGTGCATGGTGGTGAAGCCGGAGAGACGGCCATTGGGCGGGAGTCTAGTGCCATGCCCTCGGACCTTGAATCGAACATTGTGGCCGATAAAATCCTGATCTCGCAGGACAATCCTGTGGTAGAGCCGCTCCGGCAATGCGGTGCAGTCCTCGTAAGAGAGCCACAACATGGTACCTACAAGCAAAGCCAGACAAACCAAAAGACCGAGCAAGAGGGCCTTCATGTAAATTCCACCCATAGTTGAAAAGCAAGAAAATGCTATCGCTGGGCGCAGTCAAATGCAAAGCTCCGAGGGCGTGCGACTAAGTCCTGGCAGCCGTAATCGGTAAAGTACGTCCCGGTACCTGGACGTCCGATTGGCGGGCATAACTTGATAGCAACGAAGTCATCTCAATAAGAGAGGATATGAGTTCCACTCTGAATTAGGCCTTCGGACTTGCAAAACATATCGCCCAGAGGACGCAGAAGAAAGGTCAACCACCACTTGGATTGAGGTAACGCCATCTTTCAAAGAGGCGACACCGTTTGTGGCGAAGACCGCGCTTCCCGCAGTCGTGGTGACGCGCATCTCGTAAGGTCCCTCAGCGCTCCCAAGTGGGAGATAGACATTGAGATGCTTTACGGCCCGACTAACTTCCAGCGGTTGCTCGCCAGGAATGGGCTCACCACCACGCGCGGGAGAGCGGTCCCTCAAATTCAGGACGGCAGTGTCCGCTACTAGGTTTTCGTTGCGCACGTGGAGCAGCGCCCAGCCGGTGATTCCGAGTGCCAAAAGAATTGCAGCGGCGGCCGCAAGGAGCGTTCGCCTCCGGCGGGACTCGTGCGCTTCGGCGAATCGCTTGAAATCGGAGTAACACGGGCTGCAGGAACCGAGGTGATCGAGCCATTTCTCCGCTTCCGAGAGCGGCATCTGATGAGACGCGATTTTCTTTAGAACCTCGGCCCCCGGGCAGCCGATACGCTCGGGGTTCGGGAAATCCTTGAGCAGACCACGCCCAAGCACATCGAGGATGCGCCTCTCGTCTCTCCGGGAATATGTCTTGCCGTTCAGATCTGCCTCCCTCCGTGAGCTCCATCTTTCATGCGAATATACACCTAGCCCAACTCAGCCCGGCTTCTTCGGCGTTCTGCGTTTCAGCTCGCGAAGAATAGCCTGCCGGATTTTTTCCAAATTGTAGTAGTACTTCATTTTTGCCTGCTGCTCGGTGATGCCAAGCCAACCGGCAATCTGTTTCCAAGGATATTTGTACTGTCGGGCAAGCCAAACTTTTCTTGTCCACGGATTCATGCGGCTTGTGATCTGCCGGGCGGCAATGTCGCGTTCGAGCTGTTCGGCCCATCTTGTGTCCAACGCAGCCTCGAACCGCTCAAGATCAACGACTGACGCAACCAACTCGATGGTTTCGACCCTTCTCTGTTCTTGCCGCAGGAGCCGGTTGAGGCGGTGGTGGAAGACGCCAATCAAGTAGGATTCCAGGTCGGATATCGGTGGCCGGCGATGAGTATTCCGTAGGCGCGTCTTTGCAACTGACCGCAGCACCCGGTCCCAGACCTCGGCTGCCAGCGCCGTCCTCTCGGGGCCTAATTCTCTGTCAAATAATTCGGCCCGAACGTGTGCCAGAACGCGCGGCCAGGATTTCCGTGCCGCGGCCAACAAGTCTTCGTCAACGGGAAGCGGGGTTCCGTCAGGCCGGTCCTTAATCCCAAACAGGACCCACTCGCCGTAGGGGTCGGGTTTATCGACTGGGTTCATTGGGTTTACGAGCCGGAGCCTCGACCTAGCTCAGAGACAGCCTGCCATTGGGTTTCAGGATGGGTCAATGGTACCGCGAAGTACAGGAACACCAGCCGAGGCTAGGAATACCGAGGTTGTGGGCGGACGCCTGAGGGGACGGGCGTGGCCTTCTTATCGTTGCGCTTTATTTTCACCGGGAGGTTTTTGATTTAGCTCTCGAATTCTCTCGAGTTGCTGCGCGTGGCAGCCTCCCTCGTACAAAAGCTCGCCGGCGTCGTCGTATACATAGACCCATGCGTACGACGCGTCATTGCGGTCTGCCAAGTCTCGTGCCTCGTCCAAGGTTTCGCAGTCTTTCCAGAGCGGTCCGCTTGGCCATGTGAGAGTGTCGACTGGATCCAGTCCTATTACCCGATACTGACCTTCCGGGGCTTGTGTTTGCATTGTTCACCTCAGACCGGGGATTCCTTTAGGTACCCCAATGCCGGCACCAAAGCAAGCATAAAAGTCCAAGGACGGCGGCCTGCCACTCTTTCGTGGCGCAAAATATTTTCTTACTTTTTCCCTTCTCGATGTTCCCTAGTAAGTGAGGGGACTTGGTGTCTCCTCCGCGCCGGAACGTCAAACGTCGGGAGCGCGGATGGGTGTGGCTGTTCGGCCAGACTGCGAGCCGTAGTCGACCGTCACGGGGGGCCATCTATGGTGACCTACGACAAAATGAGCGCTAAAGAGCGGCAGCGGTTAATGGATGCGCTTGGGAGTCTCACCGGCTTGCAGGCTGGTCCAAACGGTCAGCTTCCAGACGGAACACACTACGAATATGACCCGGATCTAAAAACAACTGTCGAGGTTACTCCTTCAGGGGAACGATTCCCGGTGGTTTTGGTTGAGGGCAAGCTTCAACGCGATTGCGGAACGTTGGTTGGCCGTAAGGGCGAGGCTGCGTAGTGATGCGCTACAACTATAAGGGATTCTGGAACTGCGACTCGTGCTGCGACATTGAGGTGCATCGGCGAAGCGATGGGAAATACGTATTCATCGCGACGGAGTTGCCAGACAATCCCGGCACTTCCGTGACCAATTTCGCGGAACATCTCGCAACGGCTATGCGTGGCCAATACAGCTTGAAGCCCGATCAGGTCATTTGGATTGAACATTACCCGGACGCGAAAGGTCGCGGGAAGGAAGACTTCGACTTGGTGCAATTTCTTGCTGTTGAGGGTGAGTCGTTCCGCACGCCGGTTTGGACTCGGATAACGGAGCAAGCCGTGGGTGAGGTAATCGCCGGTAAGCGAAATGTCGAAGACTTGGTTCCACGTCGCACCAACGAACGGTCCCCACGCCAAGCCGGACTCGGCCGCTAGCCAGAAGGTGAAATCGATGAATGCAAGAACTCTTGCCTTAGACCAATACAATCGTGATCGTCGGCGTTTGAACACCCGACTCGGCCTTCTTATCGTTGTGCTGATTCCGCTCCCAGCGATTCTTCTTCGTGCGCGTTTTGAACCGCTGCAAATGCTGGCCCTCGTCGTGGTCGTTGCTCTGAGCGTGGGCGTCATCTATCCAGTGTGGTGGCGGTCTAAGCATCATCCGTATCGCGAAGATGGACGCGAACAGCACTCACGCCGGATCGCCGTGGTCTGCCGAACCGTCGCGTTTGTTTCGCTGGTAGGATTCATGGTCAGTTGGGTTGTTGGGAGCCACGTCAGCTCGTGGATTGCGTTGGCGTTTCTTGTGGCGGGCGCTACCGCTTTCATTGTTGGCTTTCAAGTCGACGAGAGATGGAAACGAATCCTACGGCGGCGGGCCGCTCAAACGGGGGCCGAGTCATAAAACAGAGCTTTGGCACCGAGGTATTAGGTCTCGAGCTGTTCCAGCATTGCTCGAACGGCTGATTCCGACTTTTCTCGTTGAGCGGCGTTGATGGTAGGAACCTCGGTTAGAACTTTCAGGCAGTCCGCAAGGAGTCTCTTTAGGAGCACGGCATATCCGCTGGCTTTTACCGCACCCGAAAAATCTGAGAGCACAAAGTTTGTCCGGGAGGGATTGTGCGCTGCAAGCGCATTGACCGCGTTTCGACGACGCATAGGGCATGCAGTTTTGTGTAGGCCCATGAATCCAACTGGCTTACCGCACGTGCATCCTGGCATGGCCGTGCCGCTGGATAGCATCTGTCGAAGCGCTGGTGGCTTTTTGGATCTGGGCGGTTTGCGCTTGCGTTTTGGTGTAGAGAGCCTAAGGCGGCGCTTTTTGGCCGGGCCATACTTTGCCCGGCGCCTTTTCCCGAGGTCTTCCCTGTGGACTCGATCCCAATCCATTTTTGTCATTGCGATGCTCTCCGCTGGTTGACTCAGTGATAGAGCGAGCACGCTTCCGGCGCGATTCAAATGTCTGGCTGAAGTTCCGCAGATTGGACTCAGCAAGGGAACGCGATCGTCGGTTGCGACAAGGTTACACAGATTGGATAAACCGTGCCAGGGCCGCAAAGCGGGAAAGCGGGGCAGGGCCGACCGGAGCGAAGCCGGCCCTGCCAAGGACACTCCCTAAAAGGGAGTGACCTGCGCTTGGGGCCCCAGCTCGGGCGCGGGCGTGTCCGCGTCGCGCTTTTCCGCGCGGTCCAGCTTCGCGATTCTCCAAAGATGAATCTCGGCGACACGAACTTTGTTGTCGCCGTTCTTCTGCTTCTTCTGTTTCTTCGGAACGAACTCGCGATAACGGAGCTCGCCTTCCACTGCCAGATGCGCACCTTTCCTGAGAGTCGCTGCAAACGTCGAGAGATTGCCCCAGGCGATCAGCTTGTGCCATTCGGTGCGCTTGATGTAACCGTCGCCATTCTTGTCTTTCCAAGACGCCGTTGTCGCCAGGGACAGCACCGTGAATTCACGCTGCGTCTTCGTGGTTTTCACCTCCGCGTCTTTGCCTACGAACCCAACTAGCCTCACTGAATTGTCGAACATGAACTTCTCCTTTTGATGCCCTGAGTCTCTCAAGGCACACCACCCGGAGGGCGCGAGCGTGAGGCTGCTCCCAAGTGCCAAGGTCTGCTTTCTTGGAGGGTGCCCGCGAAGCGGGAGGAACCAAAACCTGGACAGGCGCAATAGCGAAGCAGAAGACCGCCGAGCCGCAGGGCGCAGCCTCTCTGTCGCTCGCGGTGCTTGAGAGCGATGGGAGAAAAAGGGAAGTGGCGATAGACAAGGGTGGCTAGGTGGTCGCAGGAAAGGCGAATGAAACAACACGGTACGCAGGTAGGGCGCGCCTCTGTCACCGCTGGCGACTGGGGCAGGGGACAGGTGCATGCGCATCGCGTGGTACAGCAGGCTTCCGCTTGACTCTCTGTTGCGTTTGCAGCGAATCCCGGAATTGTGCGGAGAACAGAGAGCGAGTCGCCCAACGGTGCAAGGCAGATAAGGCGCGCAAAAAAAAACGAGCTCTCATTTGAGCGCGGCCCTGTTCTCGACTTCAAGTGTGTTGGTACGGCGGGGCTGCGCTCCGGGGCGCAGCCCCGTTATGGTCAGTCAGTAGAATGCCCTGGCTCTACGATGGTCTCTTGGGGATTGTGCTTGGTCGGCGGATAGACCCAGGCCACACCGGGATATGGACGATATCCCTCCGCCGTCACGACTGCCACGGGTATGTCGAGGCGGCGACCGTTTGCTGCTTTAACGGTAGCGACCAAAACGTTCCGTGGAAATCTCTTGCCGGGGCCGTTTAGGTAGCCACTGTTTCCACCGCAGCCTGTGCTTACGTAGCGCCTTCCGGCGAGTAGGAACGCAACGGCGTCGTGAAATTCGAGGGGCCGTTTCCCCAAATAAGTCTGCGTGCCCAGCCTACATCCGGCGAGCTCAGGGAAATGTTTCCATGCGTAGTGTCCACATCGTTCAAGACTCTCTCCGCATTCGATCTTGCCCCAATCCGGTTCGGCTTCTCCTAGCTCCACGATCCCGGCATCTTCTTTGTGGTTTTGATCACGAACATAGAGGCGGTTGGCCTCTTCCTCGAAGGCGTATACCCATTCCACTCCGGAACCTTCAACGTTGTCGTTTGTGAACCAATTTCCTGCCGGTTCCGCATCGCGTTCTCGTTTGGGATGGCAGTAGCACTCGTCGTCCAGTCTGGACCAGCCCGCCGAGTGGTCGTCGATCACAAATTGCAACATTGCACCTAGATTGCCATTGAATTGGTCGTGCAACATTTTCCAAAGTGCATGACCGAGCCAAGTTGGATATCCGTCCCAATGGTGATACACCCCTTTGAACGCTCCCTCGGTTCCGGTCACGCGGGCAATGACGCTCCGAGTGCTCATTTCGCACCTTTCCCTCTGAGCGAAGCGATGCCGGGTAGCTCACGCAATTCCGTACAGTAGGCGCTCCCCGCAGCGCGGAAGTCGTCGCAAGCTGTCGATATTCGGTTGACTGCAGCGGCCAATTCGCACGGCGCAGTTTGCCAGTGGCGACGAACTGCGATGCGTAGGGCGAGATCGTCGTTTGCACGTTCGATCAAAAGACGTAGTACTTCGTCTCCATCACCCATCTCAAAGCAATCGTCGAACTCGCGTCCCAGGTCTTTGTTTCGTTCCTTAGTTCCTTTCAGCAGATTGGCTGCAATCGTGGCGCGTTCTGCCGCCGATTTCGCCCTTATTGC